>NZ_SMJZ01000266.1 GCF_004348345.1 Nonomuraea longispora
CAGGTCGGGGGACGGGCGGCAGGGGCCGCTCTCTCCTGGGCCGCAGATCCCCTCGGCGGCGCCGAGGACCAGGCCGTCGGTGTCGGCGCAGGACATCGACGCGGCGCTGGCCGCCTGGAGCAGGCTGGCCCCGCCGACGAACATCCTGGTGCTGGCCGACGCCTCCAAGCACATGGCGGAGAAGATGAACGGCAGACCCAGGATCAGGGTGGCGCTCGACGCGGCCCGGATCGGGCTGAGGTTGTTCCCCGACTCCACACACATGGGCCTGTGGGAGTTCGCCGACCGGCTCGGCGGCATCAGGGACCACCGGGAGCTGGTCACGCTCGGGCCGATCAACGAACCCGAGTCGGGGCAGGTGATCCGGCGCAGCCGGCTGGACGAGCTGACCCGCACGATCGCCGCCCATCCGAAGGCGGACAGCTCGCTCTACGACTCGATCCTCAGCGGATTCCGCAAGGTCAGCGGCGACTACCGCGAGGAGATGAACAACTCGCTGCTGGTGATCACCGGTGGCCGCGACGACGGCAAGGGCACGGACCGCGCGCGGCTCCTCGACGCGTTGCGGCGCGGGTGGGACCCTGACAGGCCCGTTCAGATCATCATCATCGCCTTCGGCAAGGACGTGGACCGGGAGAGCCTGTCGCAGATCGCGGACGCCGCGAACGGCTCGCTGCACGCGGCGAGAAAGCCGGAGGAGATCATCGACGTCTTCCTGGCCGCCCTGGCCCGCCGCCTCTGCCACCCCACCTGCAAGCCGACGACCTGAGACCCGCGTAGGGCGTCCGGGCAGCGTCCTGTGCCGTTCGCGAAGCGGAGACGTGCCGCGGGAAGGAACCGCCAGCCGCAAGTCCCGCATGGATCAGCGCACCCGAGAACGCCCCCTGTCCTGCGGACGTCGGTGCGGACCGTCGATGAGCATCGCCGGTGAGCCGCCGAGCGGCTGCATGCCTCGCAAGACGCAGAGCGTGTCACCCTTCCAGATAGCGCAGGACTGCGATGACCCTGCGGCTCACGCGTTCGGTCGGTGCCAGTTCGAGCTTGCCGAAGATGCTGCTGATGTGTTTGTGCACCGTGCCCTCCGTGATCTGCAGACGCTCTGCGATCACGATGTTGCCGAGCCCTTCGGCCAGCAGCGCGAGCACCTCCCGCTCTCTGACGGTGAGGCGGTCCAGCGGGCCACGGCGGCGGGTGAACAGTTGCGCGACCACTTCGGGGTCGATGGCCACGCCACCGGCGGCCACCCGCTTCAGCGCGTCGAGGAACTCCTTGAACTGCCCCACGCGCTCCTTCAGCAGGTACCCCAGACCACGGGCGCCGCCGGCCAGCAGTTCGGTGGCGAACGCCTGCTCGACATAGGCGGACAGCACGAGCACGGCCAGCCCGGGGTGTGACCGCCTGGCCTCCACCGCGGCTTGGATACCTTCGTCGGTATGGGTGGGCGGCATGCGGACATCCACCACCGCCACGTCAGGGGAGTGCCAGGCGACCGCGGCGAGGAACTCCTGCGGATTCGAGACGGCCGCGACGACTTCAAAGCCTTCCCCGCCGAGCAGCATGACCAGTCCTTCACGCAGCAGGGTGTCGTCCTCAGCGATCACGATGCGCACGGTAGTTCCACCTTCATCCTCGTCGGCCCGCCTTGGGGACTGGTAAGTGTGAATGTGCCGTCGTGTGCTTCCACACGACGGCGGATGCCGGCCAGGCCCGATCCGCCGCGTTCCCATGCGCCTCCGATACCGTTGTCCTCCACCTCAACTCGGAGAACCTCGCCGTGTCTGGCGGCTTCGACTCTGAGACGTGTGGCCCTGCTGTGCTTGCCTGCGTTGGTCAACGCCTCTGCGACCGTGAAGTAGGCGGTCGCCTCCACAGACAGGGGCAGGTGCCCGAGTTGGCCCACGCGAAGGTCGCAAGGGATGGCGGAGTCGGCCGCGACCGCGCTGAGCGCGCCCGCGAGGCCCCTATTCGCCAGGATCGGTGGCAGGATGCTGCGGACTACGCCGCGCAGCTCGGTCAGCGCCTGCTCGGCGGCCAGCTGGACACGGTCGAGCGCGGGCCCGACGTTCGCCGGGTCACGTTCCAGTGCTCGCTTGGCCGCCGTGGCCATGACGACGACTGCGAGCAGCCGGTTTTGCGCACCGTCGTGGAGTGCGCGTTCGATGCGGCGGAGTTCGGCCGCGTGCGCGGCGAGAGCGCCGGCCCGGGTGGCGGTGAGCCGGGCGACCCGCTCGGAGAGGTCCACGGACGGGTGCGGGCTGAGCAGCCGCCGGCCGGGCAGGGACTGAAGACGGGCGATCGGGCGGCCGCACAGTATGCTGATGGCCAGCCAGACGAACCCCGACAGGCCAACCGCTATCACGCCGGGCCAGGTGTGTACGGGAATGCCGAGGGAGGAGCCGGTTTCACCCTCGGGCAGGAGGTGCCACCACAGGGGAAACGAGGCGTCGCGCACCCCCATGATCGGCAGAGTGATCCCAACGAGGCCGAGCGGGAGACCCACGGCGCTGTGGACGGCGAGCCAGGCCAGGTCGCGCCAGGTCGCCGGATCAGTGCGCCAGCCTTTGGCGGGCCTCGTGGCCGGATAGGGGCTGACCACGTGCTCGCCCCAGCGGCCCAGCCTGGCTCGTTCCCGCTCGGCCACCGATCGGGTCACGGACAGCATCGGCTGCACCATCGGCAGTCCGATCCCGATCAGGCATGCGGGTCCGACGACCACCCAGCCGGCCACCGTCGCCAAGGCGAGCAGGGCGGTGCCCAGCCCTCCCGCGAGGCGGTCCAGCGCCTCGAAGGCGTCACCTGTCACAGCCGACACCCTAAGTCAGCCTCAAGGCGGCGCCATTCCAGCCAGCTCTACCACGATTGGCCAGGTGGCGGGGTCCCCGCGGCCGCGGCGCGTCCCTAACGTCTGGGGGCATGGACGATCCCTACCGTATCGGCCCCCAAGAACAGCGGCGGCCCGCATCCCGACGAAACGGCTGGGCGCTGCGTGCCCTGTTGTGGGCGATCCTCGTCATCGCCGTATCCGTCAACATCGTCGCCGGCACGATCGGCCGTGGCAGCCTGCTCGTCGGATTCCCCTCAGGGCTCGTGGCGGTCGCCTGCATCACCGGCCTCATCGTGCACCACGTCAGGTCCGGCCGCCGGTGAGCCACGTCGTCACCTTGGACCGGGTCACCAAGGCCTATGGCGAGGTACGCGCCCTTGACGAGGTCACGCTCGCCTTCCCACGAGGCAGGTTCGTCGCCGTGATGGGCCCGTCAGGGTCCGGCAAGACCACGCTGCTCAACTGCGCGGCGGGCCTGGACCCACCCACGTCGGGCTCGGTGGTGATCGGCGGCGTGGACCTCGCCCGGCTCTCGGAGACCAAGCGGACGGAGCTGCGCAGAAGACATGTGGGCTTCGTCTTCCAGTCCTACAACCTGCTGCCCGCGCTCAGCGTGCAGGACAACATCACGCTGCCGCTGCGGCTGGCCGGGCTCCGCCCGGACCGGTCCTGGCTGCGTGAACTCGTGGCGCGGGTGGGGCTCGGCGACCGGCTGCGGCATCGGCCCCCCGAGCTGTCAGGCGGCCAGGAGCAGCGTGCGGCGATCGTGCGCGCCCTGGCGGCCCGCCCCGACGTGGTCTTCGCCGACGAACCCACCGGCGCCCTCGACCGCGGCAGCGCGACACAGGTGCTCGACCTGTTGCGGGAACTGGTCGACGAGCTCGGCCAAACCGTGATCATGGTCACGCACGACCCGGTCGCCGCCGCACGCGCCCACCAGACGCTGATCATGGTGGACGGGAAGGTGGTGGGCCTCCTCCATGCCCCCTCCGCTGACGACCTCGCCGCACGGCTGGCCCGGCTCGACGGCGAACCGCGCATGACTTCGAAAGGGGTTCCTCAGTGATCAGAACCTCTCTGGCCTTGTCCAGGATCGGCGGGCTGGTAGCGGTGTTCTGCGCCGTGCTGGGCGGAATGGCACTGGTTGTCGCGACCGGAGTGATCGCGGAGTCGGGGTTGCGGTCCAGCGTGACCGCACAGCGGCTGGTTCACGCCGACGTGGTGGTCTCGGCCAGGCAATCCCTTCCGCGGAAGGAAGATCTGCCGGTGGCCTTGCCAGAACGGGCCGTGCTGCCGACGTCGTTGGTTACCCGGCTGATCGGGTTTCCCGGGGTGGCTGATGCTACGGGGGACGTAAGTTTTCCCGCCGCCGTCGTCGTTCCGAGTTCGGAGGTCCCGGCGGTTGAAGGCGATCCGGCGACCGCGGGCCATGGCTGGTCGTCGCTCACGCTCACCGGATCGTTGCGAGCCGGCCGTGCGCCCCGCGGTCCCGGCGAGGTCGCCCTGCCGCGCGGCCGGCTCGGCCAAGAGGTCCGGCTCGTGGCCGGCGGCAGGTCGGGTGTCTACCGGGTGACCGCACTGGTGGACGCTCCTGGCCTCTATTTCGCCGATGCCACCGCGGCCGACCTGGCCGGCCGGACGTCTGGGCCACGCGCGAAAACCGTCGACCTCATCGCCCTACGCCTCGCCCCCCGGCGCGAACATCGAAGCCGTGGCAGTCGAGCTTCGCAAGCTTCTCGGCGAACGATACGAGGTGGCGACAGGACGTTTCATCGGCGACGCCGAATCTCCTGGCATGGCCACCGCCCGCGGACTGCTCATCGTCCTGTCAGGTTCCATCGGAGGCATCAGTCTGCTCGTCGTCGGCTTCGTGGTCGGCGGCAGCCTGTCGATGTCGATCAACAGGCAACGCCGCGACCTGGCTCTGATGCGGGCGGCAGGCGCGACCCCACGCCAGGTCAGACGGACGATCGCGATCCAGGCCGCCGTGGCGGCCACGGCGGCGCTCGCCCCGGGGATCGTGCTCGGTTACCACCTGGCCGGCCGATTCGGCGGCCTGCTCGTGTCGACAGGCGCGCTTCCGGCTGCGCTGCCCCTGGTGTACAGCCCGCTCTCGGCGCTGGCGGCCACGCTGCTGCTGGCGGCGGTGGTCAGGGGCTCGGCGTGGGCGGCCTCGCTGCGAGTGTCGCGGGCGTCGGTGCCGACGGCGCTGGCCGAGTCGCGCAGCGAGCCAAGAGAACCCTCGAAGGCCCGGACCGCCGTCGGCATGCTGCTGATGCCGGCCTCACTGGTGCTGTCGATCACCCCGCTGCTGATCCGCACCGAGGCTGCGGTGATCGGCCCGGCGAATGCCGCCCTGCTGGCGGTGATCGGGCTGGCGCTGGCCGGCCCTCACCTCGTACGGACAGCGACCGGCGCGCTCGCCGACAACCTGCCTGCCCGGATCTCCACCGCCGCCTGGCTGGCCGTCAACAACGCGCGCGGGTACGCGCTCAGGACCGCGGGCGCAGTCGCGGCCATGGGCATGGTGGTCACCCTCGGTCTCAGCTTCACGCTCACCCAGACCACGATCATGACGGCAAGGGCCGACGAGGCCGCGCTCGGCCTGCGCGGCGTGCGGGCCATCACGGCCGACCGCCTCGGCGGCGTCCCTCACGGTCTCGTGTCCGAGGTACGCGCGACGCCCGGCGTACGCGCCGCCACCTCGATCGCCACGACCACCGTGCTCACCCGCCAGCTCGCTTTCGGAGACGATGCCGGCCTGCAGGACAGGACCGCCCTAGTGCTCGGTCCCGACGCGAACGGAGTGATCGACCTCGGCGTCGCCCACGGCAGCCTGAGCGACCTCCAAGGAGCCGCGATCGCCGTGGACGAGCGCGTGGGTGCGGTGGGCGAGAGCCGCGACCTCGTCATGGGGGACGGCGCGGCCGTTCGGGCCCGTGTGGTGGCGACCTACCGGCGCGCGCTCGGCTTCGGGCCGCTCATCGTCTCCCGCGATCTTGCCGCCGGTCACACCACGACGGGGCTCGCCGCGGCCATCCTGGTACGCCCCGCGTCGTCGGGCGCACCGGAATTCGGCGCCCTACTCGCGCGATGGCCAGGAACGGAGACGACCGAGACGCCGCTGATCACGCGGCCAGGCGCCTTCCCCGCCGAGGTCGTGGTGAACCTGGCGGTCCTCGTTGTCCTCCTGGGATATGTGCTAGTCGTGGTCGCCAACCGCTTGGTGGCGACCACGACGGCCAGGCGGGAGGAATTCCGCGCGCTGCTCCGCTTGGGGACCACACCCGGCCAGCTCCGCAGGATGCTTTGCTGGGAGGCCGTGCTGACCGCCGGGGCTGCGGCCGGAGCCGGCGTTGTGCTGGCTGCCGTTCCGCTGACCACGCTGAGCATGAGCTTCCTCGGACGCCCGTGGCCGGCCGGGCCGTTGTGGCTCGTTCCCGCCTGCGTCCTGCTGGTGGGCGTGGTGGCCTGGCTCGCCACCGTCCTCCCGGCCAGGCCGGTTTACACCGGCGGCGGCTGACGGGTGAATGCCGACCGCCGGGTGGTCGCCGCCTCCGTGTTCAAGATTCCGATCATGCTGGTCTACGCCGAACAGGTCGCGCGCGGGCGGCTGGACCCGGCCGAACGTGTCACCGCCACCCAGGACGCGTCAGCGTGGGCCGAAGGCCGCTGGCCATCGTGTTGACCGCGGACAGCACCGAGACAGCCCGCAGTTCACCGAGGTCATCGACGCGAGCCAGGTGCCACGTTCGGGTGGCGGGCGGCCCAGGACACGGCCCCGCCGCATCCTGGCCGATCGACTTCGATACACGCCCTTAGACGCGCTGCCAGAGCGCGGGCACGTTGGGCGGCTCCCATCCGGCGATGGCGGTGTGCGCCTGGACGCACCGGTAGGTGGCGCCGTTGTAGGCCGCCGTGCTGCCGGCCGTGTACGCCGTGCCGGCCTTCCAGGTGCCCGAGGGCGTCGTCGGGTCATCGGTCGGGGTCGGGTCAGGAGTCGGCGTGACGGTGGGGGGACGGGTTGGGGTTGTTCCCGCCGCCGATGTTTACGTCGATGCAGGAGTAGAAGGCGTTGGCCGTGTCGGCGATGTTCCAGATCGCCAGGATCTTCTGCCGTCCGGAGAACCCGGAGAGGTTCACCGTGTGCGACACGGTGGGCGGGGGCTGCCGGCCGCCGCCGTCGACGACGGCCACCCGCGTGCCGCCGATGTAGTACTCGAAGTCACGGGTGGCGTGCTGGACGGTGAAAGTCCAGGTGAAGGTGGTCGTGCCGCCCACCGAGGCGACGGGCCACGGCTTGCTCTCGTCGCTGAGCTGGGCGAACTGCGGGAGGTTGGCGTGGCAGCTGCGCAGGCCCTTCGGCCCTTCCACCGACTGCGGCTCCCAGACGATGCTGCCGCAGTCGGGCACCTTGCCCTGGGCGCAGTTGGCCTGGCGGCTGGGCGGCGAGTTCACGTAGCCGTGGGCGAACGCCGGTGCGGTGTTGAACACCGTGGTGGCCAGCCCGACCACCACCGCGGCGAACAAGGTGAGGATCCTTCTCATCCGGCGGCTCCTTTACATGGGGGGTAGAGCAAATGTAAAGGAAAGTTTCCTAACGGTAAATGCCCCACTTGACCGGAGTTCCGTCACCCGGTCAACGCGTGACGATGAAATCGTCGGGGTCACGCGGCGCCCGCTCGCGCGGCGGCGCGGCCGCGTGCCCGACCGCCACGCAGCCCATCGGATCCCACGACCCGGGCAGGCCGAGCACCTCACGCACGACGGGCCGGCAGAACATCGTGGACGACACCCACGCCGAGCCCAGCCCTTCGACGGCGAGCTGGATGAGGAAGTTCTCCACCCCGGCGCCCGCCGCCACGACGAACATCTCCCGCTCGGAGGCGTTGCGCCGCTCGTCGCGGTAGGTGTGGGAGCCCTCCGTCACCAGGCACGGCACCACGAGGTAGGGCGCGTTGCGCAGCACGTCGCCGCGCCTGACCCGCTTGGCGATCGACTGCTCGGTGAACCCGTCGCCGCGCAGATCGGCGATCCACGCCTCGCGCATCGCGTCGAGCAGCTTCGTCCTCGTCTCGGGCGACTCGACCAACACGAACCGCCACGGGGTCGTGTGGTGCGGCGCCGGCGCGGCGATGCCCGCCGCCACCGCCCTGCGCACGGCCGCCGGATCGACCGGCCGGTCGGCGAACTCCCTGATCGTCCTGCGGGCGAACACGACGTCGCGCGAGCCGTAACGGAACAGGTCTTCGTCGGCCGGGCGGACGAGCGGCCTGACGCCCGGCCCGTCGTCGTCGGTGACCAGGTGGGGCAGCCCGCGCACGATCGCCACGGGAACCCCGTCGAGCTTGCCCTTGACCAGCTCGGCCGCGCTCGCGATCTCGTCGGCCAACGCCGTGACCGTCGCGCTGAGTTCGTTGCCGTAGCCGTCGGACGCGCCGCGGAAGTCGTCGAGCGGCCGCACGCCCGCCGCGCCGATGGCCACGTCGGTGAGACCGTTGCGCCACGGCCGGCCGAACGTGTCGGAGACGATCACCCCGGCGCGCACGCTCAGACCGGCCCTGACGCGCCTGGCCGAGGCGTCGGGATCGAGAGGCAGGAGCAGCACGGTGCCGGGCTCGGTGTTGGAGGCGTCGACGCCGGCGGCGGCCATCACGAAACCCTGGCGGGTCTGGGAGATCACGGTGTCGCCGCGCCGGGCGACCACGCGCTCGGTCTCGTCCTCGATGGCCTGTGTGCGGTCGGGCGCCCGCCGCACCCGGCCCTCCGCCTTGCTCACGATCTTGGAGGTGATGACCACGATGTCGCCGTCACGCAGCCCGGCGTCCTTGAGCAGGGCCGCCACGTCGTCACCCGGCCGTACCTCGCCGATGCCCGTGACGGCGACCACCTCGATACGCCGCGAGGCAGCCCCGGCCCCGGCTCCGGCGGGAGCGGTCGTCCGTGGGGAGGCGGCCGGGGGCTCGGCAGGGCGCTGCGTGCCGGGCTCGGGGGCCGGGTGCTGGGAGGCGGTCATCGGGCGAGCTCCAGGGCGAGGTCGAGTGCGGTGCGGGCGATGCCGGCGGCGGCGTCGCGGTCGTGCATGAGGAGCGGCCCGGCGAGCACCCTGACGTCGTCGAGGGCGACCGCGTGGTCCTCCTCCGCCACGAGCCAGCCGTCGATCAGGTCGGAGCCGTACAGCTCCAGGACGGCCTGCGCGGTCGTCTCCACCCCGATGGCCGTCAGGCAGGCGTCGGCCATGCCCCTGACCGGCGCGCCGCCGATGATCGGCGAGACGCCGACCACGGTCTTGGGCAGCAGGGCGTCGCGGATGCCCGGGACCTGCAAGATCGTGCCGATGCTCACCACCGGGTTGGACGGCGGCAGGATGACCACGTCGGCCTGCGCGACGGCCTCCAGCACGCCGGGCGCGGGCTTGGCCGTGTCGGCCCCCACCAGCGCGAACGACTGGGCGGGCACCGAGGCTCGCAGGCGTACCCACCACTCCTGGAAGTGCACGGCGCGTTTGCCGCGCTCGTCCTCGATCACGACGTGGGTCTCGCAGCGGTCGTCGGTCATCGGCAGCAGCCGCACGCCGGGTTGCCAGCGCGTGCACAGCGCCTGCGTGATCTGCGAGAGCGGATAGCCCGCCTCCAGCATCTGCGAGCGCACGATGTGGGTGGCGAAGTCGCGGTCGCCCAGCCCGAACCACTGCGGCTCCACGCCGTAGGCCGCCAGCTCCTCCTTGACGACGTGGGTCTCCTTGGCCCGGCCCCAGCCCTGCTCCTCGTCGATGCCGCCGCCCAGCGTGTACATCACAGTGTCGAGGTCGGGGCAGACCCGCAGGCCGAACAGGGTGATGTCGTCACCCGTGTTGCCGATGACGGTGATCGAGGCGTCTGGCTCGGTCGCGCGCAGGCCGCGCAGGAAACGGGCGCCGCCGATGCCGCCGGCGAGGGACACGATGTGCATGCGGCCCAGTCTTCCACCGGGCTCCGGCAGGGCTGTCCCTGGACCGGTTCTCAACCCACTGAGACCCCTGTACGTGCGGGTATTTGTAGAATTGGGATGGAAGAGGTTTCTGGGACTCCCGCGAGCCTCGTCGGTGATGTGGCAAACTCCCTTCGGGCTAAAGGGTCCGATGGGGGTAGTTGTGAGCAAATTTGACGTAGCCCGGCTGAGGGAGCCGGCCGCCTGGGCCATGGTCGTCCTGGGGCTGGTGTACGTGCTCGTGAGGATCGGGCGCGTGCTCGTCGGCGACCCCGACACGACCATCATGGAACGCGCGTCGTGGAACACCCTCGACATGACGAGCCCGTACGTGGTCGCCCTGTTCGTGGGGTCCGTGCTCCTCCTCACCAAGCTCGGCGAGCCCTCGCCCAAGGCCAAGCCCGTCGCGTACGCCGCGGTGGCCGGGCTGGGGATGGGCGCGGTGGGTGGCATGTTCTCGCTGGTGCTCGGCGTGTTCACCGGCGACGGCGCCCGTTCCGCGGTGGAGCTCGTGCTGCTGGGCGCCCCCGCGCTGGCGCTGACCGCCATCGCCCTCGTCTACCTGCTGCCGCAGGTCGTCCCCGACCGTCCCGCCGCCCAGGGTCACCC
>NZ_SMJZ01000267.1 GCF_004348345.1 Nonomuraea longispora
CGCCCGTCCCGACACCGGTCCCCGAACCGGCGAAGGACCCGGAGCCACGACCCCAAGAAACGCCAGCCGAACCGGAGCAGCAATCTGTGGCCGAGTTCACGCCGTCAGGGCTGCCGTTGCGCGTTCCACAGGCCAACCTGGCGCCAGCGCTGCGTGACGACACGCCCACGCAGCCCGACCTCGAGGAGGACGATGACGAGCGCTCTCCGGAGGAGATCCGCGCGATGATGGGATCCTTCCAGTCCGGCACCCG
Source organism: Nonomuraea longispora (assembly GCF_004348345.1). Lineage (GTDB taxonomy): Bacteria > Actinomycetota > Actinomycetes > Streptosporangiales > Streptosporangiaceae > Nonomuraea > Nonomuraea longispora. The sequence goes on from NZ_SMJZ01000267.1 coordinate 254, forward strand.
TCTCGGCCGCACCGAAGCGGCCAAGATGATGGACGAACAGTCGGGAGGTGAGTCATGACCCCCACTTCGGGCACCGACCTCAACTGGTTGCTCGACGACCTCATCGGCCGCATCCCTGAGGCCGACCACGCGATCGTCCTGTCCTCCGACGGCCTGCTGATGGCGTCTTCTGCCGAGTTGCAGCGGACCGACGGAGAGCACCTGTCCGCCGTCGCCTCCGGGTTGCAGAGCCTGGCCAAGGGCGTCTCCGACCGCATTTCCGGTGGCGCGGTCCGGCAGACGGTCGTGGAGTGGAAGTCCCAGTTCCTCATCGTGACCACCGCTGGGGAGCGCGCCTGCCTGGCCGTGCTGTGCGCGCAGAACGCCGACATCGGGCTCATCGCGTACGAGATGGCGATGCTGGTGGCACGGGTGGGCCAATATCTCACTTCCGGCGCCCGCAACGCCGAGGCCATCGCCAGGAGTGACCGGTGAGTGGCCCGGTGGGTGGGCCGGTGGGTGGCCCGGTAAGTGGCGCTGACGGGCCCACCGACGAGCACTGGGTGGATCCTGAGATCATCCGCCCCTACGTCGTGACCCGAGGCCGCACGCAGCCCGCGCACGGGAGGTTCGACCTGATCTCCATGGCGCTGGCCGTGGGGCCGCCGCCGGGGCCCGACGCCGGGCTCGACCCCGAGCATCTGCGCATCCTGCAGCTCTGCCGCGAGCCCAAGTCGGTGGCCGAGATCGCCGCTTATCTCGATCTGCCGGCCGGCACGATCCGGGTGCTGCTCGGTGACCTGTTCGACCGCGAACTCGTCTCTGCCCAGGAACCACAATCCGAGGTGGACATGCACGACATGAAGATGTACAGGGCGGTGCTCGATGGCCTTCGCTCGCTCTGAGCGTCCGCGCCTGCCTACGGCGATCAAGATCTTGGTCGCCGGCGGCTTCGGCGCGGGCAAGACGACGATGGTCGGCGCGGTCTCCGAGACCCGGCCGCTGCGCACCGAGGAGGTGCTGACGGACCGCGGGATCGGCGTCGACGACCTCACCTCCGTCGAGGCCAAGCGCACCACCACCGTGGCGATGGACTTCGGCCGGATCACCCTCGGCAACGACTACGTCCTCTACCTGTTCGGGACGCCCGGGCAGGAACGCTTCTGGTTCGTGTGGGACGAACTGGCGGAGGGCTCCCTGGGCGCCGTCATCCTGGCGGACACCCGGCGCCTGGCCGACTGTTTCCCCTCGATCGACTATTTCGAGCGGCGGGGCACGCCGTTCGTGGTGGCGGTCAACTGCTTCGAGGGGGCGCAGAAGTTCGACCTGGACGAAGTGCGGCTGGCCCTCCAGCTCAACCCGTCGGTCCCCATCATCATGTGCGACGCGAGGAAGCGCGAGTCGAGCCGGGAAGTGCTCATCACCCTGGTCAAGCACTCGGCCCGGCTTCGCGCGGAACCGGTCGGCAGCTAGCCTGGGGGCGGAGCTCAGCCGCCCCCAGCCATGCCCGGGGACACCGATGCCCTGAGGTCGGCCACGCGACCATACTCGTCGAAGCTGACGGTCGCCTCCAGCCCTGGCGCCGTCAGCTTCGCCTGGCCGCCGGGCTCGGGCCGGGGCAGCACGGCCTTGGCGGCCTCCGTGAGGGGCGCGGCGGCGAAGGCCGGCTCGCCCGGCGTGCGGGGCAGGGCGTCGAACGGCACCTCCGCGGAGGCGAGTTCCGGTATGCCGTGCCGCTGACCGAAGTCGCGCAGCGTCGCGGAGGCCGCCGCCACCTCGGGCGGGAAACCGGAGGGGTTCGCCCAGGCCCACAACCACGAGCGCGGGCCGGGGGCGGCGCTGCCGAGCGAGGGCAGCGCGGCGTCGTCGAGGAGATTCGTGAAGGTAGGCCATTCAGACACGACGGGCACCCTAGGGCCTTCGCCGGGCGGCGTCCATCCGCGCGCGCCGCTGTGGCACCCGGCGACGAGTCGCCACCGACCTTCCGATCAGCGTGTGACGCCGAGCCGGGCCCGCACCCTGGCGAGCAGGTCATGCGGGAGCGGGGCGTAGCCGTACAAGGAGAGGGACGACTGACCGGCGTCGCCCGGACCGGCCCCCTGATCGGGAACCCCTTCCTTCAGGTCATCACCCCCGCCCGCGGAGCGGGAGCGGCGGTTCTCCTTCTGGCCGGGCCGGCAGACGGTGCCGGGCGGCGGCAGGGTCAGATCGACGAGGTAGCGCGTGGCGTGCCCGATCGTGCAGCGGTCCCCGCTCATGTAGAGCACGTGTCCGGGCCCCTCGTAGCGGATCGTGGTCGAGCCGGGGACGCGGCGCACCAGGCTGTCGGTCAACGGGTGATCCGTCCAGGTGCCCGCACCCAGCAGCGGCGGCAGGCCCGCCGTGGGCAGGGGGCGCGCCGGGTTGGCGACCCGGTACGGCCAGCCGGTGCAGCCCAGCAGGTCGAACGAGGAGCCGCCGAAGTTCGGTGAGGCCTCGCGCCCCTGGGCGCGCATCCTCTTGTACTCGGCGTAGCCGTGGTAGCGCCGGTCGTCTCCGCAGGTCATGCCCACGGCCAGCGGCATCGACCAGACGCGGGCGTTGCCCAGGAGGACGTGGGCGAACCCGGAGCCGTCGCCGCGCCGCGCCTTGTCCACCGCGTCGGCGAAGCTCAGCCACCGCTCGTGCTCGGGCCCGGGGTGGAAGGGGAAGCCGAACCACCTCAGGGAGGAGCCGGTCAACCTCCCCTTGCCGAACTCCTCCGAGGTGACCGGGATGGGCGTACGATCCGCCCGCCTGGTGAGCGCGCGCCAGGCCCTTCCCGCGTCCTCGCCGTGCAACGCGCAGGCGGCGGTGGCCGCGCACCAGGTGGTGAAGCGGGTGAACATGCGCTCCAACGCGGGGTAGCCCACCAGCATCTGGTCGTGCCACCCGTCGGGCTGGTTGATCACTCCGTCGAGGTACATGGCGCGGATGCGCTGTGGGAACAGCCGCATGTACGCCGCCGCGGGCACTCCCCCGTAGGAGGCGGCCATGAAGCTCAGCTTCCGCTCGCCCAGCGCGGCCCTGATCGCCTCCATGTCCCGGGCCACCGCGATCGAGTCGAGCCGGGTGAACAACCCGCTGCGGTCATGCTCGGCGCAGGAGCGCATCGCGCGGGCGAACGCGGCGGCCTGGGCGTCGTACTCGGCGCGGGTCCGCGGCTCGGCCAGGTGCGGGACGGCGGGCCGCGCGCAGACCTCGGGCAGCTTGGCGGCCAGGTCGGTGTTCCTGGGGTTGTAGGCGACCAGGTCGAATCGTCGCCGGAGTTCGGCCAGGTCGGGCGCGAACCTCTTCAGGTCCTCGATCCCCTTGCTGCCGGGGCCGCCGGGCACGTGCAGCACGCTGCCGATGCGGCTGCCCTGGCCGGTGGCCGGGAGTCGGGCCAGGTCCAGCGTGATCTTCTTGCCGTCCGTGTCCGACCAGTCCAGCGGGACCTCGAGTGAGGCGCACCGCATCCCCTGGGGGACGTCCTTCCCCGGGCACGCTCGCCAGCCGATCGTTGGGGGGCGCTCCGCCGCCGGGTCACTTCCCGCCGCCGGGCCGCCCTCCGCCGCCGAGATCGCGGGAGCCGCCGGGGCGAGGAGCCCGGCCAGCGCCGTCACCAGCACGATCGCCGCCGCGCTCGTCCTGCCGCGCATATCCGTACCTCCATGTCGTCGTCGCCCTCCACGCTCGCGGGACGCGGATCCGGACACCACGGGAAAAGCCCTCCGGCCTGGTTCGGGAGATCCCGAACGCCTGGGCGGGATATCCGCCAGGCTGGAGAGGGTGAACGTCTCTTTCCGTGCGCTGCCGGCCGCGTGGGACCCCCGGAGGGTTTGGCGCGAGCTCGGCTACGCGCTGGTGTCGCTGCCGATGGCCGCCGCCGGGCTGGCCTACCTGCTCCTCCTGGTGGCGACGGGCCTGTCGGCGGCGACCGTGGCCGGGGTGCCGATGCTGGCCGTGGGCGTGCTCGGCGCACGGCGCCTGGGCGCCGCCGACCGGCGGCTGGCCCGCGCGCTGCTGCGGATGCGCGTGGCGGAGCCGCCGCCCTTCCGGCCCCGTCCCGGCCTGGCCGGGTGGCTCGGGTCGGCACTCGGCGACGCCGTCGCGTGGCGGGCGGTCGCCTACCGGCTGGCCAAGGTGCCCGCCGCGATCCTCGCCTGCGCGACGGCCGTCGGCCTGTGGGGTGGCGGGCCGATCCTGCTCGCCTGCCCTGCCTGGTGGGCGGGCTCCTGGGCTCAGGGCCTGGCCATGAGCGCGGCGGGCGCGGCTCTCCTGCTGCTCGCCCCCTGGGCGGTACACCTCGCGCTGGCGCCCGAACGCCTGCTCGTACGGACCCTGCTCGGGCAGAGCGGGGCGGCGGCGCGGATCAGCGAGCTGGAGACGACCCGGGCGCAGGCCGTGGCCGAGTCGGCCGCCACCCTGCGCGGGATCGAACGCGACCTGCACGACGGGACGCAGGCCCACCTGGTGGCCCTGGCCATGGGCCTCAGCATGGCGAAGGAGGAGCTGGCGGAGGCCGGCGGGGACGAACGGCTCGACCGGACGCGCCACCTGGTCGGCGTCGCGCACCGCAACGCCAAGCAGGCCCTCGCCGAGCTGCGCGACCTGCTGACCGGCATCCACCCGGCCGCCCTCGACCAGGGGCTGGAGACGGCGCTGGGCACGCTCGCCGCGGGCAGTGCCCTGCCCGTCGCCCTCCGCGTCGATCTGGCGGACCGGCCGCCCGCGGCGGTCGAGACCATCGCCTACTTCTGCACCGCGGAGCTGCTGGCCAACGCGGCCCGCCACAGCGGCGCCCGGCGGGCCGCGATCGAACTGGCGTCGCACGGCGACGGGCTGCGGCTGCGCGTCCGCGACGACGGCGCCGGCGGAGCGGCCATGGGCCGCGGCACCGGGCTGCGCGGGCTGGCCGACCGGGTGCGCGTGGTGGACGGGACACTGGAGATCGACAGCCCGCCCGGTGGCCCTACGGTGGTGACCGTGAATCTGCCCGCGCGAGCGTGAAGGAGAGCGGCATGCGCATCGTGATCGCGGAAGACGCCGCGGTGATCCGCGACGGGCTGGCTCTCCTGCTGACCGGCAAGGGCCACGAGGTCGCCGCCGCCGTGGGCGACGCCGCCGCGTTGTGCGCGGCCGTGGCCGAGCACCGGCCCGACGTGGCCGTGGTGGACATCCGCATGCCGCCCACCCACACCGACGAGGGCCTGCGCGCCGCCATCCGGCTGCGCGGGGAGCACCCGGGGCTGGGCGTGCTGGTGTTCTCCCAGCACATCGAGACGCGCTACGCCGCCGAGTTGCTGGCGGGCGGCTCGCACGGCGTGGGCTACCTGCTGAAGGACCGGGTCGCGGAAGTGAGCGAGTTCCTTGACGCGCTGGCCAGGATCGCGGCCGGCGAGACCGTGCTCGACCCGGAGGTGGTCACCCAGATCATGGGAGCGAGCAGGCGGGCTGAGGACCTGCGCGAGCTCACCGACCGCGAACGCGGCGTGCTGGCCCTGATGGCCGAGGGCCGTTCCAACGCCGCGATCGCCTCCGCCCTGTTCCTGTCGTACGGCTCCGTGGAGAAGCATGTCACGCAGATCTTCGCCAAGCTCGGCCTGCCCCCGTCGCGCGGCGACCACCGGCGGGTGCTGGCCGTCCTGCGCTACCTGGAGCCGTGACCCGCCGTCATGGAGACCCGGTCACGGGCGAGCACCTGCTCGCAGGCCAGCAGCAACACCCCGGCACTCCAGGCGTGCGACAACGTCAGGTACATGCCCTTGGGCTGGAAGCAGTCCGTCTGGTAGTAGCGCTCGGTGATCATGCCGCGGTAGGCGTTCATGTCGCCGTCGGCGGCGGGCAGCAGCTGGCGGAAGCAGGCCAGCGTCTCGTGCGCCCGCTCGGCGTAGTAGGGGTCGCCGAGCGCCTCCGACAGGGCGATCAGCTCGTCGGTGCACACCAGCCCGTAGGCGTGCAGGTGCTGGTTGGACGGTGACGCCTGGTCGGCGCCTCGGGTGGCGAAGCCGTACACGCCGAGGGGGGTGCGGGCGCCGAAGCGCACGTTGTAGGAGTAGCGGAAGGTGAGCGTCCAGTCGGCGGCGCGGCGGGCCAGGTCGAGCCAGCTGCCGGCGCCCGTGGCGCGGTGCAGCGCCATGTAGGCGATGACGGCCGCGTAGCCGTCCTCCGAGGTCGGCGCCAGGTCGACGTCCTCGGGAGCGCCGTAGATGAACTCGTCCTCCACGAAGGCGGCGTAGTAGCCGCCCGCCCGTTCCGCGGCCCGCAGGTACGTCTCGCCGCCCGCCTCGCACAGGGCGGCGATCCAGGTCAGCCCGGACGCTCCCGACCAGGACAGCACCTCGCCGGTGGCCGCGTGGTGGAGGGTGCCGAGGTTGCCGTCGGGCCGCTGTCGGGCCACCATCACGTCGAGGTTGGAGCGGGCCGCGGCCACCCAGGCCGGCTCGGGCCGGTGGCGCAGCGCCCGCAGCAGGAACAGCGTCGCCTCTCCCAGCGTGCGGGCGTGCAGCGCGTCCTTGGTGTGGCTCCAGCTCTGCGACCAGCCCGAACGGCGGTACCACGTGCCCCAGAACGTGCCGGACGGCGACAGGTCGGCGCAGATGAAGTCGATCACCCGCGAGGCGGCGGCCACGTGCTCGGGCCGGTCGGTCCGCAGGCCGTGCTCCAGCAGCGCGGCGGCCCACGGGATGCCGCTCACCCAGCCGACGTGCATGGCCTGCCGGTCGACCCGCTCGCCGTCGCCGCCGCTGACCTCCCGGTCGAAGCCGACCGTCTCCAGCAGCACCCCGGGGTCGGGGTCGTAGTGCCAGCGGTAGAGCCCCTCGGCGGCGATGCCGGCCGCCTCCTCGACCTCCTGCCACGGCTCGACGGGCGAGGCGGGCAGGCGCAGCTCGCGGTCCTCGCGCAGCAGCGGCGCGTACGCGTGCCGGTCGGCCGGCAGCGGGCACGTCGACACGGTCAGCTCCTGCGTCTCTCCGGGCTGCCAGACGTGCGTGGCGGCCTCGGCGGGCCGCGGCAGCGCCGAGCCGTAGTAGGTGATCGGGAACTCCTGGTACGGGAAGAGCAGCGCGATCGCCGCCTCCCCCGCCTCGTGTTCGATCGCCAGGCCGGTGGCGCCGAGCGCCGACTCCTCGTCCGCGATCAGGCAGGCGCCGCCCTCGTCGCCCCACACCATGACGGCGGGGGTGGCGGCCCGGTCCGCGCGAAACCCCCACCGGGCCGAGACCATCTCGTCGGGCCGGTCGGCGCCCGCCTCGAAGCGGGGGAACACCCGCCGGCACGCCGCCGGCCGGTTCTCGCCGTAGAACAGGCCGGGGATGAGCCACCACGGGTCGGCGGCGGGCACCCGCCTGCTGACGCGCACGGTGCCGACGCGGGGCTCGGCGCCGTCGTACCGGATGGTCAGGCGCAGCTCGCGGCGGCCGGTCGGGCGCGGCTCGCCCCAGCTCCCGCTCATCGTGTACGGCCCCGCGCCGACCACTTCGACGGCCACCTCGCCGCCTCCGGGATCGGCGATCAGCAACGGCCGGGTCACCACGACTCCACGGTGAACGCGCCCTTGCGGGTGCCGAACTCCAGCAGGTCGGTCTCCACGGCGGAGTGCGGATCGTCCAGCGGGATGCGGAACGTGCGGATCTGGCTCGGCCCGAAGTCGGCCGTCAACCGGACGCCGGCCAGCGGGACGTCGAGCGTGGCCACGGCCGCCCTGCCGGTGCTCTCCACGGCGCGCACCACCAGGTCGCGGGGCGCGTCCTCGTGCAGCTTCACCGCGGTCACCATGACCTGGCCGCCACCGTCGTCGAGGTAGCCGCGCGCCGGAGGAAGCGTGCCGTCGTGGAAGCTCTCCAGCATCGCCCGCACCGGGGAGCCGAGCACCGCCGCCCGGCGGGTCAGCCCGGCCGCCCGCCAGTCGCCCGTGTGCGGCACCAGCAGGTACGTGAACCGCTGCACGCCCTGGTCCTGGTAGGAGTAGTGGCCGTCGAGGTCGAGCAGCCTCGGGTCGTGCCAGGCGTAGACGGGGCTGCGCACGGCCGTGATGCCGATGCTGTGGTCGCGGCCGGGACCCGGCGGGGCGACGTCGTAGCCGTGCTTGGCGTTGTTGACCACGGCCAGCCCGGCGCGCGTGCCCGCGACGGCGCCCGACAGGTCCACCCACGACTGCGCCGGCTCCTCGGCCCCGTCGATCGGCCTGCCGAGGTGCGCGAACGGGATCTCGTACGTGGCCGAGGGGCTTTCCAGCGCGACCGGGAAACGCAGCTTCATCAGGTGCGCCCGCTCGCGCCAGTCGAGCGTGACGCGCACCTCGACCGCGTCGTCGTGGCCCGCCCCCAGGATGAACTCCTCGGCCATCGTCGAGCGGCCCCACGCGCGCTCGACCCGGAGCCGGGCGCGCAGCGGGCCGTCCTCGCGCAGCACGATGCGGGTGGTCTCCATCGCCTCGCCCGGCCAGTCGTAGGACACGACGCGGTGTCCCCAGGTGTCGGTCGGGTCCTCGCAGATCTGGGTGTGCTCGCCCGCCGCCCCGGCCACCAGGTCGACGCCGGTGCGTTTGTCGAGCAGGCTCGTCAGCCAGCCCGTGCCGGGATCGAGCTCCAGGCGCAGCACGTCGTTCTCGAGGTGCAGCTCTGAGGCCGACAGCGTGCCTGCCGGGTGCATGCCGGGGCCCTGGCGCAGCCGGTAGAGGCGGTAGCCCAGCGGGGGCAGCTCGGCCTGGAACACGGTGGCGCCGCGGCCCTTGTCGTCGGTGGTCGCCACCGACTGGGTGCGCTGGCACGGCACGTCGGCGCCGTCGGCGCCGACGACGTGCACGCCGTTGGGCGCGAGGCCGTACTGCATCTCGACCCGGGTGGTGACCGGCCATGGGTGCGGGTTGAAGACGAGCACCGGCTGGGTGCCGCTCTCCTCGGGTATGCGCACGTCGCGGGCAATCACGTTGTGCGCCCTCGTGATGATGCGCTTGGAGTTCGCCACGGCCTCGCCGAGCTGGTCGCGGGCGTCGTCGTACGCCGGTTCGATGGCCGAGCCGGGCAGCACGTCATGGAACTGGTTGAACAGCACCTGCTTCCACGCGCGTTCCAGGTCGGCGCGGGCGTCGTGGCCGGCGATCGCGGCCCACCGCTCGGCCGACAACACCGCCGCCTGGGCCCTGCGCTGCCACGCCTTGATGCCGGAGTGGGAGGAGTAGCAGCCGGAAGCGTGGTGCTGCAGGTCGTCGCGCCATACCGGCAGCTCGGCCATGCCTTGCTCGCCGAGGCGTTTGGCCATCTCGTCGAAGTAGCGGCGCGGCGACGACATCGTCAGCTCGCCGAACGAGCCCATCCGGTCGTAGCGGTGGATCGACTCGATGTTGGCCTTGGTGGGCCCGCCGCCGTGGTTGCCGACGCCGTAGAAGATCATCAGGTCGCCGAGCGAGCGGTCGAGCTGGCCGAGCGCCTTCTCGGTCTGCCCCGCGACCTCGCCGGGCGGGCTGCAGTACTCGAACGGAATGCGGTAGGCCATGACGCGGCTGCCGTCGGGGGCCTCCCACCAGAACATCGTGCCGGGCAGTTCGCTCTCGTGCGGCCCCGGGCGCAGGAAGCAGTAGGAGTCCATGCCCTGGCCGCGCAGGATGGCGGGGAGCATGGCGTTGTGGCCGAACGGGTCGACGTTCATGCCGACCGACGCGGTGACGCCGAACTTCTCCTTCAGGTAGCGCTGGCCGTACAGGCCCTGGCGGACGAACGACTCCCCCGACGGCATGTTGCAGTCGGGCTCCACCCACCAGCCGCCGGTCATCACCCAGCGGCCCTCGGCGACCCTCTCCTTGATCCTCGCGAACAGCTCGGGGTCGGACTCCTCCACCCACGACAGCAGGACGACCTGGTCGCAGGTGAAGATGAAGTCGGGGTATTCGTCCATGCGGTGGATCGCCGACCAGAACGTCGCCCGCGCCTCCTGGTAACCCTCCTGCCACGGCCACAACCACACCGGGTCGAGGTGGGCGTTGCCGATCATGTGCAGGGTGCGGCCCGGGGTGGCGGCCGGTCGCGGCGCACGGGGCAGGCCGTCAGGCTGCGCGCCCGAGGGGGCGTTCGCCATGGGGGCGGTG
>NZ_SMJZ01000268.1 GCF_004348345.1 Nonomuraea longispora
CTTTCGGCCCGCCCTTCTGGCCCGGGTCGGCTTGACTGGGGTCAGCGGCCGATCCTGGCCGACACCATGGCCTGCACCCTGCGCGGCACCAGCCGGCCGACCGCGACGACGACCTTGTAGCGCAGGCTCGGGATGGACACGCTCTTGCCCAGCGCCAGGTCGCGCATCGCCCCGCGGACCACGTCGTCGGCCTTCAGCCACAGCGGCCCGGGGATGCCCGAAGAGTCCATTCCGGCGCGCTGGTGAAACTCGGTCCGCACGAAACCGGGACACAACGCCATGATCCTGATGCGCGGATGGCCTACCATGTGCGCCGCCGCCTCGCTGAAGCTGACCACCCACGCCTTGGAGGCGCCGTAGGTGCCGCGGGTGAAGAACGCCGCCGCGGACGCCACGTTGACGATCGCGCCCCTGCCGCGCTTCCGCATCGCGGGCAGCGCGGCCAGCGTCAGCCGCAGGACCGCCTCGCAGTGCACCTTGAGCATGCGCAGCTCGTCCCCGACCGGCGCCTCGGGGAAGCTGCCGGCGTTGCCGAACCCCGCGTTGTTCACGAGCAGGTCCACCCCGTCGCGCAGCCGGGACTCCACCCTCGCGATCCCTTCGTCGCTCGCCAGGTCGGCGGCCAGCACCTCGACCTCGACGCCGTAGCGGAGCCGGAGCTGCTCGGCGGTCCTGGCGAGCCGCAGCTCGTCGCGGGCGACGAGGACGAGTGAGAAGGCGTCGGCGGCCAGGCGCCTGGCGAAGGCGGCGCCGATGCCGGCCGTCGCGCCCGTGATCAATGCGGTAGGCATGCCTGAACACTAACGTTCATGACAGGATGACGGCGTGCGCCCTCTCATGGCCGTGCTCCTTCTCGTGGCCCTCACCGCGTGCTCGGGCGAGGCCGCCTCGCCCGGCCCCTCCGCAGAAACGGCCCGCCCGACTTCCACCGGCACCCCTACCCCGTCGGCGACCGCGAGCGACACGCCGGCCGAGCGCGGCAGGCTGCGGTTCGCGAAGATCGGCGAGTTCGACAAACCCGTCGCGTTCGCCGTGCGCGAGGGCGACGACCGCCTCTACGTCGCCGAGCAGAGCGGCAGGCTGCGCACCTCCACCGGCGACACGGTGATCGACCTGTCCGGCGAGGTGAGCAGCGGCAACGAGCAAGGGCTGCTCGGCGTGGCGTTCCATCCCAGCGGGCGGTGGGTCTACCTCGACTGGACCGACGCCCAGGGCGACACCCACGTCACCGAATGGGCCTACGACGGTTCCAAGGCGACGGCCAGACGCGACGTGCTCACCCAGGAGCAGCCGTTCGCCAACCACAACGGCGGCCAGCTCGCCTTCGGGCCCGACGGCCACCTCTACATCGCGCTCGGCGACGGCGGCGGCGCGGGCGACCCCCTCGGCAACGGCCAGAAGCTCGGCACGCTGCTCGGCAAGATCCTGCGCATCGATCCGCGCGGAGACCCGTACACGATCCCCAAGGACAACCCGTTCGCCGGCAGGAAGGGCGCGAAGGGCGAGATCTGGGCGTACGGGCTGCGCAACCCCTGGCGGTTCGCCTTCGACCGCGAGACCGGCGACCTGTGGATCGGCGACGTCGGCCAGAACGAGTGGGAGGAGGTCGACCACCAGCCGGCCGGCTCCAAGGGCGGCGAGAACTACGGCTGGAGCCTGCGCGAGGGCAAGGAACGTTTCCACGGCGGCAAGGGCGACGACCTGACCCAACCGGTGATCGTCTACCCGCTGGGCGAGGACGGCAACTGCTCGGTGATCGCCGGGCCCGTCTACCGCGGCAAGAAGATCCCCTGGCTGCGGGGACACTTCCTGTACGGCGACTTCTGCGCCGGCTGGATCAAGGCCGCGCCCGCCGGCACGCCCGGCGAGGCGGCGGAGGTCGGCGAGGTCGAGCAGCTGTCGTCGTTCGGCGAGGGGCACGACGGCGAGGTCTACGCTCTCAGCCTGCAGGGCCCCCTCTACAGGATCGACCCCGCCTGACCGCCGCACCCTGGCGGGTCGCCGGCCGGGTTGTTCCTCACCTGCTCGATCAGCTCCTCCACCTGGCCGTTCAGCCTGGCGCCCCGGATCCACCCGGCGTAGTGGGTGAGAAAGATCACCACCTCGCGCAGCTCAGGCTCGGTGAGGTCGCCCGTGCGCAGCGCGGCGTCGAGCTGGACGTCCGTCATCGTGTCCAGCCCCTGCCCGACCGAAAGTCCGAGAAGGAGCAGGCGACGTTCCCTGTCCGACAAGGCCGTCCTCGACCACACCTCGGCGAACTGGCGCTCGGCCATCATGCCGAAGGAGTCGACGGTCTCCATGGCGGGGTCTGTCATCGCGCGCTCCCGGTTGGTCGCAAGGGATTCTCACATCTATCGCTACCTCTTGAGTTGAGCCAATGGGGGTTGCATGAACGTTGCACCGCACGGGAGGGGTCAGGCTCGGTCGTGCTCCTCGTGAGCGCGGCGCAGGAGCGTCATGAGGCTCTCCTCCTCGCGTACCCACCGCTTGTGCTTCTCCGGCAGGCTCCTGAGCTGCGCCTCCTCGTGGAGCAGCCGCTGGTAGAGGTGCTCGCGCACCTCCGGGTCGCGCTCCACCTCCAGATACTCCTGCGCGTGCCGCCGCGCGGCGGAAACCGCGTTCTGCGCCCGCCCGCGCCCGCTGACGAGGGAGGCCACCACGGTCACGATCAGCACGCCGATGATCACCAGCAGGGACACCCCGGTGCCGATCTCGACGACCGGCACCGGCTCGCCGTCGTTGACGAACGGCACGTTGTTCTCGTGCAGGGCGTGCAGGATCAGCTTCACGCCGATGAAGCCGAGGATGACGGCCAGCCCGTACGACAGGTAGATCAGCCGGTCGAGCAGGCCGTCGAGGAGGAAGTAGAGCTGCCTCAGCCCCATCAGGGAGAACGCGGTGGCGGTGAAGACGATGTAGACGTTCTGGGTCAGGCCGAAGATCGCCGGGATGGAGTCGAGGGCGAAGAGGATGTCGGTGCCGGCGAGGGCGGCCATGACGAGCATCATCGGCGTCATCACCCGCCGGCCGTTCTCGACGGTGAACAACCTGTCGCCCTCGTACGTGTCCGACGCCGGCAGCCACCTGCGGGCCAGGCGGACCATGACGTTGTCGGAGGCGTGACTCTCCTCGCCCTCGGGCTTGAGCAGGTTGCCCGCCGTGAGCAGCAGGATGAGGCCGAACACGTAGAACACCCAGGCGAACCGGTCGATCAGCGTCGCCCCGAGCCAGATGAAGCCGCTCCGCGCGATCAGCGAGAACACGATGCCGAACAGCAGCACCTTCTGCTGGCTCGCCCGCGGCACCTTGAAGCCGGACAGGATGACGAGGAAGACGAACAGGTTGTCGACCGACAGCGCCTTCTCCGTGACGTAGCCGGCGAAATACTCCGCTCCGGGGTCGGAACCGCCGAAGATCCACACGCCCACGCCGAACAGCAGGGCGATGCCGACGTACAGGGCCGACCAGAAGGTCGCCTCGCGCAGGTTGGGGATGTGTGCTTTGCGTACGTGGAAGACGAAGTCGAACAGCAGCAGGCCGGCGATCACAGTGATCGTCAGCCACCACACCGCGGTGGGTACGTCCACTCCGGGCTCCCTCTCTGCGGGCCGTCGCGAGAGCGACTCGGGGGGCGGGACTCGTAACCTGGCAAGAGCTACCCGATCGCGCCGCCGATAAGCTGACGAAAAGCCCACCGGCAAAGACAACGGAAAGGACGTCGTGTCCCAGCACCGTGTGATCGTCATCGGCAGCGGCATCGCCGGCGTGAGCGCCGCCTTCGCCCTCGCCCGCCGCGGCGCGGCCGTCACGGTCGTGGACGCCGCGCTCACCGGGCAGGCGACGGCCGCGAGCGCGGGCATCATCTCGCCCTGGGCCTCCTCCGCCGACGGCCCCCTCTACGATCTGTACGCGGCGGGCGCGGTCTTCTATCCCCGGCTCATCGAACTGCTCGCCGAGGCGGGCGTCGAGCGTACCGACTACCGTCGGGTGGGCGCGCTCATCGTCAGCGCGGACCCGGCGCGGCTGGCCGAGGCGCAGGCCCGCGTCGAGGCGCGCGCCCGCACGGCGGGCGGAGCCGTGGGCGACGTGCGGCGCATCGGCAACGACGACGTGCGCGCGCTGTGCCCGGTGCTGGCCCGCGACCTGGAGGGCGTGTTCGTCTCGGGCGGCGGCCGGGTGGACGGGCGCACCCTGCGCGACGCGCTCCTCGCGGGCGCGGAGCACCACGGCGCGGTCCACGTGCGGGAGAAGGCGGTGCTGCGGCCGCGCCCGCACGGCGCTCCCCTTGTCGAGGCGGGCTCCGGCACGCTGGAGGCCGACGACGTCGTGGTGGCGTCGGGAGCCTGGGCCAACGACCTGCTCGCGCCGTTCGGCACGCGCCTGGCCGTCGAGCCGCAGCGCGGCCAGATCACCCACCTGCGGCTGGACGGCGTCGACACGAGCGGCTGGCCGTCGGTCAACCCGCTGTCGCACCACTACCTGGTCGCGTTCGACGATTCGCGGGTCGCGGCCGGCGCGACGCGCGAGACAGGCAGCGGCTTCGACGCGCGTGTGACGGCCGAGGGACAGCGGCAGGTGCTGTCCGACGCGCTCGGGATCGCGCCCGGTCTGGCCGACGCCACGCTCATCGAGACCCGGGTGGGGCTGCGGCCGCTCGCCGACGGCGCGCTTCCGGCAGTGGGCGCGCTGCCGGGCGTGCCGGGTCTGCACGTCGTGACCGGGTTCGGGGCGGTGGGGCTGACGATGGCGCCATACGCTGGCGACCTCCTGGCGCGGTCGATCCTGGAGCGGAGCACTCCCGCCGAGCTCGCCGCCTTCGCGCCATCCGCGTAGGAAAGCGGCGTGCGAGGCGTCGAACCGGCGCGGGCCCGCCGACGTTCTAGGGATGTGCATCGACTCACTCTCATCGCCGCCCTGTTCGCCGTCGCGCTGAGCGGATGTTCGGACGGGAGCGAGTGCACGGCGATAGGCACCCCGGTCGGCGTGTCGGTACGGGTGCAGGCGCCGATCGCCGCCTCGGCGGAGACCGCCGAGATGCAGGTGTGCTGGGACGGCGCGTGCAAGCCTGCCCGTGCCGAGCTCCGCGTGTTCCAGGAGACGGGAGACGGCGGTTGCGATGGCGACACCTGCAAGGCGACCGCGGTCCCCACGGACGACAAGGTCGGTTTCGCCACGGTGCAGGGGCTGCCGAAACAGCCGGTGGAGGTGCGGCTGACGCTCATGGGCTCAGAGCCGGTGGCCGAGCACACGCTCACGGTCACCCCGAAGGGTCGTTTCCCCAACGGCCCTGAATGCGGGGAAGGCGGCCCGAACGTCGTCCTGACGGTGGAGGCCGACGGCACCGTGCGGGAGAGCTGATGACCTGCGGTGATTAACACGGCGTTCACATACGGGCAAAAATCGGGAAACGGCCGTCCGTAAGACTCGGCGTGGCTGAAAGAACCCCGAAAGGACCGCCGTGAGCTACAAGGCTGAGTACATCTGGATCGACGGCACCGAGCCCACGGCTCTGCTGCGCTCGAAGACGAAAATCCTTTCCGACGGGGTCGAGCCTCCGGTCTGGGGCTTCGACGGCTCCAGCACCAACCAGGCCAAGGGGCACGCGTCCGACCGCGTGCTGCGCCCGGTGTTCACCTGCCCCGACCCGATCCGCGGCGGCGGCAACGTCCTCGTGTTGTGCGAGGTCGAGGAGACCGACGGCGAGCCCCACGCGAGCAACACCCGCGCCCTGCTCCGCCCGGTCGCCGAGCAGTACGCCGAGCAGGACTCCTGGTTCGGCATCGAGCAGGAGTACACCTTCTTCAAGGGCAGCCGCCCGCTCGGCTTCCCCGAGGGCGGCTTCCCCGCGCCGCAGGGGCACTACTACTGCGGTGTCGGCGCCGAGGCCGTGTTCGGCCGCGACATCGTGGAGCTCCACCTCGACCGCTGCCTCGCCGCCGGCCTGAAGATCTCCGGGATCAACGCCGAGGTCATGCCCGGCCAGTGGGAGTTCCAGGTCGGCCCGGCGGGTCCGGTCGAGGTCGCCGACCACCTGTGGGTCGCCCGCTACCTGCTCTACCGGACGGCCGAGGAGTTCGGCGTGGAGGCCACGCTCGACGCCAAGCCCGCCCGCGGCGACTGGAACGGCGCCGGCGCGCACACCAACTTCTCCACCCGCGCCATGCGCGAGGGCTACGACGCCATCATCACCGCCTGCGAGGCGCTCGGCGAGGGCGACAAGCCGATGGAGCACGTCGCCGAGTACGGGGCCGACATCGAGTTGCGCCTGACCGGCCACCACGAGACCGCCCCGTGGAACAAGTACACCTACGGCGTCTCCGACCGCGGCGCGTCCGTCCGCATCCCGTGGGAGGTCGAGGCGGACAAGAAGGGGTACATCGAGGACCGCCGCCCCAACGCCAACATCGACCCGTACGTGGTCACCCGCCTGCTGGTGGGCACCTGCTGCGCCGCCCTGGAGAAGGCCGGCCAGGTCTGACCTCGCGCGCCTGACCGGGGGCTCCCCGCGGGGGGAGCCCCCGTGCGCTTTCACGGCAGGCGAAAGTCCAGGTCCGGCTCGATCTCCGCGACGTCCATCTGAGCCTTCTGCAGCTTGCCCGAATGGTCCCAGTTCATGGACTGCCAGCGGGTGAACTGGTCGAGCACCCACATGCCCGACTGGCGGCTGCCGTTGCCGGACTTGCCGTTGCCGCCGAACGGCAGGTGCGCCTCCGCGCCGGACGTCGAGTTGTTGACGCTGACCATGCCGGCCGAGATGCCCTCGCGGAAACGGAAGGCGTGCTTGGCGTTTGTGGTGTAGATGGAGCTCGACAGGCCGTAGCCGGGCAGGTTGGCGAGCTCGATGGCCTCGTCGAGCGTGGCGAACGAGGTCACGCCCACGATCGGGCCGAACGTCTCCTCCAGGAACAACCGGTCACCCGGCTGGATGCCGTCGACGATGACCGGGTGGTAGTAGAGGCCCTCGCCGCCGTCGAAGCCGCCGCGGGGGTTGTCCTTCGTGATCCGCCCGACATTTCCTGACACGACCTGGTGGTGGGGCTGGAGCCAGGTCAGGTACTCCTCGTACCGGTCGGCGAACTTCTGGTCGAGCAGCGGGCCCGCCAGCACGTCGCCCGCCGGGTCGCCGATCGCCGCCGCGTTCAGCGCCCGCGCGAACCGCTCGACGAACCCGTCGTGCACGCTCTCGTGCACGATGACCGTGCCGAGGCTGGTGCAGCGCTGGCCCGCCGTGCCGAAGCCCGAGAACAGCGCCCCCTCGACCGCCAGGTCCAGCTCGGCGTCCGGCATGATCACCATGGGGTTCTTGCCGCCCAGCTCCAGGCAGGCCGACTGCAGGTGCCGCCCCGCCAGCTCGCCGACCTTCCTGCCCACCTCGCTGGAGCCGGTGAAGCCGACCTTGTGCACCGTGCCCTCACCTAGGGCCAGCTCCAGTCCGTCGAAGGTGCCGGCGCCGTCGGCGAACACGATGTTCAGCACGCCGTCGGGCAGGCCCGCGGCCGTGAACAGCCGGAACATGGCCTCCGCGGAGGCGGCGGCGTACTCGGCGGGCTTCCAGACCACGGCGTTGCCGCAGAGCAGGGCCGGCACCAGATACCACGAAGGCACGGCGACCGGGAAGTTGCCCGCGGTGACGACCGCCGCCACGCCGATCGGGTTGCGGAAGGTGAACAAGTTCTTGTCGGGCATCTCCGACGGGACCGTCTGGCCGTACAACCTGCGCCCTTCCCCGAGGAAGAAGTCGCACGTGTCGACGATCTCGCGGACCTCGCCCAGCGCCTCGGCGTACGGCTTGCCGATCTCCTCGGTCACCAGCCGCGCCAGCCGCTCGGCGTTCGCCTCCACCAGCCGCCCGATGGAGGCGATCACGCGGCCGCGCACGGGAGCCGGCACCCTGGCCCACTCGCGCTGGGCCTCCTTGGCGGTGCGGCAGGCGGCGGCGAACGTGCCCGCGTCGGCCAGCCCGACCCGGGCCACGACCTCGCCCGTGCGGGCGGGGTTCAGCGATGTGTACGTGCCGGCGGCGGCGGCTTCCTTGCCACCGACCACGGAAACGATCTGACGGCTCACCGGTGCCCTCCTCATAGTTCCTCCGGACAGACAATCATCTCGCCGGAAAAAACCCAAGAAGACCCCCGGTTGTCAGCTGTTCAGCACGGCGTCGATCACGTGCCGCGCGTTGGCGGCGATCGAGGGATTGGTGCGGGTGTAGTAGGGGAGCTGGATCAGCGCCATCGACAACGCCCAGCCGCGCCCGCGGGCCCACATCGCGTCGTCGGCTTCCACCGCGTCGCGGAAGGTCCGCCGGGCGGCGGGCGGCAGCAGGTTCCAGGCCGGGATCAGGTCGCAGGCGGGGTCGCCCACGCCTGCGGTCGCGAAGTCGATCACCGCAGTGAGCCGGCCGTCTGCGACCAGCAGGTTGGCGGGCATCAGATCGGAGTGCACCCACACGGGCGGGCCCGCCCACCCGGGAGCCCGCAGCGCCTCCTCCCACGCCGCGGTCGCCGCCCCGGTGTCGATCATCCCCTCCAGCTCGCCGATCGCGGTCCGCGTGTGGGCGTCCACCGCCGACAGCGGCCCCTGCCGGTAGGCGACCGGCCCGCCCGGCAGGCCGACGCGACGGAACGCGGCCACGAACCCCGCCAGGTCCTTCGCCAGCGACTCGGCGTCGTCGAGGCGGGCGGGGTCGGGGCTGACGCCGTCGAGCCAGCGGTAGACGTACCACGGCCAGGGGAAACCCCCGGCGGGCTCGCCCAGGCCGAGCACCGTCGGGATGGCGGCGGGCAGCAGCGGGGCGAGCCTCGGCAGCCAGTGGTGTTCCTTGGCCACGTCGTCGACGCCCCACGCGACGCGCGGCAGGCGTACGGCGAGGTCGTCCCCCAGCCGGAAGATCGCGTTGACCGTGCCGCCCGAGGGGAACGGCTCGACGGGCAGGCCCGCCCACTGCGGGAACTGGCCGGCCACCAGCCGGCGGACGAGCCCGGCGTCGATGTCGAGCTCCTCGGCATGCATCTTGCCCATGGGCACCTTTCTCGTGTCGAACGGGGCCCATAGCAGCGTTCCCGGCCCCGGTCCGTCAACTGGATCAACGGCCGCGCGCGTGCCGCGGCACCAGCTCCGCGATCCGGCGCGGCAACCCTGGCGAGCAGATCTCCGGATGAGGCGAATGTCCCCTGAAAGGCAGCCATGGCCATCACGACCGGCGCGGGACGGTCAGGCCGTGAAGTCGGAGAAGTCGAAGCCCGGCGACACGATGCAGCTCACCAGCACCGGTTCGTCGCCCGCGGGCCGCGCCGACTGCCACACCCCGCCGGGCACGACGGCCTGCGGCACCTGGCCGCGTTCGACGTCGGGCCCGAGCGTGACCGTGTCGTCCCCGATGGTCAGGCTCAGCGGCCCGCCGCGGTGCCACAACCACACCTCGTCGGACCTCACCGCGTGGGGCACCGACCGCTCACCCGGCTGGAGCAGGAAGTAGATGCCGGTCGCGCCGGCCCGCGGCCCCGGATAGCCGTCCGGCCGGAACGTGACCGCCGACCGCCACGTCTCCCTGAACCAGCCGCCTTCGGGGTGGGGAAGCAGGTCGAGGGCCTCGGCGACGGGCGGCCGCTCGACGAACGCCACCGGGGCGCCCGTCACGTCCCTGCGCAGGAAGCGGTTGCCGTCGAGGACGAGCTGCCCGTCGAGCCGGCTGGCCAGCGCCTCGGCCTCGTCGGCCACCTGGACGGACGGGCCGCTGGGGTAGATCCTTAGCTCCACCCGGCCAAGCCTATGGCCATGCGAGGGCGTGCCGCGGGGGCGGGCCCGTCCGTCCGGCGCGGGCCCCGGATGGTCCGTTCGCACCTTTCCGGCCGGTGCTTTCGGAGATCTCCCGGACTCGGGGCGAAATGTCGGTCGAGCTGGCTAGTCTGCGGCAGGTGATCGAACGGTGGAGCCGTGACCAGGTGCTCGCTCTGGCCCCCGACGCCTCCTCCCAGAAGGCGGCCCAAGGGCTGGCGACGGCTGGGAAGTGGTCGTCGCGCGGCACGACGGGCACGGTGCTCTACGGCGCGTGCAAGGGGAGCGGGGCCGAGCTCTACCTGACCTGTGTCGACCTCACCGAGCCCGCCTACCGATGCGGCTGCCCGAGCCGTAAGTTCCCGTGCAAGCACACACTCGGGCTGCTGCTCCTGTGGTCCGCCGGCGAGGTTCCCGCGCAGGAGGCGGCGCCGCGGTGGGTGACCGAGTGGGTGGAGACCCGTGCCGAGCGGGCGAGCCGGCCGGCGGCCAGGAGCGAGGCCGCCGGACGGCGCCCGGTTGACGACTCCGGGCGGCCCCGGGA
>NZ_SMJZ01000269.1 GCF_004348345.1 Nonomuraea longispora
GGCTGGGCTGGGGCGGCGGCTGGGCGAGTCTGGGGGGCACCGTGGTGGCGGCGGCCGTCGCGCTGGCCGTGGGCGTCGCCGTGGTGACCCTGGTGGACCGGCCGGACACCGCGGCCGTCGCCGTCCTGCTGCGGCGCACACGCGGGTGATCGGCGGGGGCATGGTGTGATGAGGGCCTGTGGGGGACGTCGTCCCTGCATGCGGGGGACTGGGCATGACGGCCCCGACGCGGTGTGCGGGGGCCTGATGCCGTGGTCCTGCCACTGGTGTGGCGACAGGGTCGCGGGCTCGGTGTCCCGCTCCTGGAACTTTCCGGCGGCTTGAGGCGAAAGGAGAACGTTGTGCGGGTGGCGTTCGTGCTGGGCACCACGTCGGGAGGCACCGGGCGATATGTGCACATGCTGGTGGAGGGGCTGGCGCGTCGGGGCCACCAGGTGCTCGTGCTGGGGCCGCGCAGCGTGGAGGAGTGGTTCTCGTACACGGAGGCCGGTGCGCGTTTCGTGGAGGTCGCCATCGCCGATCGACCGCATCCCGTCAACGACCTGCGCGCGGTGCTGGCCGTCAGGCGGCTGACGCGCGACGCGGACGTGGTGCACGCCCACGGGCTGCGGGCCGGGGCGCTCTCCGCCCTGGCCAGGCCTGGCGCACTGGTCAGGCGAGGCACTCGCCCGGCGGCAGTGACGGATCCCGGCCACCTGGGGACCGGAGGGCAGGCGGAAGCCGGTGGACGTGGGCCGAGCGCGCCCGGGCTGGTGGTGACGCTGCACAACGCGCTGACCGCGGGTGGGTTCGTCGGTGTCGTCTACGGGGTGCTGGAGCGGCTCGTCGCCAGGGGCGCCGGGCGTGTGCTCGTGGTGTCGCCCGACCTCGGTGCGCGGATGACGCGGCTTGGTGCGAGGGACGTACGGGCCGCGGTGGTGCCCGCGCCCGTGCCGCGACCGGCCAAGCGCACACCCCAGGAGGTCAGGGACGAACTCGACGTCGGCGAGCGGCCCATCCTGCTGACCGTGGCCAGACTCGCCCAGCAGAAGGGCCTCGAGACGCTGCTCGACGTCGCGGCCGGCCCGTGGGAGGAGGGGCGTGCGCCCGGGACCGGGCGCGGATCCGGCCTTGGAGGAGACTCCCGGCCTGAGGTCGTGTCCGGGGCCGGGACCGGCGGCTCGGCGGGCGGCGCCGGGGGAGCGCCGCTGTTCGTGGTCGCGGGGGACGGGCCACTGCGCGAGCGGTTGCAGCGCAGGATCGACGACGAACGTCTTCCCGTGAAGCTGCTGGGGCACCGGGACGACGTGCCGGACCTGTTGCACGCCGCCGTCGCCCTGGTGATGCCGAGCCGCTGGGAGGGGCAGCCGCTGACCCTGCGGGAGGCGTTGATGACCGGAACACCGGCGATCGCGTCGAAGGTAGGTGGGATTCCAGAAATCCTGGGCCAGGCCGGGTTCCTGGTCCCCTATGGGGACGTGGAGGGGCTGCGGAGAGCTGTACGGGCGCTGCTCGCGGAAGGGGGAACTGCGCGGACGCTGGCCGCGGAGGCCGAGCGGCGGGGTCGGGAGATGCCCGGCGATGACGACGCCGTGCGGCACGTGCTGGCCGTCTACGGCGGGGATGGGCCAACCGGCGATTAGGTGGGCTCAGGGCGCTCTCGTATACTGCGTGGGTTAGGGAGGGGAGTATCCCTTCGCGACAGCCTCGTCATCACGGTGCAGCCCCGATCCATGGGGCCCCCGGGGCTGCCGGTCCGCAGGTCGACGCGGGCGGGAGAGACCTCCGGCAATGATTGCTGTGTGCCGGAGGGTTGACTTGAGCGTACCCGTGTGGGCCTGGATCGCCGTGATCGGCGGTCTTCTTGTTGTATTGGCCATTGACCTGTGGATCGTCGACCGCGGCGAAGCCCGCGAGTTCTCCATGCGGCAGGCCGGTTATTGGGTGACATTCTATGTCGCGCTGGCCGCCGCGTTCGGTGTCGTGCTGTGGACGACGTACGGCGGTGCCAAGGCGGGCGAGTTCTTCGCCGGCTACATCACCGAATACAGCTTGAGCGTCGACAATCTTTTCGTCTTCTTCATCATCATGGGCAGGTTCGCCGTCCCGCGGGCCTACCAGCACAAGGTGCTGCTCGTCGGCATCCTGCTCGCGCTCGTCATGCGCGGCATCTTCATCGCGCTCGGCGCCGCCGCGCTGCAGCGTTTCAGCTGGCTCTTCTATGTTTTCGGCGCCTTCCTCGTCTACACCGCGGTCAACCTCGTGCGCGACCACCTGCGGGGCAAGGAGGAGGAGGTCAAAGAGAACGTCCTGCTCCGGTGGGTGCGCCGGACGTTCCCCACCACCGAGGGGTACGTCGGCTCGAAGGTCACCGTCAAGATCGACGGCAGGCGCATGGTGACGCCGATGCTCATCGTGATGGTCGCGATCGGGAGCACCGACCTGTTGTTCGCGCTCGACTCGATCCCCGCCATCTTCGGGCTCACCAAGGATCCGTTCATCGTCTTCACGGCCAACGCGTTCGCGCTGATGGGGCTGCGTCAGCTGTACTTCCTCCTGGGCGGGCTTCTGCAGCGGCTCGTCTACATCAGTTATGGTTTGGCGTTCATCCTCGGGTTCATCGGGGTTAAGCTGGTTATGGAGGCCTTGCATGCCAGCCATGTCTCCTGGGCGCCCGAAATTCCTATCTGGGTGTCGCTCTCGATCATCGGCGCCACTATGGTCATCACCACCGTGGCGAGCCTGGTCAAGGCCCGCATAGACACGCGCAGTGGCGAGGCGGCTCATTCAGAGCAGGTCTAGCTGTTGGGCTTCGTGGCGCTTTGCTTGCGTAGTTGCGCTGTGTCATAGTTGCTATTTTTGTAACATCACAGCAAAGCGCCCAGTCCAGTCCACCACCAAAGGTTGTACGTGTCCGATTCTGCCAAGCCGAGCCGCGCAAACCCTGTCAGGCTCGCACGCGGGGTCTCCCCGTGGCTTTTCCCCACGGCGGCCGCTGCGGCCGCCACCGCGCTGTTGACGCGCAGGGACCGGCGATGGGCGTGCGCGGCGGTGCCGCTGGGCGCGCTCACCGGTGGCATGCTCTGGTTCTTCCGCGACCCCGACCGTACGCCGGGACAGGGCCGTGTCCTGTCACCCGCCGACGGCGTGGTGCAGAGCATCGACCCGTGGCCGGACGGCCGCACCCGGGTCGCGATCTTCATGAGCCCGCTGAACGTACACGTCAATCGGGCCCCCCTTGCGGGAAATGTCGCATCCGTGCAGCATGTGCCAGGTGGGTTCCTGCCGGCGTTCAACAAGGACAGCGATCAGAACGAGCGCGTGGTGTGGCATTTCGAGACCGCGCTGGGCGACATCGAGATGGTGCAGATCGCGGGCGCGGTGGCGCGCAGGATCGTGCCGTACCTGAGCGCGGGCGCGAAGGTCACGCCGGGCGAGCGGATCGGGCTCATCAGGTTCGGTTCGCGAGTCGACATCTACCTTCCCGAAGGGATCGCTCCCGCGGTGTCCGTGGGGGAGAAGACAGTGGCGGGGGTGACCAGAATTGACCGCGGCTGACGCCGGTAGTTGGCAGGCGGATGAGGAAGAGCCTCGTGGCCCCGTCGGCAAGGCGTTCCGCCTGTCCGCCGCCGACTCCCTTTCGCTGGGCAACGCGGTCTGCGGGTTCATGGCCGTGTGTGTCCTGGCGTACTCCGCGATCATGCAACTGCAGATGGCCGGCGGCCCGTTCGTCCCCGATCCGAGCTATTTCGCCACCGCCATCGTGCTGCTGCTCATCGGGGCCACATGTGACCTGTTCGACGGCCTCGTCGCGCGGCGGTTCCGCGCCTCGGCGATGGGCGCCGAGCTCGACAACCTGGCCGATGTGATCAGCTTCGGGTTCGCGCCCGCGTTCATGGTCGTGATCTGGGGCGGGTTCACCAATCAGGTGCCGTTCACCGCGGTGCTGGTCGCGGCGGCGTCCGTGCTGGTCGCGGGGGTCGTGCGGTTGGCCAGGTTCGCCTGCGTCAAGACCAAGAGCGGCGACTTCATGGGCCTGCCCATCCCGATGGGCGCCATGACGGTGATCTCGATCGTGCTGCTGTTCCAGCCGAGCGTCTATTCGCTGCTCGGTGTGCTCGGCGTGGCGTGGCTGATGGTCAGCCGGATCGAATATCCCAAGCCGAAGGGCCAGCTCGCGGCGGTCGTGCTCGGATGGATCATGGTAAACGTGGCCTTCCTCACGTTCTGGGTGGCCTGGCCCGAAGGCGGCGACCTGCCGATCAAGATCGGTGCGAGCATGCAGATCGCGCTGGTGGCGGCGATCCCGCTCCGGATGCTCTTCTACAAGCGCGAACTCCGTAAAGAAGCCGAGCGCATCGGCAACTGAGGCGATTTCCCGCCCGTCTTTCGCTTTGATGGATATCATGCCGGCTCAGCCACGCGAGCACACGCGCACCTACTTCCTCGGCAAGCTGGCCGAGGAACTGGAGCAGCGCGGGCTCACCGTCACCCTGCGGTCGCACCCGCCGGCGTTGCGGATCAGCGATCCCGACACGGTGCTGCTGGCCGAGACCGTCGACTGCGTTCCCCTCTCGGAGGGCTGGTTCTACCGGTGGTCGTGGGGCGAGCTCGTCGGCCTGACCGACGATCCCGCCCTCGCGGCCGAGCGCATCGTGCACGTCCTCGCCGCCCGGCAGTGACCCCGTGGCAGTGACCCCGTGGCAGTGACCCCGTCCGTCGGCACGGCTACCAGCCGCGGGCCTTCCACTCGGGCAGCGCGGGGCGCTCGGCCCTGAGCGTCGTGTCCTTGCCGTGGCCCGGGTAGACCCACGTCTCGTCGGGGAGCCGGTCGAACACGCGCTCCACCACGTCGTTGTAGAGCTGGGTGAAACGCTCGGGGTCCTGCCAGGTGTTGCCGACGCCGCCGGGGAACAGGGAATCGCCCGTGAAGAGGTGATGGCCCGCCTCGCCGCCGTCGTAGAGCAGCGCGATCGACCCCGGCGTGTGACCCCGCAGGTGGATGACCTCCAGGCTGACCGCGCCGACGGCGATCGTGTCGCCGTGCTCGACAGTGCGGTCGACCGGCACGGGCAGCGCGGGCGCGTCGAGCGGATGGGCGACCGCCTGAGCCCCCGTCACCTTGATCACCTGCTCCAGCGCCTGCCAGTGGTCGGGGTGCTGGTGCGTGGTGACGACCGCGCGGATCGGCTGGTCGGCGATCAGCGCGAGCAGGCGGTCGGAGTCGGCGGCCGCGTCGATGAGCAGACCCTCACCCGTTTCCGTGCAGCGCAGCAGATAGGCGTTGTTGTCATAAGGGCCGACGGCGAGCTTGGAGATCGTGAGCGCGGGCAGCTCTCGCACGTCGGCGGGGCCGCCGACCTGGACGTCACCTGTGTAGGTCATGGGTAGTCCTCCGGAGGTGTCGCGGGCAGATCAGCGGGGGCCGTCGCCGACAGCCACGGTGGTGGCGCCGGAAGCGTCGCCGGTGACGGTGTCGGCAACCGCCCCATCGGCACCAGCGTAACGCCCTCGCCACGCGACCTTCCTGTGAGCCAGCACAACATGGCCGCAGGGGCTCCTTCGACGGCGGGGCCGGAGCCGAGCCGGGGCCAACGGGCGACGATCCCGCCGTCCGGATTCGTGAGGACGACTTCGCCCACCGTGCCGCCGTCGCGGGGCAGGCACGCCCGGCAGTCGTGGAGCTCGCGGGTGACGAACTGCTCCGGCCAGTCCGCGGGACCGTACCCGGCGTCGAGGTCCACGTGGTGGAACCCGATCTCGCGCATGCGGCGTACCAGGAGGTACCAGGCGGGGTGGGGAGGCGGGCGCATGCCCTCCACCTGCGCGGACCAGCACTCGGCGGGCATGTCACGGATCGCGGCGGCCACGCGGGCCGAGCCCTCCTCGATGTCGGCCAGGTGGCGGGCGGCCGGGTGGGCGGCCGCTGCCTCGATGGCCGCGGCCCTTGCCTGCAAAGAGGTGTACTGCGGGGTGCGTACGCCGGTCCTGGCCCAGGTCAGGAGGTTGAGGTGAGAAGCGGCGTTCTGGGCGACGTGGGCGAGTACGTGGCCTCTGGTCCAGCCGGGTAGAAGCGAGGGGGCGGCCAGATCGGCCTCGCTGAGCGAGGCGGCCGTGGCCAGCAACCGGTCGGTCTCGGCGGAGAGTTCGGCCTGGAGCGCGGGTAGAACCACCATGTCTGGATATTTCATCATTCTTGAGTGTCTCCACCAGATCGGGGATGAAAGCTGCAGGTCAGGAAGTTGACGGGTGAAGGGCCCCTGCGAGGTGGGAGATGGCCGTAACCTGTGAAGGAAGCGTTTCGGGGGCCGGTCACTCGTACGTGAGTGCGCGCCGCCGAAATTGTCGGAGCCCCCGTCTACCATCCCCCGTGGACCTATCCGCCTTTCGACCTCCGGGATCATCGTGGCAGACCGCCTGATCGTGCGTGGTGCACGAGAACACAACCTCAAGGACGTCTCGCTCGACCTGCCGCGAGACTCGCTGATCGTCTTCACGGGCCTGTCCGGGTCCGGGAAGTCGAGTCTGGCCTTTGACACCATCTTCGCCGAAGGCCAGCGGCGCTATGTCGAGTCGTTGTCGGCGTACGCCCGCCAGTTCCTCGGTCAGATGGACAAGCCCGACGTCGACTTCATCGAGGGCCTGTCGCCGGCGGTGTCGATCGACCAGAAGGCGACCAGCAAGAACCCCCGCTCGACGGTCGGCACGATCACCGAGGTCTACGACTACCTGCGGCTGCTGTGGGCGCGCATCGGCAAGCCGCACTGCCCGGTGTGCGCCCGCCCGATCGCCAGGCAGACCCCGCAGCAGATCGTCGACCGCGTGATGGACCTCGACGAGGGCACCCGCTTCCAGGTGCTCGCCCCGGTCATCAGGGGCCGCAAGGGTGAATACGCCGAGTTGTTCCGCGAGTTGCAGACCAAGGGTTTCGCCAGGGCCAGGGTCGACGGCACCGTGGTGCGCCTGGAGGAGCCGCCGACGCTGAAGAAGTACGAGAAGCATGACATCGAGGTCATCGTCGACCGCCTCTCGGTCAAGGAGACGGCCCGGCGCAGGCTGACCGACTCGGTCGAGACGGCGTTGCAGTTGTCCGGCGGCACGATCACGCTCGAGTTCGTCGATCTGCCCGAGGCCGACCCCAACCGTGAGCGCTTCTACTCCGAGCACCTCTACTGCCCCTATGACGACCTGTCGTTCGAGGAGCTGGAGCCGCGCTCGTTCTCGTTCAACTCACCGTTCGGGGCCTGCCCCGAGTGCACAGGCCTGGGCACCAAGATGGAGGTCGACCCCGACCTGGTGGTGCCCGATCCCGAGCGCACGCTGCGCGAGGGCGCGCTGCACCCGTGGTCCGGCGGCCACACCAGCGAATACTTCAGCAGGCTGGTCGAGGCGCTCGGCCACACGGTCGGGTTCACCCTCGACACGACGTGGGAGAAGCTGCCGAAGAAGGCGCAGAAATCGCTGCTGTACGGCCATGACGAGCAGGTGCACGTCCGCTACAGCAACCGCTACGGCAGGCAGCGCTCCTACTACACGACCTACGACGGCGTCATCCCCTGGGTGCAGCGCAGGCACGCCGAGGCGGAGAGCGACGCGACGCGCGAGCGCTTCGAAGGCTACATGCGGGAGATCCCGTGCCCCGCCTGCAAGGGGGCCAGGCTCAAGCCGGTCACCCTCGCCGTGACGGTCGCGGGCAGGTCGATCGCCGAGGTGGCGGCCATGTCGATCGGCGAGTGCGCGAAGTTCCTCGCCGCGCTCAAGCTGTCCGACCGCGACATGCAGATCGCCGAGCGCGTGGTCAAGGAGATCAATGCGCGCATGGGCTTCCTGCTCGACGTCGGCCTCGACTACCTCACCATGAACCGCGCCGCCGCGACCCTCGCGGGCGGCGAGGCCCAGCGCATCAGGCTGGCCACGCAGATCGGCTCCGGCCTGGTCGGCGTCCTCTACGTGCTCGACGAGCCGTCCATCGGCCTGCACCAGCGTGACAACATGCGCCTGCTCGACACGCTGGTCAGGCTGCGCGACATGGGCAACACGCTGATCGTCGTCGAGCACGACGAGGACACGATAGCGGCGGCCGACTGGGTCGTCGACATCGGGCCGGGCGCCGGCGAGCACGGTGGCCAGGTGGTCGTCTCCGGCACGGTGCAGGACCTGCTCACCAGTGAGGAGTCGCTCACCGGGCAATACCTGTCGGGCCGTAGGAGCATCCCGATCCCGGCCAAGCGCCGAAAGCGCGACAAGAAGCGGCAGATCACCGTCAAGGGTGCACGCGAGCACAACCTGCAGGGCGTCGACATCGAGTTCCCGCTGGGCGTGTTCACGGCGGTGACCGGCGTGTCCGGCTCAGGCAAGTCGACGCTGGTCAACGACATCCTCTACAACGCACTGGCCAAGGAGCTCAACGGCGCCCGCACGGTGCCGGGGCGGCACTCGCGCATCAACGGTATGGACCAGGTCGACAAGGTCGTCCACGTCGACCAGTCGCCCATCGGGCGCACGCCGCGCTCCAACCCCGCCACCTACACCGGCGTGTTCGACCACGTGCGCAAGTTGTTCGCTGCCACGTCCGAGGCCAAGGTGCGCGGCTACCAGCCGGGGCGCTTCAGCTTCAACGTCAAGGGCGGCCGCTGCGAGGCGTGCTCGGGCGACGGCACCATCAAGATCGAGATGAACTTCCTGCCCGACGTCTACGTCCCCTGCGAGGTCTGCCACGGAGCCCGCTACAACCGGGAGACGCTGGAGGTCCACTACAAGGGCAAGACGATCGCCGAGGTGCTCGACATGCCGATCGAGGAGGCCCTCGGCTTCTTCGACGCGATCCCCGCGATCAAACGCCACCTGCAGACGCTCAACGATGTGGGTCTGGGCTACGTACGCCTGGGGCAGCCGGCCACCACCCTGTCCGGCGGCGAGGCGCAACGGGTCAAGCTCGCCTCCGAGCTGCAGCGCAGGCAGACCGGCCGGACCATCTACGTGCTCGACGAGCCGACCACCGGCCTGCACTTCGAGGACATCCGGCGGCTGCTCGGCGTGCTCGGTCGGCTGGTCGACGGCGGCAACACGGTGATCGTCATCGAGCACAACCTCGACGTCATCAAGACCGCCGACTGGATCATCGACATGGGGCCGGAGGGCGGGTCGCGCGGCGGCACGCTCGTCGCCAGCGGCACGCCGGAGGAGGTCGCGCTGGTGGACGAGAGCCACACAGGGCGGTTCCTGCGCAAGATCCTGGAGTTCTGACCTCCGTACGAGCCGCGCGTCCCCATCGCCGGGCGGCGACAGGGCGCGTGGCTACCACGGGGAGTGGTGGATGCCGCGTTCCCAGGGCGGGCAGTGCGTCGGCGGTTCGTCGGCTTGGTGATGGTTTCGTAGTTCACGGGCCGTGTTTGTGACGCACGTTGGCGATATGTGGATCGCGGCGTGCGAGTGATGGGCTGTGGACGATGGACCGGTGGTAGTCGCGGCCCGGCGCGGCCTCGCCGCCGCCTCGCCGCCGCCGAACGTCGTCTCGGACCGCGGCGTGAACAGGGTGACCATCGCCACGCCATGGAGGCGGTCGTGATGATGGAGACGGTCAGGGTGAAGCCGCGCACCGTCCACCTGCGGTGATCGACGAATATGCGTTGCCTGGCCATCCGTCGTCCGGCGAACGTGCCTCCAACCAGAGCAGCACCGGCAGCACGTTGCTGACCATGGTCACCGGACCCCACGGGGTGGCCACCGCGATCACCAAGTCCATGGCCCCGCCGGGAAGACGACCGCCGAAGACGTACACGTGGCCGACCCAGCGGCGCGCTCACGGATGCGCACGGAACCGGCGCCAGACCTGCAGGCAGCACGTGCATCGCCACGGAGCCGAACACGACGTGTGACGACAGGACCATGAGATGCGGCGGGAAGGAGACCGGGGCGGGAACGCGTGACCGGCCTGTGGCCCAGCGACGGTACGGCGGACGGGAGAACGCCAGGAACGCCGCCACCAGCGGCGCTACCCAAGGGACGTAGCCACCAGCGGGGTTCGGCGGCCGCAGCGGGGGCTGTGTCACGGAAAGAGTCATGGCAGTAGGTTCGGCACCGCCGCGGACCGCGTGCCTGCCACCCGCTGCCCGGACCGAGGGGGTGGGCTCATAAAGTTGATTATCGACAGCGGCCTGACCTGCAGGGGGTCAGTGGCGACGCGAAGGGTCGGCAGCACAATGACGGTTACGGAGTCAGGCGGAGCCATGCCCGAAAACGGTCACGAGCCGGAGCCCGGGCACCGGTGTGCGCCGGCGGCCGGGCGGACGCAGGAGGCGGCGGCGGGGCGTGGGCG
>NZ_SMJZ01000026.1 GCF_004348345.1 Nonomuraea longispora
CGGCCCGCCCGGCGACCTTCGGGTTGACGGCCTTCATGACCTGCCCCATCGCCTGCGGCCCCGACGCGCCGGTCTCGGCGATCGCGGCGTCGACCAGCGCCGCCAGCTCGTCGTCCGACAGCTGAGCAGGCAGATACTCCTCCAGCACCGCCTGCTCGTCGAGCTCCGCCTGCGCCTGCTCGGACCGCCCGGCGTTACGGAACGCCTCCGCCGCCTCCCGCCGCTTCTTGGCCTCCTTGGTCAACACCTTGACGATCTCGTCGTCGGTCAGCTCCCTGGACTCCTTGCCGGAGACCTCCTCGACGTTCACCGCCGCCAGGGCCATCCGAATCGTCCGGAGACGTACCTCGTCCCGGCCCTTCAGCGAAGCCGTCAGATCGGCCTTCAGCTTGTCTTTCAATGCGCTCATGCGCACCATCTTGCCGCCTGCGCGAACGCCCCGCGCCGGATGTCAGGCATCATGAATGGGTGAGGAAAGCCGTCGCAGTGCCACTGTCCATGCTCGGTCTCGGCCTGGCCGGACTGGGTTACGCCTCCGTGGTGGAGCGCAACTCGTTCCGCCTGCGCCGTTTCGACGTACCCGTGCTGGAGCGCGGCCAGCGTCCCGTGCGCATCCTCCACCTGTCCGATCTGCACCTGACGCCTCGGCGTTCGATGCTCATCAAGTGGGTGCGCTCGCTGGGCGCCCTGGAGCCCGACCTGGTCGTCAACACCGGCGACTCGATCGCGCACCCGGAAGCCGTGCCGGCCCTCCTGCACGCCCTCGAGCCCCTGATGTCCCGCCCGGGCCTGTTCGTCTACGGCTCCAACGACCTCTACGCCCCCCAGCCGAAAAACCCGGCCCGCTACCTGTGGCGCACGTCCAGGAACGAACGCCGCCAGAGCGTCCCCAACCTGCCGTGGGAAGAGCTGGGCGCCGGCATGACGTCCGAGGGCTGGCTCGACATGAACAACACCACGGCCCGCGTCAAGGTGGGCGACCTCGACGTGGCCGTGGCGGGCATCCACGACTCCCACATCTCCCGCGACCGCTACGACCTCGTGGCCGGCCCCGCACCTGCCGACGCCGACCTGCGGCTGGGCGTCATGCACTCCCCCGAGCCGAGCAACATGACCCGCTTCGCCGACGACGGCTACCAACTCCTGCTGGCCGGCCACACCCACGGAGGCCAGCTCTGCATCCCGTTCTACGGCGCCCTGGTCACCAACTGCGGCATCGACCGGGCCAGGGTGAAGGGGCTGAGTCGCCACGATTCCGCCTGGCTGCACGTGTCCGCCGGCCTCGGCACCTCGCCGTACGCGCCGGCCCGGTTCGCCTGTTTCCCGGAGGCCAGCCTCCTGACGCTGGTGCCCCGACGATAAAGGCGGTCACAACCACCTTGGGAGTCCGCTAGACTTTTTCAAGCACGTGCACGACGGCGTGCGACCGGGGTGTAGCGCAGCTTGGCAGCGCGCTTCGTTCGGGACGAAGAGGTCGTGGGTTCAAATCCCGCCACCCCGACAGTTGGACCGCAGGTAGAAGGCCGCTTCCGAAGACCGGAAGCGGCCTCTTCTGTCTCCTGAGTGACTAAGACCGTGACTCATTTGGGGATTGATCGTTAGTTCGTTCGTGGATGCGTTTCTTCGACGGCTTGTGCCTGATGAGTTGTGGGAGTTGTTCCAGCGGGTGGTCCCGCCGGCGCCGACGCGACCGCAAGGTGGTGGACGGCGGCGTGTCGACGATCGGGTGGTCCTTGCGGCGATCGTGTACGTGGCCACCACCGGGTGCGCCTGACGGCAGTTGCCGCCGGTGTTCGGCGCCTCCTGGCAGACGGTGCACCGCCACTTCACCGAGCGGACCGGTCTGCCCCTGGCTGTCGCGATCAGCGCCGCCAATGTCCACGACAGCCTGGCACTGGAACCGCTGGTGCGCTCGATCCCGCCCGTACGCTCCCGACGTGGCCCCCGACGTCGTCGACGGGGCAAACTCCACGGCGACAAGGGCTACGGCTACCCCCATCTGCGCACCTTTCTGCGCGTCCGCGGCATCACCCCGCGCATCGCGCGCCGTGGGATCGAGTCCAGCCAGCGCCTGGGACGTCACCGATGGGTCGTGAGAGGACCTTCTCGTGGCTGGTGGGCTGCCGCCGCTTACACCGACGCTACGAACGTCGGGCCGACCACTTCGCGTCCTTCGTCGCCGTCGCCGCGGCTCTCCTCTGCTACCGCCGACTGGCCAAATGAGTCACCGTCTAAGGGGTCGCGCGGATAGGCGGCTGGCCGCCGTCCGGATCGGTGTGCTGAGCAGACGGTTGGCGAGCCGATTGTCAGAGGAGGTTGCCAGGATGTTCGCCATGACCGTTCACTCTCCCTTGATCTCCAGCCTGCCTCCGTCGTGCCACGAGATCGTGGACTTCGATCTCGTCACTCTCGACGGCAAGTTGATCCTCGTCGGCAGCCCCGGGCAAGACCGGCGTGCGTGCACCTGGGATCCGGCCAGCGACCGCTGGACACATCACGAGCTCGACATCGTGGACGAGCGCTTCCCGCTCACGGACCTCACTGCGATCGGTGCTGCGGTGGTGGACGGCCGGATCGTGATCGGCGGCGGAGGTGACCACCAAGGCTTCGCCATGTGGGATCTGGAGACAGGCAAGGTTCGGCTGAGCGCACAGGAGGGCGGCACGGGCTCGGTGGTCAGGGCCGATTTCGGTGATCGCTCGATACTGCTCGTGGGATTCGTCGGAACTTGGGGCGTGCAGTTGTGGGACCCGTCCGATGCCGAGCCGGAGGACTGGGGTGACGGCGATGGCGACCTTGACGACGAGGACGATTCGGTGACAGAGCCGGAGCAGCCCTCGCCTTATGACTCTCTCGTGGACATTGAGGAGCTGGAATGCCAGTCGGGCGCCAGTAGCGCCGCCGCGGCGGGACTGTCGGCAGGCCGGCCGGTCGTGGTGGCCGGCGGCCGGGATGGTGGCGTGCTGGTGTGGGACGTCGAGGAAGAGCGGCACCTCGTCGAATTCGACGACCTCGAGGAGAAGCCCACCGAGTTCGCCCTGGCCTCGGTCGACGGTCGTATGTGGGTGGTCGCAGCGGGCGGGCAGAGCCTCGTGCTGGGAGATCCCGAATCCAGCGGTTGGGGCGAACCCTTCACCGTGCCCGGGGGCGAAATCAGGTGCCTGACCGCGGGAACCGTGTACGGTCGTGCGTTCGCCGCCACCGGCGCGATGGACGGTGCCATCTGCGTGTGGGACCTGGCCGAGCGCCGGTTGCTGGGCCGGCCGCTCCAGGGGCACGGCAGCGAGGTGTTCGGACTGCGGGTGGCCGATCTTGACAGCCGCCCGGTGATCATCAGTAGTGCTCACAACGACCCGGTCCACCTCTGGGAGTTCCCGTTGTAGAGGTCATGGGCAGCGGTTCGGGCGTTCGTCCCAGCGGTGGGTGGTCCGTGCTCGGCGGATGAGACTGCCATGATCACCAAGACCTGTGCCCGTTCTGTTGCCGGGTCCCCCCACGCCTATCTGCGCGCCCTCAAAGGCACGGAGGAGCCCGACGTAAGCCGCAGAGCCCGACGAGGCGCGGAGGGCCTGGCATGGGTCGCGGAAGGGCCCGACGTAAGCCGCGGAGCCCGACGTGGGTCGGGGAGACGCGCCTGGTGTAAACCCTTCGGCTGACGTGCGAGATCGTCCCACGGGTTGATTCGCTGGGCTGGCCGTGGAGCCTACCGTTGCCGCATGGCCCGCAACGCTCTGCTCGGACTCCTCGCGCTCGCGGCGCTGCTCGCGGTCACGCTCATCGACCTCGCGCCCCCCGCGCCGCTCGCCGCCGACGCGCCCGCAGGATCCTTCAGCGCCGTCAGGGCGCACGAGCACCTCCAGATCATCGCCAGGGCGCCGCATCCGGTCGGGTCCGCCGAGCACGCCCGCGTGCGCGGCCATCTGATCGCAGAGCTGCGTGAGCTCGGCCTGGACGTGCGCGTGCAGGAAGGCGTCGGCGTCCTGCCCCTCGACGACTACGACGACGCCGTCCCCATGGGCCGGATGCGCACCATCGTCGCCACCCGGCCAGGCACCGACCCGACGGGCAAGGTGGTCCTCGCCGCCCACTACGATTCGGTGGCCGCGAGCCCCGGCGCCTCCGACGACGGCGCGGGCGTGGCCACGATCCTCGAGGTCGCCAGGGCTCTTCCTGACAAGGTGAGGAACGACGTGGTCTTCCTGCTCACCGACGGCGAGGAGGACGGCCTGCTCGGCGCGGAGGCTTTCACCAGGAAGGGCTTCGCCGGCGAGGGCACCGTGGTGGTGCTCAACAACGAGGCGCGCGGCAACCGCGGCACCGTGCAGACGTTCCGCACCTCGCCGGGTGCCGCGCCCCTCATGTCTCTGTACGGCTCCGTCGCGCCGCACCCGTCGGCCGACTCGGCCTTCGCCGCGGTCATGAGCGTGTTGCCGAACAACACCGACTTCCACGCCTTCGGCCGGGCGGGCTGGCTGGGGATCGACTCGGCGTTCGTCGGAGGCGGGGCCTACTACCACTCGCCCCTCGACGACCCCGCGCACCTCGACCAGGGATCGTTGCAGCAGATGGGCGCCAACTCGCTGGCCCTCACACGCGCCTTGGCGGAGACCGACCTGGCCTCGATGAAGTCCGGCGACGAGCTGGTCTACTTCACCGTCCCGGGGCTGCTGGTCCGCTATCCGGCCTGGCTGGAGCCGGTCGTCGCGGGCGCCGCGCTGGTGCTGGCGGGCGTGCTGGTCCGGGTGCTGCGCCGACGCACCGGCTCCCGCCCACCGTCCATGGACGGAACGGCGTCCACGTCGCACAAGCCCGAACATGGGACGGCGTCTGCGCCGCACACGCCCGACAACAAGACGGCGTCCGTGCCGCGCACCTTCGCGGCGGCCGGGCTCGCGTTCGTGCTGGTGGCTGTCACGGCCGCGGCCGGTTACGGCCTGTGGCCGCTGCTCCAGCTCATCAGGCCCGAATACGCCGGCATGCTGGCGGGCGACCCTTACCGGCCGTGGCTCTACCAGGCGGGGCTGCTGGTCCTCACACTCGCCCTCGTGCTGGCCGCCCGCCGGTTCGCCGTGCACGGCGCCTCGTCGGTGCTGCTGGTGGCG
Organism: Nonomuraea longispora; assembly: GCF_004348345.1. Classification (GTDB taxonomy): domain Bacteria; phylum Actinomycetota; class Actinomycetes; order Streptosporangiales; family Streptosporangiaceae; genus Nonomuraea; species Nonomuraea longispora. The sequence continues at coordinate 5,103 of NZ_SMJZ01000026.1, forward strand.
CTGCTCGGCGTGCTGTTCGCCGTGCTGTCACCCGGCGGCTCGCACACGCTGACCTGGCCGGCGCTGTTCGCGGCGGCGGGGTGGCTGGTGGCGCGGCGGGTGCGCGGCGACGGGTGGCAGGTGCTGGCGCTGACCCTGGGGTCGACCCCCGCCGTCATGCTGCTGGGGGGCACCGCGGTGGGCTCGCTGGACATCGGACTGCAGTTCGGCGGGGTGCTCGCGGCGCCGCACTTCGCGCTCATGCTGCTGCTGTTGCTGCCGCTCATCGATCGCGTACGCGTACGCGGCCTGCCTGTGGCGGCGGCCGTCACCGCGGTGGGGCTGATCGTGGCCGGGCTGGCGGTGGACCGGTTCGACGCCGAGCACCCGCGGCAGGTCCGGCTGGCCTACGCCATGGACGAAGGCAGCGGGCAGGCCGTCTGGGGCAGGCTCACCGATGAGCCGGGCAACGACGGGAAGCGGTGGTTCGGCCAGGACGGATGGGCGACCGAGCCGGCCCCCAAGGCCGCCGCTCTCCGCGCGCCCGCCCTCGACGTGCTCAAGGACGAGAGCGCCGCGGGCAGGCGTACTCTGACCCTCCGGCTCACCCCGGCAGGCACACCCCTCGTCGGGCTCAGCGTCGAGTCACGGCTGGGGCCGCTCGTGGTGGACGGGAGAGAGCTGCGCACCGGAAACGGCTTCACCTATCATGCGCCCTCCGGGCCGCTGGAGGTCACCCTCGTGGTGCGGGCCGGCGAGACGACACGGGTCCGGGTCTTCGGACGGGGCTACGACCTGTCGGTGGTGCCGGGCTACGAGCCGCCTGCCGAGACCGCCGTCATGGGGCCGCAGACCACGGTGTTCCGCGAGGTGACGGTGTGACGCCCGGGGCGGGGCTCGAAGATTGTCGGTGCCTGCCGCTAGCCTGCTCCGCATGGCCAAGACTGCCCCGAAACCTGGATACCGCTGCGCCGAGTGCGGCTGGCGCACCACGAAGTGGGTCGGCCGGTGCGGCGAGTGCCAGGCGTGGGGCACGGTCGACGAGGAGGGCGCGCGGGGCGTCAGCGTCGTCCAGGCCGGCGCCACCACCGCCCCCGCCCTGCCGATCGGCCAGGTCAAGGCCGAGGTGGCGGCCGCCCGCACCACCGGCGTCGCCGAGCTCGACCGGGTGCTCGGCGGCGGCCTCGTGCCGGGCGCGGTGGTGCTGCTGGCGGGTGAGCCGGGCATCGGCAAGTCCACGCTCCTGCTGGAGGCCGCGGCCCGCGTCGCCGAGCGGGAGACGGTCCTCTACGTGACAGGTGAGGAGTCGGCGGCCCAGGTGCGCCTGCGCGCCGACCGCATCGGCGCCATCCAGGACCGCCTCTACCTCGCCGCGGAGACCGAGCTGTCGGCCCTGGTCACCCACGTGGACAAGGTGCAGCCGACCATGCTGGTGGTCGACTCGGTGCAGACGGTGGGCTCCGCCCAGGCCACCGGCGTGCCCGGCGGGGTCACGCAGGTCCGCGAGGTGGCGGCCAACCTCGTGCGCCTCGCCAAGGAGCGCAACATGGCGACCGTGCTCGTCGGCCACGTCACCAAGGAAGGCTCGATCGCCGGCCCGCGTACGCTCGAGCACCTGGTCGACGTCGTGCTCAACTTCGAGGGCGACCGCCATTCCAGGCTCCGCATGGTGCGCGCTATCAAAAACCGGTTCGGCCCCACCGACGAGGTCGGCTGCTTCGACCTGCACGAGCGGGGCATCGAGGGCATCACCGACCCGAGCGGTCTGTTCGTCTCGCGGCGCAGCGAGCCGGTGCCCGGCACCTGCGTCACCGTCACGGTCGAGGGCACCCGCCCGCTGCCCGCCGAGGTTCAGGCCCTGGTGGCCCGCACCGACGCCCAGCAGCCCAGGCGCACGTCGTCGGGGCTCGACACCTACCGCGTGCAGATGATCCTCGCCGTGCTGGAGCGCCGGCTCAACGCCCGGCTGGGCGGGTGCGACGTGTTCACCGCCACCGTGGGCGGCATCAAGCTGGCCGATCCCGCCATCGACCTGTCGGTCATGCTGGCCGTCGCCAGCGCCGCGGGAGACAAGCCGCTGCCCGCCGGTCTGGTGGCGCTCGGCGAGGTGGGCCTGGCGGGCGAGCTGCGTCCGGTCAAAGACGTCCGCAGGCGGCTGTCCGAGGCGGCCAGGATGGGTTTCAAGCGCGCCCTCGTGCCCGCCGGATCCCTCGAAGAGGGCGGCCGTCGCCGTAACGGGCAGCGTGCTCTGGTGCCCGTGGGGCCGGTGGCGTTCGCCCCCGGTTTCGAGGTCGTCCAGGCGGAGAACGTCTGGGACGCACTCACACACGTCACATAAGCGAGGCTAAGCTGGGCGTGACCGATCGACACGGGGGTCAGGTGGATAGGAGTCTTGACGACCGTCGTCGCGAAGCCCTGGCAGCTGTGGCCCCGGGCACTCCGCTGCGCGACGGCCTGGAGCGCATCCTGCGCGGGCAGACCGGCGGGCTGATTGTGCTCGGCTACAACCGGGTCGTCGACAAGGTCTGCAGCGGCGGGTTCGAGCTCGACGTCGACTTCTCGGCCACCCGGCTGCGCGAACTGGCCAAGATGGACGGCGCCATCGTCGTGAGCGGCGACCACAAGATCGTGCGCGCTGCCGTGCACCTCGTGCCCGACCCCGCCATCCCCACCGACGAGTCCGGCACCCGCCACCGCACCGCCCAGCGCGTCGCCCGGCAGACCGGCCTGCCGATCATCGCCATCAGCAAGTCGATGCGCATCATCGCCCTCTACCTCGACGGCATCCGCTATGTCCTGGAGGAGTCGGCGGCGATCCTGTCGAAGGCCAACCAGGCTCTTGCCACGCTCGAACGTTACAAACACCGTCTCGACGAGGTCTCCGGCACCCTGTCGGCCCTGGAGATCGAAGACCTGGTCACGGTCCGCGACGTGGCCGCCGTCGCCCAGCGCCTCGAAATGGTCAGGCGCATCTCCGACGAGATCAAGGGCTACGTCGTCGAGCTGGGCACCGACGGCCGGCTGCTGTCCCTGCAGCTCGACGAGCTCGTCGCCGGGGTCGACTCCGAGCGGGAGCTGGTCATCCGCGACTATCTCCCCGCGCCCGCCGGCCGCCGCCAGCGCCGCCTGGTCGAGGCTCTGCACGACCTCGACAAGTTGTCCGGCAACGAACTGCTCGACCTCGCGGTGGTCGCCCAGGTGCTCGGCCACAACGGCACCGACATGCTCGAGACCCCGGTGAGCCCCAGGGGGTTCCGGCTGCTCGCCAAGGTGCCCCGCCTGCCCGCCACCGTGGTCGACCGTTTGGTCAACCACTTCGGCGGGCTGCAGAAGCTGCTCGCCGCCAGCATCGACGACCTGCAGGCGGTGGGCGGCGTCGGGGAGTCGCGGGCGCGCAGCGTACGCGAGGGCCTGTCGCGCCTCGCCGAGTCCTCCATCCTCGAACGTTATGTCTGAGTGCCGGCCGGAAGCGTGTGGAGTTCCGCGGCCTGCGCTGTGACCGGGAACGTACGTCTGCGGGCTCGATCAGTCCGATCGCCTGCTTTCCCACCCTCATGAGGTCTGCGAGGGAGGCCGTCGAGCTCTCCGCGGCCGGTGCACCAGAGTGGAGTCTCCAGGCAGGGCGGCAGGGAAGAGCCGGTTGCGTATTGCCGCGCTCAGCGGTGCTGGTGGCAGTCGGTCGACGGACAGTCCCTGCCCCAACCAGGCGAACCTTTCCGGTCACAGCACTAACGCAGGTGGAAGACGCCCTTGCCGCTGCGGAGTTCGCCCATGCGCGCGGTGGCCACGTACGTGCCCGGCAGAGCGGTCGCCGAGGTGGCCCGGCAGTCGGCGCTGGAGCGGCGGCGGTCCCATTCCACTGACCTCACGTGGGGCACTCCCCGCTGGAGCTCCTCGACCTCCGTACCCGATCCGCTCACGCAGTCGGCGTTCGACCAGATGCGGTCCGCCCCCGAGGTGATGCGGATCTCCATGGCCCGCGGCCCCACGTCGGCCGTGCACATCACGGGCCCGGTGTTGACCAGCGTGACCAGGAAGGTGGGCCGGGCGTCGCCGGCGTAGATCTGCTCCTTGCCGATCTGGAGGCTCAGCACCAGGTCGTCCTCGGCGCAGGGCTGACCTGGCTGTTTCTGCTCGGCGGTGGGGGTCGGTGTGGTGGTGGCCGTCGGCGTCGGCGACGGGCTGGCCGTGCCGAGAGCGAGCGTACGCAGCCCGGCCAGCAGCGGGTCCACGCTGGGCGTGGGGCTCGGTGACGACTGCGCGCTCGACGTACGGCCCGGTCCGCTGCCGCCGCTGGAGCACGCCCACGCCACCACGGCCACCACGACGAGAACCGCCACCAGCACGCTCATCCGACGCCGCCAGTAGACGTCACCGCCGTCGCCGCGCATCGAATCCGGGTCCATCGGGTTCGCGCGGTGCTCCCCACCTGCTTCACCAGGTGGAGGACCCCGCGCTCCCTCCCTTCCGATCTGGTCGGTTCCTGTGGTCGTTGCCTTGCCGGTCGTGAGAGTCGGAAAGCGTGTGTGCGCAGGTCGCTCGCTCACGTCCCCGTTGCGCCCCACCAGCGAGCGGGCCGCCGCGCTCGAGCAGTGTGTGAGGGCTCGCCCTTCGCCAGGCCGTGCCAACGACTCGGCAAGAAGCCTCTCCCTTCAGGGAGCGGAGGAGTCACCACGCTCAGCATGGTAATTGTCCAGCCACGAAGAGTGACGACACGCCGAAGGCCGCGAACTCGGCATACGCTTGACCGCGTGGTTGAGCCGAACCTCCTGCACGCCCCCGTTCTCGACTGGTACGCCGACAACGCCCGGGACCTCCCGTGGCGTGCCGCCGACGCCACACCGTGGGGTGTGCTCGTCAGCGAGATCATGCTCCAGCAGACCCCGGTCACCCGCGTCCTGCCCGTCTGGCACGAATGGATGGCCCGCTGGCCCACGCCCAAGGCGCTGGCCGCCGAGCAGCCGGGCGAGGCCGTACGCCACTGGGGCCGGCTCGGCTATCCACGCAGGGCGCTGCGGCTGCACGCGTGCGCCAGGGCCGTCACGGAGGAGCACGGCGGCGAGGTGCCGTCCGACCACGCGACCCTGCTGTCGTTGCCCGGCATCGGCGAATACACCGCCGCCGCGGTCGCCAGCTTCGCCTACGGCGGCCGCCATCCCGTGCTCGACACCAACGTGCGCAGGGTGTTCGCGCGGGCGTTGCGCGCCGAGGAATACCCGCCCACGGCCACCTCGGCGGCCGAGCGGCGGCTGGCGGAGGCACTCCTGCCCGAGCTGGACGCGCCCCGCTGGGGCGTGGCGGTGATGGAGCTCGGCGCCCTCGTCTGCACGGCCCGCGCGCCACGCTGCGCCGACTGCCCGATCACCCACCTGTGCGCGTGGCGGCTGGCCGGCAAGCCGCCACACTCCGGCCCCGCACGAAAGGGCCAGACGTACGCGGGCACCGACCGCCAGTGCCGCGGCCGCCTTCTCGCCGTGCTCCGGTCAGCTCACGGACCGGTCCCGAAGGCGGCGCTCGACGCCGTGTGGGACGACGCGGTGCAGCGCGAACGCGCCCTGGACGGGCTGGTGGCCGACGGCCTCGCCGAACCTCTCGACGACGGCACGTACCGCCTCCCCCACTCCTGACTCCCGGCTTCCGGAGACACCCGCCTCCTGGCTGCGAGCCGCCGCACCGAACGACGCTGTGTACCTGCCGTCGGAACGGTCGCTCTCGCCGCCACGCCGAGGTGCGCGACGGGCCGCTGTCCGAGCGACGGCCGCCTGGCGGAACGGCGTCAAGGCTCCACGCGCCGCCTGACCGGCACGACGGGTGCGAGGTGCCGCTGGGCGAGGTTGTCAGCGGGCCCAGGGTGGGACGGTACGTTCCGTGCCCTTGGGTGCCAGGTCGCAGGCGTCCGGTTCCGACACGCCGCCAGGGTTGTAGACGTGGGCCCCAGAAGGCGCCGCGACGATGGAGACGAACCCTCGCTCGGCGTCGGCGAACATCTGCCTGCTCACGTCTGCGGGCAACACCATGGTGTCCCCGGGGCCAACCTCGTACCGCTGGTCACCGAGATCGACGACGGCCGCGCCGTCGAGCCAGGTCCACACCAGCTCGGCGTCGAACGCGTGCACCGGCCCCACCATGCCGGGACGGGCCTCCACCCGCCACACGGCCTGCTCAGCCCCTCCCTGCGACGGTGAGGCAAGTGTGGTCATGACGCCGTTGGGCGTCTCGATCCTGCGGGAACCAGCGGACCGGACAACGGCCATAGTGATCACCCTCCTCAGACGATCCACGGCGGAACGCCGTAGTCGGCGCCGTCCTCGGCGAGAGCCCTGGCACCAGCCGGGGCGGTGACGACGGCGGTGTAGCCGCTGCCGGGGTCGGCGAGCACGCGCCGCACCGTGCGCGGGGGCATGACGACGGTGTCGCCCGCCGCGACCTCGAACCGGTCACCGCCCAGTTCGACCACGGCAGCTCCGGCCGTCCAGTTCCACACCTGCTCGCTGTCGAAGTCGTGTACGGGCCCGCACGTGCCCGGCTCGACGTCCACGCGCCACATCGCCCGCGAGGCCCCTCCCTGCGCCGGCGAGGCGAATGTCGTCATGACCCCGGCAGGGGTCCGCGTCCGCCGCGCCTCGGCGTCACGAATGACAGTCACGCCCTCAACCTCCTAGGATAGGCAACCAAGTTGTCCATATAGTCAATCAGGTTGTCTAACATGTCAAGTGACGCCCCCGGCTTCGAACTTCCGCTCCGCCTGCTGCTCGCCTTCAGGGTGCTGATCGACGAGCTGCACGACGAGCTGGCCCGCCAAGGTCACCCGGACCTGCGGCCCATGCACGGGTTCGTCATGCAGGCGATCGGCCCGCGCGGCACCACCGCCGTCGAACTGGGCCGCATGCTCGGCGTCTCCAAACAGGCCGCGGGCAAGACCATCGACACCCTCGAACGCCTTGGCTACGTCGAACGCACCACCGACTCGCACGACACCCGGCGCAAGATCACCCGGCTCACGCCGTACGGTATGGACGCGCTGACCCGCTCGGCCCGCATCTTCGACGACCTGCGCGCCCGCTGGGCGGACGAACTCGGTGAGGACCGGCTGCACGCCCTCGAAGCCGACCTGCGCAGGCTCACCCCGGACGGCCTCTGGCGCCTGGACACCCCGGGCTGGTTCGGCTCCCTCTGACCGGCGGACCGGGCGATCCGCGCGCTTCCCGGTCGTAGGCCCGCCGCCGCTCGGAGACGACGTCGAGGAACGCCGAGCCGCGTCCGGGCGGGCGCTAGGCGGCGAGCTGCAGGCCCAGGCTGGTCAGGTTCGTACGGGCCCAGGCCAGCTCGTCGGCGAGCAGCGACACCAGCGCCCCCGGCCCCTTGGCCCGCCCAGGCACCATCAGGTTGTGCGTCTCCACCTCGATGTGCGCGCTCCCGCTGACCGCCCCCGACAACATCGCCGTCAGCGTGTCGTGCAACACGGCGCCCGTGCTGCTCGGCGTCTCCCCCGTGTGGCTGTGTACGTGCCCCAGCTTGACCACCGGCGCGCCGGCCTCGGCCAGCCCCTTGAGCGCCACGCCCGCCTCCTCCGCTCCGCCGGCCAGGTGGCAGGCGTCCAGGCACACGCCCAGGTGCTCGGAGTCGATGCCGCACACCCGCTCCAGCGCCTGCTCGGTCGTCTCAAGCACGCACCCGGGCCACGGCTCGAACCCGACCCTGATCGTCTTGCCGGTCACGCTGTAGATGCCGCGCAGCTCGCGCGCCAGCCGTTCGAGCCGGCGGGTGGCGATGGAGTGCAGGTCGGCGGGCCAGTCGCGGCGCCAACCGATCGGTATGGTGGAAATGCTCCCGAACCGTACGTCGTCGGGAAGCAGGAACGCCAGAATCTTGGCCAGGGCCATCGTGTAGCGGTAGCGCTCGGGCTTGGCCCAGTCGGGGCCGGGCACGTCCTGGTTGCGTCCCCCCGTGCCGTTGAGGCTGACGACCTCGAGGCCGCGCTCCTCCAGGGAGCGTCGCAGGCGTACGAGCTCGATGCGGTCGGCCGTCAGGTGGTCGGCGACGGCCGGCGACAACCACAGCCCGATGCCCATGCGCTCGACCCCCAGCCGCTTGCGCACGGGCACGGCGTAGCGGGTCAGATGGGCGATCAGGTTCTCCAGGTCCTCAGCGGGGTGGACGCCTGCGTTGTAGGCGAGGTGAACGAGCGTTCCGTCATCGTGACGCAGGCGCATCGGTTTCCTCCAGGCTTGCGTTGTGTCTTCCCGTCGCCCGCCTCGGACGTGCGAACCCTGTGAGCATGCCTGCCGACGGGTGGCGAGCGCGTCCGCCCTGGGTTGACTTCGTACTACTCCCGGGGGAGCAGTCGCACCAAGGCGAAGCTCTACACAGTGTAGTACTACTTTCGGTGGCGAAACACCTCGGCACTGAACAATCGGGCAACGACCGCATCCGGCGGAGCTCTCGACGCGCGGATCTTGCAGGGAACGTCATGTTAGAGGCACGGTCCGTCACACCGGGCCGGATTGACGAATTCACGGCCCTCTGAACGGTTCATCATGCCGCTGAGCGCCTACCGCCCGCTCCAGGACAAACCGGCATCAGAGCCGCCCTCGCAAGCCCGCAGACAACATCTCAGCCGCGGAGGGCAGGCAGGCACACGGCTCTGACGGGCGGGCCGAGCGTGTCGAACCGGCCCGTCACCCCCCGATCGGCAGCAAAGCGGACAGCGAATGGCCTGGTAACCGGTCACGCGAAGAGCCGACACTCGGCGGGCTGGTCCTGCCGTGGGAAAGGCTGATCGATCGTGAGTGAACGCGTGCGCGTGGCCGTGCTGGCGGGCGGGCCGTCGGCCGAGCATGAGGTGTCGCTGCAGTCGGCGCAGGCCGTGCTCGACGCTCTGCCCAAAGACCTGTACGAGCCCGTCGCCGTCATCATCGACCGGCAGGGCAGATGGCCGGTGGAGCCGCGACCTGATCTGGCGGACGTGGTCTTCCCCGTGCTGCACGGGCCGTTCGGGGAGGACGGCGTCGTCCAGGGATTCCTGGAGACGCTGGGCATCCCGTACGTGGGCTGCGGCGTGCTGGCCTCGGCCGTGGGCATGGACAAGGTCGCGATGCGGCGCGCGTTCCTGGCGGAGGACATTCCGGTCACTCCCCATGTGTGGTTCACCGAGCATGAGTGGCGCGGCACCACCGACCCCCTGGGTCTGGTGAAGTCGCTCGACTGGCCGATGTACGTCAAACCGGCCGGCATGGGCTCCTCCATCGGCATCTCGCGTGTCACCTCCATGGAGGAGCTGCGCGCGGGCGTGGACCTGGCGCTGACCTACGACCGGATGGTCGTCGTCGAGCAGGGCGTGACGGCGCGCGAGATCGTCTGCGGCGTGCTCGGCGGCCATGACGCGCCGGACGCATCGGTGCCCGGCGAGCTCATCGTGCCCGGCGACTGGCTCGACTACGAGGCGAAATACCTCAGCGGGGCCGAGATCGCCACCATCCCTGCCGCGCTGCCGGAACACGTGGCCGAGGACGTACGCGAGCTGGCCCTGCGCGCGTTCCGGGCGATCGGCGGCTACGGCCTGTCCCGTGTCGACTTCCTCTACGAGGAGGACACGGGGCGCCTGTACGTGCTGGAGATCAACACCATGCCCGGTTTCACCTCCCGTTCCGTCTACGCCAGGGCCTGGGCCGCCAGCGACGTCCCGTACCCGGACCTGCTGCACCGCCTCATCGACCTGGCGTTCGCCAGGAGGCGCCCGTGATCCCCATGACGCTGAACGAGATCGCGCGGGTCGTCGGCGGGAGCCTCCACGACGTGCGCGACCCGCAGGCGACGGTGACGGCGCCCTCGGCGGTCGACTCCCGCGAGGTGCTGCCCGGCGGCCTGTTCGCCGCGGCGGCCGGCGCCAACGTCGACGGTCACGAATACGCGCCCGGCGCCATAGCGGGCGGCGCCGTCGCCGTGCTGGCCTCTAGGCCCGTCGGTGTGCCCGCCCTCGTGGTCGAGGACGTGCAGATCGCGCTCGGCCTGCTGGCCAGGCACCTGCTCGAACACATCAGCCCGGTCGTGATCGGCCTGACCGGCTCCGTGGGCAAGACCACCACCAAGGACCTGCTCGCCCAGGTGCTCGAAAGGCACGCCGCGACGGTCGCCACCGACAGGTCGTTCAACAACGAGCTCGGGCTGCCGCTCACCGTGCTGCGCGCCGATGCCACCACCCGGTACCTGGTGCTGGAGATGGGCGCGGGCAGGAAGGGCGACCTGACGTATCTGACCGGGATCGCGCCGCCGCGGGTCGGGCTGGTGCTCAACGTCGGCACCGCACACGTGGAGCGCATGGGAGCCGGGCCCGCCGACGTGGCCGAGGCCAAGGGCGAGCTGGTCGAGGCGCTCCCGGCGGACGGGTTCGCGCTGCTCAACGCCGACGACCCGTACGTCAGGGGGATGGCCGGCCGTACCAGGGCGCAAATCCTGTGGTACGGCCGGTCGGCGGAGGCACAGGTGCGAGCGGGGAACGTGCGGATGACCGACGGGGCGCGGACCGCGTTCGAGCTGGTGACGCCCTCCGGCCGCGCCCCGGTCGAGCTCGACCTCATAGGTGAGCACCAGGTGAGCAACGCCGTGGCCGCCGCCGCCGTCGCCACCGTGCTGGGCCTGGACGCCGCCGAGATCGCCGGCGGGCTGAGCGCCGCACGGCGGCGCTCAGCGGGCCGGTTGGAAATCGCCGAACGACCTGACGGCGTCACCATCGTCAACGACGCCTACAACGCCAGCCCCGACTCCATGCGGGCCGGGTTGCGGGCGGTGAAGGCCCTGGCGGGCGCACGTCGTACCGTCGCCGTGCTCGGCGCGATGGGGCAGCAGGCGGAGGCCTCGCGCGCCCGGCACGCCGAGATGGGCCGGCTCGTCGCCGACCTCCACTTCGACGTGCTGATCGCGGTCGGAGCAGGGGATCCGCTCGCGATGGCTCAGGCGGCGGAGTCGTCGAACCCGGAGATGGCCGTCCACACCGTCGAGGACGTGGCCGAAGCCCTCAGCCTGGCCACCGCGCTGCTCGAACCGGGAGACGTGGTGCTCGTCAAGGCCTCCAGCGAGATCGGGCTCGGTGCGTGCGCCCGCGCGCTGGCCGGCGCCTGACCGGTCGCGGCGCGGACGTGGGCATCGTCCGGCAATCCATTTTCTGGCCTTCAGAACGAGCAGGCGAAGCGAGGTTTCATGCGCACTATCGGTCTCATCGGCGGATTGAGCTGGGAATCGACGGTGATCTACTACCAGATCATCAACCAGCGGGTACGCGAGCGACTCGGCGGCAGCCATTCCGCCAACAGCCTCATCTGGTCGGTCGACTATACGACCGTCGAGGACCTCATCTTCGCCGACCGCTGGGACGAGGTGAGCACGTTGCTGACCGGCGCCGGCGGGAAACTGGCGGATCTCGGTGCCGGCCTCCTGCTCATCTGCAGCAACACCTTCAGCCGGGTGGGCGACGACGTGGAGCGGGCCGTGAGCGTGCCCGTGCTGCACATCACCGACGCGCTGGGCGCCGAGATCCGCGCCAGGGGCATGCGCAGGGTCGGCCTGCTGGGCACCCGGTTCACCATGGAGCAGCCCTTCTACCGCGACCGGCTGGCCGCTCACGGCCTCGACGTGGTCGTCCCGCGGCGTGAGCAGCGCGAACTGGTCCACCGCGTGATCTTCGACGAACTGGTGCGCGGCGTGCTCCGGGAATCGTCCAGGGACGCGTACGCCCGGATCATCGATGATCTCGCGGACGACGGGGCCGAAGCCGTCATCCTCGGCTGCACGGAGATCGAACTGCTGGTCGGCGAGAAGGACAGCGCCATCCCGGTGCTGCCGAGCGCTCGGCTGCACGCGGAGGCGGCGGCCGCCTTCGCACTCGCCGGCTGACCGGGTGTGGCCACGATGCGGCGGATCAGGTGGACGGGTACGCCGGCGCTCCGTCGCCGTACAGTTCCCGCCGCCACAGGCAGGCGCAGACGCGTTCGACGCCCGCGGCCAGATGGCGGCGGTAGGTGGTGAAAGGCAGCCCGAGCCGTTCCGCGGCCAGCGCCTGGGTAGGAGTCCCGCGGAGGAACGTGACGGACAGCGCCCGGTGGAACTTGACCGCACGCGGATCCTCACGCAACTCGCCGATCGCCTGGCGGAGCACGTCGCCCAGCGCCGCGGCAGGATCCTGCCCGGCCCGCTCGGCGACCAGCCTGGTGCGCGTCAGCGGGGAGGCGGCCAGCGCGTCCGGCCGCGACAGCCGGCGCAACGCCTTGCGCACCGCCTCGACGAACTGCGCCTGCGACAACACCTCCAGTTCCGCCGTGGCGGCGCTCGGGCCGCCGGGCGGGTGGTTCATGCGCTCCAGCCAGGCCTGCGCCGGCACCGCGCGCCAGTCATGAACGAACAGGGTGTAGCCGTCTTCGCCCAGCCTCTCGGAGAGGGTACGCATCCCGTACTGCCGTAGATGCTCCGCCCATGCCTGGTCCGGATGCCGTAGCGCGATATATGACCATGCCAGGCGCTCGGCCCGCAGACAGGTGGCGATCATCCGCCCCCGCATCACCTCCGACAGCGGCGAGTGCTCGCGATACGGCGGCAGCGCCCACAGCCGGCCGACCGCCAGGTGTTCACCGGCGCGCAACGGCGTGGTGGCCCGCGCGTGCGCCCACGCGGCGGCCACGGCGGGATCGGCCGCCGACTCCTCCTCGTCGAGCTCCTCCAGCCGCAACCACGCGGAGAACGCCACGGGCTCGCCCGTGGCGATCCGCCGGTACAGCCGGAACGCCTCCGGCTGCCGCTGCGCCCAGAAGGCGGCGCAGTCCGCGGACGCCGCGCCCCCCGCCGCGGTCGCCACCCGGACCAGCGTGCCGACGTCCTCCTCGCGCAGCACGTCCTCCTGGAACTCGTCCTCCTCGCGGCAGCGGTGCGAACCGGCCGGCGCTCCTTTGCCGCGACGCAGGTAGAGCAGCGCCACCACCGCGCCGGGCACGTCCGCGTCGTTCGCCGTGCGCACCTTCTCCGCCAGGTGGGCGTGGATGCGGCCGTTCATCGCCGCGTACCCCTCGGGATCGCGCCAGCGCAGGTCCGCCTCCACCACCTCGCGCACCACGTGATGCGGGAACAGCCCGAGACCGCACGACTCCACGAACGGCAACCGCCGCAACCACTGGAACAACGCCGCGGCGTCGTCCGGCAGGGCCGCCCGCAGCAGGTCTTCCGTCGTCATGTGCGCGTGCGCGCAGACCTCCAGAGCATGCCGATGCGCCGCCGACGGCAGCTCGCCCACCAGCTGATCCAGCAACGTGGCCACCACGTCCTGGTTCGGCGTCCACCGCCTGCCGGCCCCGCCGTCCTTCACCGCCACGGCCGCCCCCAGCAGCAGCGCCATCGGATGACCGCCGGCGAAGGCCAGCAGCGGTTCACGCAGCCCGGCCGGCACCCCGCGGGAGTCCAGCAGAGCCTGCGCGTCCCCGGCCCGCAGACCACGCAGCGGCAGCACCTCCAGCGCCCCCGCCCATCCCGGATCCGCCTGCCACCGCATGTCCGGCGGACATCGCCCCGCGACCACCACCAGCGCCCCCATGGGCACCCGCGGCAGGAACCGCTCACGCAGCCACTCCTCCCAGCCCCGCACACGTTCGACGTTGTCGACCAGCAACACCGCGTCCGCATCACGAAGCACCGGCTCGGCCTCGGAGCCCGCCGGAGCCGGCATGAGCCCGTCCACCAGGGACACCGGCCGCCCCGCCGCCGCGGCCTCGCCGGCGAACCGCCGCAACAAGGCCGACTTCCCGACGCCGCCGGGACCGTGCACGTACAGGACGCTGCGGCCGCCGTACAACGCCGCCTGGAAAGCCGCGAGCTCCTCCTTCCGCCCCACGAACGCCGTCTCCCGCGCGGCTTGCAGGCGCCGCCCCAGCAGTCCCGATGACATATTTCTTGCCCCTTCTCCGAACGCCCTTAGCGGGCGCGAACCCGTCAACGTCCCCGCGCCGCACCCCGGTGGGCCACGGCTGGTCCCCCGTCAGCCCAGGCCGGGATGGGGCCGGCGGGGTGGTGGTGTGCCGCCGCGGTCCGGGCGGTACTCGAAGTGCCACCACTCGTTGTCGTAGATGCGGTAGAGGTCGTAGCGGGCGCCGTTTTCCTCCAGCCAGCGCGCGCCTTCGTGGGGGCGCACGTCCAGCGCGATGCCCTTGACGTGGCTGGACTCCGCCGCCGGCAGCACGAGCATGCGTGCCGAGGCCGGGGAGCCGGACCGGCGCACCTCCTCGTCGAACATGTGCTGCTGGACGAGGGGATCGCGGTAGCCCGAGGTGAGGCCGAGCAACTGGCCGTGACACCAGAGCGCCTCGGTACGGGCCGCGGTGAACGCCGCCAGGGTGCCGTCGGTGAGCCCGGTGAGGTCCTCGGCCGGGAAGCGCATCCGTAACGCCCACGTGCACGCCAGTTCGCGAGCGCGGCCGGGACGGCGGACGGACGCCGCGGGCAGCAGCAGAACGGCGAGCACCAGCGTGACCGCGGCGAACAGCCGGTCGCGGGGCCGAGGTGGGATGGTACGTGGTTCGTTCATGGCGACTACGCTTGGCGCCGAATATGCGTGCGTTGTCCGCCGCCTGTCATCGTTTCTCGACGGCGGCCACCGTCGGTGTGACCGTGACACGACCATGACACGGCGCGGACGAGGCGGGGACACGACGGGCCGACAGTGGATGGATTGACCGGCGAGCGAGCTACGGGGAGCGTGCGGTGAAACTCGGCGGCGTGTCGCGAGTGTTGTTGATCGAGGATGACCTGGCCGTGCGGGAGGGACTTGAGCTGGCCCTGACCCGGCACGGGCACCGGGTGCGCGCGGTGGAGTCCGGCGAGCAGGGGCTGGACCGGCTGCGCATGGACCTTCCCGACGTCGTCGTGCTCGATCTGATGTTGCCGGGCATCGACGGGTTCGAGGTCTGCCGGCGCATGCGGGCCTCCGGGAACGTCCCGATCATCATGCTGACCGCGCGGGGCGACGACATCGACGTGGTGGCCGGGCTGGAGGCGGGCGCCGACGACTACGTGGTCAAGCCGGTGCAGCCCAGAGTGCTCGAGGCCCGCATCCGCGCGGTGCTGCGGCGGATCGGCCGGGACCAGGCGGAGCTGGAGCGGCACGGGGACCTGACCATCGATCGGGCCGGGCTGGTGGTCACCCACCGCGGCGTGCCGGTCGGCCTCGCCCCGACGGAGCTGCGCCTCCTGCTCGAACTCTCCGGCACGCCGGGCCGGGTGCACAGCCGCCAGCAGTTGCTGGAGTCGGTGTGGGAGCACGGGTATTTCGGCGACTCGCGTCTGGTGGACGCGTGCGTGCAGCGGCTGCGCGCGAAGATCGAGGACGACTCGGCGGCGCCTGTCTACGTGCAGACGGTGCGCGGGTTCGGCTACCGTTTCGGGCCGGTGTGAGCCGCCGGTGGCACTTCGGCCGAGTCCGGGGCTGCGTACCCGGTTGTTGTCCGCGTTCGCGCTGCTGTGTGTGGTCACCGCGGCGGCGGTGGCCGGCGGGATGTACGTCGAGGCTCGCAACGCCATCCTGGAGAGAACCCAGGATGCCGCGGTGAACACGATGAGGAGCCGCCTGGAGGCGCTCTTCCCCTTGCCCACCGCGACGCCGGGCCCCGCCGAGCTCGGCGGGATCGCCCGCAGCCTGATCGACGAGGACACCCACACGATCGCCGTCTACCACGGGGTGCAGTGGCAGCCGGGCGGGCTACCGAACGCGCCGCCCCTGGACGCCGGTGACATTCCCCCGAAGCTACGGCATACCGTGGCCGGCGGCGTCATGGCGTGGCAACGCGTGGAGTGGCATGGCGCCCCCTTCCTGGTCATCGGCGCGCCGTTGCTGATCGCCGAACGGGGCCAGGCACCGCGGGTGTCCGGCATCGAGGTCTACACCGTTCGCAGCCTGCTTTCCGAACAGCGCAGCATCAACGAGCTCGCCGCACGCGCCTGGCTCACCGGCGGGGCGGCGCTGGCGTTCGCGGTCGTCCTGGCACTGCTGGCCACCCGTGGCGTGCTGCGGCCGGTGCGCGAGCTCGGTCGGGCGGCACGCCTGCTGGGCGAGGGCGAGCTGCGGGTCAGGATCGAGATGCGCGGCTCCGACGAGCTGGCCGACGTGGCGCGCACGTTCAACAACACCGCGGCGGAGCTGGAACGGCACGTCATGCAGCTGCGCGAGATGGAGGCCGACGCCCGCCGGTTCGTGGCCGACGTTTCCCACGAGCTGCGCACCCCGCTGGCCGCGCTCACCGCGGTCGCCGACATCCTCGACGAGGAGGCGGACGGGCTGCCCGAGCCCGCCGGCAGGGCCGCCAGACTGGTCAGCCAGGAGACGCTCAACCTCACCGGACTGGTGAACGACCTCATCGAGATCAGCAGGTTCGACTCCGGCGTCGCGGCCCTCGCACTGAACGAGGTCGACGTGGCCGAGCTGGTGCGCGCGACCCTGCGTACCCGGGGCTGGCCGGAGCGGGTGCACACCGAACTCGCCTCCGAGGTGACGGCGCGGCTGGACCCGCGCCGGGTGGACGTCATCCTCGCGAACCTGGTCGGCAACGCCCTGCGGCACGGCGAGCCACCGGTGTCGGTACGGCTCCGCGCCGGCCAGGACTGGATCGCTGTCGAGGTCCGCGACCACGGACCGGGGCTGGACGAAGCGGTGTTGCCGCACGTGTTCGACCGCTTCTACAAGGCCAGCGCGGCCAGGGCCAGATCCGAGGGCAGCGGCCTCGGCCTGGCCATCGCACGGGAGAACGCCCGCCTGCACCGAGGCGACCTCACCGTCACCAACGCCCCGGACGGCGGCGCCGTCTTCACGCTGCGGCTGCCACGCCGGCCACCCGATCCGAACGGAGGCTCCGAGTGAAGGCCTGGCTCGCCTGCCGCGTGCTCGCCGCGGGCCTCGTGTCGTTCGTCGCCGTGGCCGGCTGCGGCGTGCGGCCCAGCGACGTCATCCCGGCCGGCGACCCGCCGAGCGGAGGCGTCGCACCCACCGCGACGATCACCCTCTACCTGGTCAAGAACGGCCGGCTCGACGCGGTGACGCGGCCCCGGCCCCGTCATCGTCCCCTGTTCAAAGCCGACACGCTCGCGCTGCTGGCAGCCGGACCCACCGGAAAGGAACAGGCGCGCGGGTTCACCACCGACGTCCCGGGCGAAGCCGGCCCGTTCTCGGTGACCGTCAAGCCGGACGGCCACCTGGTGGTGACCCTGTCCACTCCGGCCGGCGAACTGTCCGCACTGGCCGTCGACCAGATCGTGTGCACGGCCGCCGCCCTGGCGCCGGAGAACCCCACCCAGGTCACCGTCCTCGGCGCGGGGCAGAGCATCGGCCCCCGGGAGTGCCCGGAATGACGACGGCGTAGCCGGACTCCATCGCCCGGGCTCGGCCCGTTCGGCGACCACATGGGCCATTCGCACAGCTCCCCGGGAGCCGCGGCGTCGCCGGCCCATGCGAAAGCCCCCGCGTGGACGACGCTCCACGCGGGGGCTTCGCGAGACCGGGATGTCAGCGCTGGATCGGCGCTGCGATCGCGGCGGCCGAGTCGGGCACCGTCGAGGCGGACTCCCCCTTGAAGACGAACTTGGCGTCGTCGCCCTCGCCTTCGGTGGTCACCTTGACGACCTGCCCCGGACGGAGCTCGCCGTAAAGGATCTTCTCGGACAGGGAGTCCTCCAGCTCGCGCTGGATCGTACGCCGCAGCGGACGGGCGCCCATGACCGGGTCGTAGCCGCGGTCGGCCAGCAGCTGCCTGGCCTCGGGCGAGACGTCGAGCCCCATGTCGCGGTCCTTCAGCCTGGCGTCGACCTGGTTGAGCATCAGATCCACGATCTTGATGATCTCGTTGGGTGTCAGCTGGTGGAAGACCACGATGTCGTCGACACGGTTG
Source organism: Nonomuraea longispora (assembly GCF_004348345.1). Lineage (GTDB taxonomy): Bacteria > Actinomycetota > Actinomycetes > Streptosporangiales > Streptosporangiaceae > Nonomuraea > Nonomuraea longispora. Next base: position 22,991 of record NZ_SMJZ01000026.1, read on the forward strand.
AGGAACTCGGGCCGGAAGTGCTGCTTGAGCTCTTCCTGCACCTTGGACTTCATCCGGTCGTAGTTGGAGTCGGCGTCGTTGGACTTCGCGAACCCGACCCCGATGCCCTTGGAGATGTCACGGGTGCCGAGGTTGGTGGTCATGATGATGACCGTGTTCTTGAAGTCGACCACGCGGCCCTGGGCGTCGGTCAGGCGACCGTCCTCCAGGATCTGCAGCAGCGAGTTGAAGATGTCGGGGTGGGCCTTCTCGATCTCGTCGAACAGGACCACGGAGAACGGCTTGCGCCGCACCTTCTCGGTGAGCTGACCGCCCTCTTCGTAGCCGACGTAGCCGGGAGGCGAGCCGAAGAGCCTGGAGACGGTGTGCTTCTCCATGAACTCGGACATGTCCAGGCTGATCAGGGCGTCTTCGTCGCCGAAGAGGAACTCCGCCAGGGCCTTGGACAGCTCGGTCTTACCGACGCCCGAGGGGCCGGCGAAGATGAACGAGCCGCCGGGACGCCGCGGGTCCTTCAGCCCGGCGCGGGTGCGCCGGATGGAACGCGACAGGCCCTTGATGGCGTCGTCCTGGCCGATGATCCGCTTGTGGAGCTCGTCCTCCATGCGGAGCAGGCGCTGGGACTCCTCCTCGGTCAGCTTGAAGACCGGGATGCCGGTGGCGGTCGCCAGGACCTCGGCGATGAGTTCCTGGGTGACCTCGGCCACGACATCCATGTCGCCGGCCTTCCACTCCTTCTCCCGCCGCTCGCGCTTGAGCTGGAGCTGCTTCTCCTGGTCGCGCAGCGCGGCCGCCTTCTCGAAGTCCTGCGCGTCGATCGCGGACTCCTTGTCACGGCGGACGTTGGCGATCTTCTCGTCGTATTCGCGCAGGTCCGGCGGCGCGGTCATCCTGCGGATGCGCATCCTGGAGCCGGCCTCGTCGATGAGGTCGATCGCCTTGTCGGGAAGGTAGCGGTCGCTGATGTAGCGGTCGGCCAGCTGCGCGGCGGCCACCAGCGCGTCGTCGGTGATGGACACGCGGTGGTGCGCCTCGTAGCGGTCGCGCAGACCCTTGAGGATCTCGATCGTGTGGCTGAGCGAGGGCTCGGCCACCTGGATCGGCTGGAACCGGCGCTCCAGCGCTGCGTCCTTCTCGAGGTATTTGCGGTATTCGTCGAGCGTCGTCGCGCCGATCGTCTGCAGCTCGCCGCGGGCCAGCATCGGCTTGAGGATGCTGGCGGCGTCGATCGCGCCCTCGGCGGCGCCCGCACCAACGAGCGTGTGCAGCTCGTCGATGAACAGGATGATGTCGCCACGGGTGCGGATCTCCTTGAGCACCTTCTTCAGGCGCTCTTCGAAGTCACCGCGGTAGCGGGAGCCGGCGACCAGGGCGCCGAGGTCAAGCGTGTAGAGCTGCTTGTCCTTCAGCGTCTCGGGCACCTCGCCCCTGACGATCTTCTGCGACAATCCTTCGACGACGGCGGTCTTGCCGACGCCGGGCTCGCCGATGAGAACGGGGTTGTTCTTGGTCCTCCTGGAGAGGACCTGCATGACCCGCTCGATCTCCTTCTCACGGCCGATGACCGGATCCAGCTTGCCCTCGCGGGCCGCCTGGGTCAGGTTGCGGCCGAACTGGTCGAGCACCAGGGACGTCGACGGGGCCGACTCCTGCGGGCCACCCGCGGCGGCCGGCTCCTTGCCCTGATAGCCGTGGAGCAACTGGATGACCTGCTGCCTGACACGGTTGAGATCAGCTCCAAGCTTGACCAGCACCTGGGCTGCCACACCCTCACCCTCACGGATGAGCCCGAGCAGGATGTGCTCGGTGCCGATGTAGTTGTGACCCAGTTGCAAAGCCTCACGGAGCGACAGCTCGAGGACCTTCTTGGCCCGCGGGGTGAACGGAATGTGCCCCGACGGAGCCGACTGGCCCTGGCCGATGATCTCCTCGACCTGCTGGCGCACACCCTCAAGGCTGATGCCGAGGCTCTCCAGAGCCTTGGCGGCTACGCCCTCACCTTCGTGGATCAGACCAAGAAGAATGTGCTCAGTGCCGATGTAGTTGTGGTTGAGCATCCTGGCCTCTTCTTGGGCCAAGACGACAACACGCCTCGCTCGGTCGGTGAACCTCTCGAACATCTCGTCGCTCCTCACAGAGCGGTCAGTCAGGCCGGTAAATCCGGTCCCGTCATCCCGCATGCTAGCCCTGGCTCGGCGCACCGTGCCCACTGCCGCTGACACGCTCTATAGCAGACACGTTCCCCGGGAACAGGGCGTTCACCCTCTATCCAACTACCGTTCGGGGGTGACGTGTTCCCGATACGCCGCAAGCGAACGATGTTTAGGACGCTTCGCGGAAGCGGCTGAAATGTGCTGCCGCACCGTATCCGGATCACCACGATCGGCCATCGGACATCGGGGGCGAAGCCGGCTGGGGCGCCACTTCACCCGCGTATCCCAGATGCCGCGTACGTATCTGTTACGCAATCATCCTATGTCCCGACGCAATGGTTGGCCAACCGCGCGTGCTGCGCCCTGAGCACAACGGGACACACGCCGCACACCGCACACAGAGTAATACGCCAACCGGTCAGCTCGGTTACCGATCTCATCTCGCATCATGAGACACTGCACCGCGGCCGGGCATGACATTCGCGCTCATCCTCGCCGTCGCCGGGCGGCCGCATTCAGGTGCCCGCCACACTTCGTGATGGCCCGGCATTGTGGGCACATGCTCGTGAAAGCCGGATTGTGCGAGGCGCCCCCATGCCCGCGGGTTATGCCCCGCGCCGCGACATCTCCCCGGCGCCGCTTATGGCACGACGGCCACGCAACGTGTACGGCGGTGTTTTGCGCCGATGCCCACACCCGCGTGGCATACGGGGTTTCCGGCACGTGCGCGAGTCGAGATCGCGGTTAGGGCTACAGCGCGTGAAGATCGTCGGCGGTCTTTAGGCGCCCGGATTTCCGTCATGGCGCGTTCCATGAGTGCGACGCTTGTCCGTGACGGTAGGCGAATGACGCGGCCCCGCGGGCAATCCGGGCGCCTCGCGGCGAGAAGCGTACGTTGAATGGGGTATGGCCGCGCGGCGCATTCGGACGCGCCAGGCGCGGCACCGTCGCATATGCGGGCGCCCGGCCGCGGAAACGGCGCCGAGAGGGCGCCCGATCCGCGGCCAAAACGCCCGCATATGGACAGGCGAGTCGATCATCATCCGGGCCGCTCCGCCATTCAGAACGACCCGGACACGATCATGCGCTTATGGCGGTCGCCGGGGTCCTAGGCGAACGGCATAAGCGCATGGTCGAGCAGCCGGCTCTCCTAGTGAGCCTGCTCGTACTTCTCGACGACGGTGGAGGCGATGCGGCCTCGCTCGCTGACGGGCAGGCCGTGGGCCTTGGCCCACTGCCGGATCTCCGAGCTCTTCTCGCGGCTCATCGCGCGGTTGCCGCCGCGGCCACGCCGACGCGTGGTGACGGCACCGGCCCTGCGCGCGTGCTGCACGAAAGGCGTGAGCGCGTCCCTCAGCTTCTTCGCGTTAAGGTCGCTGAGGTCAATCTCATAGGAGGAGCCGTCAATAGCGAAGCTGACCGTCTCATTGGCCTCGCCCCCATCGAGGTCATCGATGAGAATCTCCTGGATCTGCTTGGCCATCTACGCAATCCTTTCGCGGAGCATTGTTTCATTCGCCAGCCCAAACATATACCCGGAAAGGCGTGGAGACAATTCAGCGCTACGGGGATTCGGCTGACTGGCCGATCAGTTCTCGCCCTCGGGCTGATCCTCACGGTTTCGCCTGCCGCCGACGGCCTCCGCCCGGACCAACTTCACGACGCCAAAGACGAAGGCGCCGCCCACCACCACCGGGGGGATGAGCGCTGACAATACGTCTGTAAGGGCTTCCATTCGTCCTCGCCTCCACGGCTGACGGGGTTTCGGGGCGCATTAAGCGCGCGGAGCGCCCCTTGGGGGAGCACTGCGGGCCCCTCATGGTGCGCAAGGCGACAACCGCCCGCACCCGACCATAGCGGCACACACATGCCCTGCGTGTCGCAGGGAGACCTACATCCGGCAACCCGGACGCCCCATAGCCTAATGCCAGTCTCTCCAGGCTCCTTACCGGATCATGCCAAAATTTTGCGAAAAACATCTGTGCAGGTACGGATGCCTCAGCGAAGATCTTTAACCACGTGCGTTCCCGCGAGCCTGTCATGCGGGCCGCGCTCCAGCGGCTTGTCGATCAGGATGAGCATACCGATCCCGAACAGCAGCATTCCCGCCACCAGATTGACCACCGGAATGCCCATCAGCATGACCGGACCCGGATAGAGCAGGGAACGTTTGAGCAGAGCACGGGCCCGAACACCCGGTGGCGACAGGCGGATCCGCATGATCGCCTGGCCGAACGTACGCCCGTGCCGCCAATGCGCCCACCAGTCGTAACCCGTATAACCCAGCCCCGCGAGCGCCCACGCGAACACTCCGGGCAGCCGGCCGCCGAACGCGTCCATCATGCCGACAGTCCGGAAGACAGCCCATAGCGCAATGAACAGAATGTAATAAAGGATGCCGAAGACGAGTGCTTCAATGATCCGGGCGGCCAGCCGTTCCCACCATTCCGCGGGCACCGCGTCCGCCCACGGCGGCGTTCCGGCCATAACCCTCACCTCGCGTCTTCGACGGCTCAGGAGCCCTACATTCCGCACCTACCCTCACATACAAAACAGAGGCCGACGGGAAGCCGGCCCCTGTTTCGCGGTTCGAGCGATTACTTGATCTTGACCACCACGGAGTTCGCGAACTTGTCCGCGAACGTCTGCTGCAGCGGCTTGTCCCAGAGCATCGAGGCGCCGTTCAGGCCGCAGACGACGGCCGCCAGCAGGGTGCCGAACGGCAGGAAGTAGAGGATGTAGGCACCCCAGGTCACGCCGGCCCGCTTGATGGCGGCGTCGCCCGGCAGGCCGCCAGGAGGCATCATCTGCCCCACCGGCACGACCTTGATCCCCATGATCATCTTGCCGACCGTCTGGCCCTTCATCTTGTGCATGAGGAAGTCGTAACCGACGTAGACGGCGGTCAGGAGGATCGCCAGCACGATGTTGAGCGCGAACGAGCCGAACAGCCCCGAGGTGGCGCCGCTGGTCGAGTCGTAGCTCGCCAGGAAGAGCGCCGTGAGGAGAAGAGACAGCACGACCATCACGATGCCGAACAGGACACCGTCGACGATCCGCGCCACCAGACGCTGCCACCACTCCGCCAGCGGGGCGGGGGCTCCCGGCGGCTGCACGCCGACCGGGCCGTAGCCCGGCTGGCCGTAGGGGGCCTGGCCGTAACCGGCCTGCTGCGGCTGCCCGTAGGCCTGGCCGTACTGCTGCTGGTCGTAGCCACCCTGCTGGCCGTAACCGGGCTGGGCGTAACCGGGCTGGGCGTAACCGGGCTGGGACTGCTGGCCGTAGCCCTGCTGCCCGTAACCCTGCTGACCGTACTGCTGCTGGCCGTAGCCGGGCTGGGACTGCGGCTGCTGACCGTACTGGGGTTGCTGGCCGTAGCCCTGCGGGTCGTAACCCTGCTGGCCCGACTGCGGCTGCTGACCGTACTGGTTCTGGTCATAACCCTGCTGGCCCGACTGGGGTTGCTGGCCGTACTGCTGCTGGCCGTAGCCCTGCTGGTCGTAAGCCTGCTGGCCCGACTGCGGCTGCTGGCCGTAGCCCTGCTGCTGGCCGTACTGCTGCTGGTCGTAGCCCTGCTGGTCGTAGCCCTGCTGGCCGTAGCCGGGCTGGGACTGCGGCTGCTGACCGTACTGGGGTTGCTGACCGTAGCCCTGCTGGTCGTAACCCTGCTGGCCCGACTGCGGCTGCTGGCCGTAGCCCTGCTGGCCGTAGTCGGGCTGGGACTGCGGCTGCTGGCCGTACTGGGGTTGCTGGCCGTAGGCCGGTTGAGAGGGAGCCTGCTGGCCGTAGCCCTGCTGCTGGCCGTAGTCGGGCTGGGACTGCGGCTGCTGGCCATATTGAGGTTGCTGGCCGTAGCCCTGCTGCTGGCCATATTGGGGTTGCTGGCCGTAGCCCTGCTGCTGACCGTACTGGGGTTGCTGGCCGTAGCCCTGCTGCTGACCGTGGGGGGGCTGCTGGCCGTAGGCGTCGTCCGCTCGGTAGCCGACAACGGTGACGTCGGGGTCGGGCTCGCTGGGGTGGCGGCCCGGGTTCTGCTGGCCGTAGTGGGGAGGCGCAGAGTTCTCGCCGGATTCGTCCTGTGGGTACGGCGGCTGTCCGGTGCTCACCGTGTCACCTCGCTTCGAGTGCGCGCGTGGCACATGTCAGGACACATGCCTGTGCTGCCCAACGTATCGACATAGGTATCAACAATCACCTTTCCGTGTGGTCAAGGTCCGCGTCACCCGACGTCAGATGGAGCAGCATGCGGGTGTTGCCCAGGGTGTTCGGCTTGACGTGTTCCAGGTCGAGGAACTCCGCTACACCCTCGTCATACGAGGCCAGCAGCTCGGCGTAGACCTCGGGGGAGACTGGTGTGCCCTGGATGCGGCGGAAACCGTGCCTCGCGAAGAAGTCGACCTCAAAAGTAAGACAGAATACACGCTGCAGACCAAGATCTTTTGCCTGCTGGATCAGCGCCGAGACGATCCGGTGGCCGACCCCCATGCCTCGGCATTCGGGATCGACGGCCACCGTACGGACCTCCGCGAGGTCCTCCCAGAGCACGTGGAGCGCCCCGCAGCCGACGACCTGACCGCCACGCTCGGCCACCCAGAACTCCTGCACGTCTTCGTACAGCGTCACCGTGGCCTTCTTCAGGAGCCGCGGGCCCGCGCCCGCATAGGCGTCGACCAGGCGCCCGACCCCCCGCACGTCAGGCGTGCGAGCACGCCGGACCACCACCGCGGTCTCGGGCACAGTCAGTTCGGCCACCTGCTCCATGGCTCTCCAGAGTACAGATGTCATTACGGCTCGGACCTAACTCGCATGTCTCCGCCCATCCTGTTACAACTCGTGGCCGAGCGAGCACGACGCCGCGCCCGGGCCTCGTCTGGGAGGAAGCACCACATACGGCCCCACCGGCACGACTGCCACCGAGATCCCCTTGTGACACTTCGGTTGCGAAACCTCTACAGAGTTGGCAGTTCTGGTTGAGCAGGAACCCGGAGTGCATTAGTGTCCAGCGACGATGATCCCCGCGTGTCGCGCACGGGGAGACACGCTCAATTCCCCTTCAGGGAAGCCGGGGACCCGCCGGTGGCGACCGCCATCACGGGGTGAATCCGAGTTTTTCGGTAGGGCTGCTCCGGCCCGAACCCGTCAGCTAACCCGGTAGGCGTCTATGAGAGGAGCATGGTTGGTGAAGCGCACGCTCGACCGTGGGAGGAAGGCGCCGGGCAGGCACGCCGGCCCTCCGCAACCCCCCCGGTCGCGCCACCGCCTCGGTGTGGCAAGTCTCACAATCGCCGCGCTGCTGCTGTTGGTTCCCACCGGCCCTGCCTTCGCCGACCCCAAGCCCTCGCTCAAGGACCTCGCCTCGCGGGTCGAGAAGATGCACACCGAGATCGAGACGCTCACCGAGCAGTTCAACGGCCAGCGGGAGAAGCTGAAAACGGCCAAGAAGGCCGCCGAGGCCGCACGTAAGACGCTGGCGGCCAGTGAGGCGGACCTGTCGGCCAAACGCGCCAAGGCCGCCCTGCTCGCCCAGAACGCCTACATCACGGGCGGGCTGAGCCGGGCGCTGGCGTTCACCTCCTCCGAGAACCCCGACAACTTCCTCGACAGCGCCGCGACCACGTTCGCCATCGAGCAGCGGCAGGGCGAGGAGCTCAACCAGCTCATCAAGGCCATGAAGGCCGCCGAGCGCGCCAGGGCGGGCGCCAAGTCGCGCATCACCGAGGTCGAGAAGATCGTCAAGGACCTCGACGCCAAGCGCGGCAAGATCAGCAAGCTGGTCGCCAAGGTCGAGAGCAACCTGTTCAGGCGGGCGCTGGGCGAGGCCGGCCGTCCCGGCACGCGCGCCACCCGCGTCAACCTGCCGATCGCCGGCAGCGGCAAGGCCGCGCAGGCGGCACGGTGGGCGCTCACACAGCAGCTCAAGCCGTACGTCTGGGGCGCCGAGGGTCCCGGCTCCTATGACTGCTCCGGCCTGGTGATGGCGGCCTATCAGCGGGTGGGCATCTCGCTGCCGCACTACACCGGCAACCAGTGGACGGCCGGCCGGCACATCTCACGCGACGAGATGCGCCCTGGTGATCTGGTGTTCTTCTACAGCGACCTGCATCACGTGGGCATCTATCTCGGCGGCGGCATGATGGTGCACGCCCCTCGGACGGGTGATGTGGTGCGGATCGCGTCGATCGAACGGCGGCCGTTCGCGGGTGCGGTGCGCATCGCCGACTGAAAGCCCCTGGCCCGGCGGCGCGCGCCCCGCTAGATCAGCTGGCGGCGTGCCGCCCACGCCACGGCCTCGATCGCGGTGGCGACGCCGATGCGGTCGCAGATGCCGCGCAACCTCCGGCGTACGGTGCGGCCGCTGATGTCCAGGTGTCTCCCCACTCGATCGACCGTGACTCCTCTGGCGAGTTCCGCCAGTAACGCCAGATCCGCATGGCTCAGCTCAACGCCTTCAGTGAGCACTTCCATCGGGAGCCCTCCCCCCAGCAGCAGGCCTGGACCCCTCTTAGCCAGGCCACAGCCGCTCCTCGCAGACGGTAAACGCATCATGGAAAGGTCGTCAAGCACCACAATCGCCGCCCTTGACCAGCGCAGTTGACATGATTCGCGGTACATGGCCGGGTCGCGTGGGCCGGCACGTTCCGCCGCGCCACGCACCATGCGCCCGCCGTTTGCGTCACGCTCGATCCGGTGCCGACCGGCCCGGTTTTTGATCCCTCCGCCGGCGGGTTTCTGCATGATCCATACGACGCGCAGCCGCTCTCCACCACGGGCTGCGGCACGCGCCGGCCCGTTATTTCCGGACCCGGCCGGAGGCCGCCGCCCTCGTGGCCGTGGAGCCGCGGACAAGCTCCTGGAGCACGCCGTACGCCCGGCCACGGCCTTGACCCGGAGCTGACAAGCCCGTGCGGATCGGGGGCGACGGCCCGCGACGTGCCGCACGGCACGAACGTGAGCGCCCGGAAGACCATGCCTCCGGGCGCTCGATCCTGCGGGGGTCAGTGCGTCGGCTTCACCAGGGGGAACAGAATGGTCTCCCGGATGTTCCTGCCGGTGAAGGCCATGATCATGCGGTCGATGCCGGCGCCCATGCCGCCCGTCGGCGGCATCGCGTATTCGAGCGCCTGCAGAAAGTCCTCGTCGAGCTGCATGGCCTCCGGGTCGCCGCCCGCGGCCAGCAGGGACTGCTCGACCAGGCGGCGGCGCTGCTCGATGGGGTCGTTGAGCTCGGAGTAGGCGGTGCCGAGCTCGGTGCCGAACCCGATGAGGTCCCACTTCTCGGTCACGAGCGGGTCGTCGCGGTGCTGCCGGGCAAGCGGCGAGGTCTCCAGCGGATAGTCCATGACGAACGTGGGCTGGATGAGCGTGTGCTCCACGAGCGCCTCGAACAGCTCCTGCACGAGCTTGCCCGGACCCCACTTCGGGTCCCACGGGATCTCGCGCCGGTCGGCGATCTTGCGCAGCTCTTCCAGCGACGTCGAGGTCGTGATCTCCTCGCCGACGGCCTCCGACACCGCGCCGTAGAGGGTGATGCGCGGCCACTCGGGGATGCCCAGGTCGACCTCGACGCCGTCGTGCACGACCACCGTGCCGTCCAGGGCGGCCACCACGGCCTTCTGGTACATCCGCTGGGTGAGGTCGGCCATGTCGTGGTAGTCGAGGTAGGTGCCGTAGGCCTCGATCATGGTGAACTCGGGGTTGTGCGTCGAGTCGGCGCCTTCATTGCGGAAGTTGCGGTTGATCTCGAAAACCTTCTCGATGCCGCCCACCACGAGCCGCTTGAGATAGAGCTCGATCGCGATGCGGAGATAGAGCTCCATGTCGTAGGCGTTGATGTGCGTCTTGAACGGCCGGGCCGTGGCGCCGCCGTGGATCGGCTGCAACATCGGCGTCTCGACTTCGAGGTAGCCCTCCTCGTGCCAGAAGTCGCGCACCGCGCGCACGGTGGCGCTGCGGACCCTGGCCATCTTCCTGGACTCGTCGTTGACGATCAGGTCGACGTAGCGCTGGCGGACCCGCGCCTCCGGGTCGGTGAGACCGACGTGCTTCTCCGGCAGCGGCCGCAGGCACTTGCTGGTGATTTGCCAGCTGTCGGCGAGAACGGACAGCTCGCCCCTGCGCGAGGTGATGACCTCGCCGGTCACGCCCACGTGGTCGCCCAGGTCGACGTCGCGCTTCCAGCGGGCCAACGACTCCTCGCCGACCTTGTCGAGCGAGATCATGACCTGCAGGTCGGCGCCGCCGTCGCGGAGGGTGGCGAAGCAGAGCTTGCCGCCCACGCGGTTGAGCATGACGCGCCCCGCGACCGAGACCGTGTCACCGGTGGCGGTGTCGGGCTCCAGGCCCTGGTATTTCTCCCTGACCTCGGCGTTGGTGGCCGTGCGTGGGAAATTCACCGGGTAAGGGTCGACGCCCTCGCTGCGAAGGCGGTCGAGCTTCTCCCTCCGGATGCGCATCTGCTCGGGAAGTTCGTCGCTCACACCAACAAAGGGTAGGGGATCCGGCGAACCACAGGGACTCGCGCGGGTCTCAGGCCGCGTTACGGTGGTAGATCAGCCGCAGCCCGATGAGGGTCAGCCACGGCTCGTGCACGTCGATCGAGCGTGACTCGCCCACGACCAGCCCCGCGTGCCCGCCGGTGGCCACGACCGTCACCTCGTCGGGGTCGTCGGCCAACTCGGCGGCGATGCGCTCGACGATGCCGTCGACCTGGCCGGCGAAGCCGTAGATGATGCCCGCCTGCAGGGCCTCCACCGTGTTCTTCGCGATCACCGAGCGGGGGCGTACGAGCTCGACCTTGTGCAGTTGCGCTCCGGCGGCGGCCAGGGCGTCGACGGAGATCTCGATGCCGGGCGCGGTGACCGCGCCGACGTATTCGCCCTTGGCCGACACCGCGTCGAACGAGGTGGCGGTGCCGAAGTCGACGATGACGCACGGGCCGCCGTACTGGTCGATGGCCGCGAGCGCGTTGACGATGCGGTCGCTGCCGACCTCCTTGGGGTTGTCCATGCGTACGGGGACGCCGGTGCGGATGCCCGGCTCCACGATCACCGCATTCACGTCACCGTAGTAGCGGCGGCACATCTCGCGCATCTCGTTGAGCACGCTCGGCACGGTGGAGCAGATGGCGATGCCGTCGATGTCGGCCCCTTTGAGCAGCGGCGACTGCGTCAGCAGACCCTGCAGCACGACCGCGATCTCGTCGGCGGTGCGGCGGGCGTCGGTGGCCAGCCGCCAGTGCTCGATGACGTCCTCGCCCTCGAAAAGCCCCAGCACCGTATGCGTGTTGCCGACGTCGATCGTGAGCAGCATCAATTACCCCCGCAGATCCAGTGCGATGTCAAGGGCCGGCGCCGAGTGCGTAAGCGCTCCCACCGCAAGGTAGTCCACGCCAGTGTCGGCCACATCACGAGCCGATTCCAAGGTCAATCCCCCGCTCGCTTCAAGGGCAACCCTGTTACCCACCCGCTTTTTCACGATATGTACGGCACGCGCGGTGTCCTCGACCGTGAAGTTGTCCAGCAGGATCTCCTCGGCCCCCTCGTCGAGCACGGCCTCCAACTGGTCCAGCCGGTCGACCTCCACCTCGACCGGCAGGTCGGGAAAACGCTCCCGCACCGCCCTGAACGCCTCGGCCACGCCTCCCGCCGCCACCACGTGGTTGTCCTTGATCAGGGCCGCGTCCGACAACGACATCCGGTGGTTCACGCCGCCGCCGCAGCGCACGGCGTACTTCTCCAGCGCCCGCAGCCCCGGCAGCGTCTTGCGGCTGTCGCGCACGCGTGCCGAAGTGCCGCTGACCGCCTCGACCCACCTGCCGGTCAGCGTCGCCACCCCGGACAGGTGGGTGAGCAGGTTGAGCGCGGTACGCTCGGCCGTCAGCAGCGCCCTGACCGGCCCCTCGACGGTCATCAGCACGTCGCCCGCCCGCACCCGCTCGCCGTCCTTGACCGCGCGCTCCGCCCGGACCGCCCCCAACCGGACGAACACCGCCTCGGCCACGGCCAGCCCCGCGACGATGCCGTACTTGCGGGCCACCACGTCGGCGACCGCGCGACGGTCGGCCGGGATGGTGGCCAGGCTCGTCACGTCGCCCTCCTCCCCCAGGTCCTCCTCCAGCGCCCGGTCGATCAGCGCGTCCACCTCCGCCGGGTCGAGCCCTGCCGCGGACAGCTCGCCCGCCGCGGCCTCCCGGTCGGCGAGCCGCCGCGAGCCGGCCTTCCCATGTGGTGTGTACGTCATGCGCGGCCCCTCCTCCGTCAGGGTCACGTCAAGGTGACCCAGCCATTCGTCGTCGTCGCGGCTGTCGTGGTCCTCCCGCCAGTGCGAGCCGCGGGTCTCGAGCCTGGCCGTCGCCGCGCCGGTGAGCACCGTGGCGACGGTCAGCAGGTTGGTGGCCTCCCAGGACTCGGTGCACGCGGGCACCGCGACGGGCGTCCAGCGGGCGTCCCGCAGCGCCTTCGCCGTGACCAGCAGCGACTCGCGGCTGCGCAGGACGCTCGCCCCCATGCTCATGTGGCCCTGGATCCTGGGCCTGGTCCGCGGGTCCACCAGGCCGGGCGCCGCCTGTCCCGCCACCGGGTCGCCCGGCTCGGGACGTACACGATGGATGTCCTCGGCGATGCGCTCGGCGAAGACGAGACCTTCGAGCAGGGAGTTGGAGGCCAGCCGGTTCGCGCCGTGCACGCCGGTGCAGGCCACCTCGCCGCACGCGTACAGACCCTCGATGGAGGTCCGCCCGCGCAGGTCCGTACGGACGCCGCCGCTGGCGTAGTGGGCGGCGGGGGCGACGGGGACCGGTTCGGCGGCCGGGTCGATGCCGTGCTCGCGGCAGACGGCGTAGATCGTGGGGAAGCGGGTCCGCCAGGTGTCGCGGCCGAAGTGCCGCCCGTCGAGGTACACGTGCTCGCGCCCGGTCTCCCGCATCCTGCGCATGATGGCCTTGGCCACGACGTCGCGCGGAGCCAGGTCGGCCAGTTCGTGCTCGCCCGGCATGAACCGTTCCCCGTCGTGGTCGACGAGGAACGCGCCCTCACCCCTGACGGCCTCGGAGATCAGCGGCTGTTGCCCGGTCGATTGGGGGCCGAGCCACAGGACGGTCGGGTGGAACTGCACGAACTCGAGGTCGCGCACCACCGCCCCGGCCCGCAGCGCCAGCGCCACCCCATCGCCGGTGGAGACGGAGGGGTTGGTCGTGGCGGCGTAGACCTGGCCCATGCCGCCGGTGGCCAGCACCACGGCCCTGGCGCGCACCGCGCCCACGCCGTCGCGCGCGCCCTCGCCCATGACGTGCAGCGTCACGCCCCCGGCCCGGCCTTCGGCGTCCTTGAGCAGGTCGAGCACCAGGGCGTGCTCGATCACCTCGATCGACCCTGCGCGGACCGCCTCGACGAGCGCCCGCTGCACCTCCGCGCCGGTGGCGTCGCCGCCCGCGTGCACGATCCGGCGCCTGCGGTGGCCGCCTTCCCTGGTGAGCTGGAGTTCGCCGTCGGGGGCGCGGTCGAAACGCGCGCCCCTGGCCATGAGGCGCCGCAGCGCGTCCGGCCCCTCGCTCACCAGCGTGCGCACCGCCTCCACGTCGCACAGCCCCACCCCGGCGAGCAACGTGTCGCTCAGGTGCTCGTCGGGGGTGTCGTGAGGGTCGAGCACGGCGGCGATGCCGCCCTGGGCCCACCGGGTCGAGCCGGCCGACAACACGTCCTTGGTGACGACCAGGACCCTGGCCTCCGGCTCCAGCTCGGCGAAGCGCAGGGCCGCGGTCAGGCCCGCGATGCCGGAGCCCACGACGACCACGTCCGCCTCGACGGTCCAGCCGGGCGCCGGGGCGGTCAACCGGAGGGGGATCGCCGGTGCACTCATGGGGGTCTCCTCAGCGAGGCAAATCTCGTCAACATGACGATAACCTGTCCTCCGGCGTGGACTCTCCCCGGGGGTGCCCGCTCAGCCGCGGCTCAACGTCACGCTGACGTTGTCGATCAGGCGCGTGGTCCCCACCCTGGCGGCCACCGCGAGCACGGCCATGCCGTCGTACGTCCCGTCCACCTCGGCGAAGGTCGCCGGATCGACGAGGACCAGGTAGTCGACGTCGAGCTCCGGCCCCGCCGCGTCGAGCACCTCCCGCGCCGCGGCGCGGATCCTGGACGGCGTGAGCTCGGCCGCACCCGCCCGGAGCGCCCGCGAGAGCGCCAGCGCCACCCGCCGGTCGTCATCGGACAGGAACCGGTTGCGGCTGGACAGGGCCAGGCCGTCGGGCTCGCGGACGGTGGGCACGTCGAGGATCTCGATCGGCAGGTCGAGGTCGGCGACCATACGGCGGATGAGGGCGAGCTGCTGGGCGTCCTTCTGCCCGAACACCGCCAGCCCCGGCTGGACCACGTTGAACAGCTTGAGCACCACGGTGAGCACCCCGTCGAAGTGACCGGGCCGGGCTGCCCCTTCGACGACGGAGCCCATCCGGCCCGCGGTGACGCCCACCTGGCGGTCGGGCGCGTACATGTCCTCGACGGCCGGGTGGAACACAACGTCGACGCCCTCGGCACGGCACACGTCGAGATCCGCCTCGAATGTACGGGGATATCGCGAAAAATCGTCATTAGGGGAAAATTGCAGAGGATTGACGAAGATGCTGACCACAACGTGATCGGCCCGAGCGCGGGCCTGCCTGATCAGCGCCTGGTGCCCCTCGTGCAGCGCACCCATGGTCGGCACGAGGGCCACCTCGCCACCACCCCGGGCCTTGACCAGATCTTCCCTGTTCCTTGCGACGATCAGCTCCATGCCGGCCCTCTCTCATCCTTCAAGTCCATATGTTGCCCCCCAGCGCGTCGAGCAGCCTCTCCGCCTCCTCGGGCTTGAGCAGCCCCGCCGCGAGCGCCCGGTCCGCCGTGAGCCTGGCCAGCGCGATGTAGGCGTCGGCCGCCTCCGGAGCGGCCAGGATGAGCGCGTCGACGTGCTTGCGTACGGTGTCGGCGTCGCCCCGCACCACCGGGCCGGTGAGCCCACCGATCCCGAGCCGCAGCACGTTGTCGAGCGCGGCGCCGAGCAGCGGCCCCAGCATCCGGCCCGGGTGGTCGACGCCGATGCGCCCGAGCAGGTCAGACGACTCGGCGATGAGCGTGACCATGTGGTTGGCCGCTCCCGCGAGCGCCGCGTGGTAGAGCGGGCGGTCGGCGTCGGCGATCCAGACCGGCTCGCCGCCCATCTCGATCACCAGGGCCTCGGCGATGGGACGCAGCACGTCGGGCGCGGTCACGCCGTAGGAGATGCCGGTGAGCTTGTTGAGATCGTCGTCGCGACCGGTGAAGGTCATCACCGGGTGCAGCGCGAGCGGCAGCGCGCCGGCCCCGGCCGCCGGGTCGAGCACGGACAGCCCGTACGCCCCGCTGGTGTGCACGAGCAGCTTGCCGTGCAGGTCGGCCTTCGTGGACGCCAGCCCGTGAACCAGGTCGGGCAGCGCGTCGTCGGGAACGGTGAGCAGGATCAGCTGCGCCGCCGCCACGACCTGGTCGGGCCGGGACAGCGTGACACCGAGCCGGTCGGCGGCCCACCGCTGCGAATTGTCGGACACACCGCTGGCGGCCACCACCCGGTGGCCCGCCTGCGCCAGCGCGGCCCCGAGGGCCGAGCCCACCTTGCCCGCACCGAGCACGCCTACGGTCAGCCGTGCCGGGCGATCACCCGCGTCCATGACGTCACCCCTGTCGACTGCGAACGAGAAACCCGCTGGGCGCACTGCCGCTCACGGGGTCTCGACAAGTGACGGCACCAGGGCGGCAGCTCGCTGATGCGGGCTCTATCTTTCGTGATGGCGCTGGCGACCAGGGTAACGGCCTGACGGAGCCGAGCATGTGACCGTGCCTTTGCCGCGCGTTGAGTTAACGACAAAAGCGACAAGGGCATACAAAAAACGCACCCCCTGTCGGAAGAGATGAGGAGAGGGGTTCACCGATGGCAGCAGGCGCCGAGTCCGTCCTCTGGACCCGACGCCCGCGAAAGATGTGAACCTCTTGGAGGTGCACCGGGCCGGCCGACCGCCGACTGACCAGCCCGGGACGGACCCGGGCCGGCCTGCGCCGGCCCGGGCTCCGCCTTTCAGTGGTGACTGGGCACGTGGGCGAAGGCGCCGCCCTTGCAGCCGGCGAGCGCGCCGCCAATGACCGCCACCGCGTTGCCACAGACGTTGACGGGGATGGCGATGGGCAGGTGCAGCTGGTTGCCCGAGGCGATGCCACCGGCGCCGCTGGTGATGTCGGCGTGCGCGGGGGCGGCGAGGGACAACATCGCAACGGCTCCGGCGACGGCCATGGCCTTCTTCAGCATGAGGGCTCCTCTCGGTTGCGCGGCCGTCTTGAGGGCCGCGGGGCGTGCTCGACAGGGGACACAAGGAGTGACCACCCGATGACAATAGGTCAACGCTACCCCAATCCGAGTACAGTGAGTAGTCTTTATCTGACCTACTGTGCCCAGCGGAAGTCATGAGATAGTCCAGACATGTGGCTCACCTGGCGCGCCGCCACGCAGCGTGCGCTTTACGGCGAGGCGGGCTTCTACCTACGCGAACGCCCTTCGGGCCACTTCCGCACCTCGGTCAGCGCCTCGGCCGCGTTCGCCGACGCGGTGCTGGCCCTGCTCGCCGAGGTGGACGCCGAGCTCGGCTCCCCCGCCGTGCTCGACCTGGTCGACATCGGCGCGGGCGAAGGGACGCTCGTCACCCAGGTCCTGGGCGCCGCCGAGCCGGGCGTGCGCGACCGGCTGCGGGTCACCGCCGTCGACCTCTGCCCCCGCCCCGAGGGCCTGCCCGGGCGCATCCGCTGGCGTCCCGACCTGCCCGCCGCCATCACCGGGCTGGCCATCGCCAACGAATGGCTCGACAACGTCCCGATCGACGTGGTGGAGCAGACCGCCCAAGGACCGCGGCTGATCATGGTCGACGTACGCACCGGCGAGGAGCGGCTCGGCGACCCGCCCGGCCACGCCGACCGCGAATGGCTCGAGCGATGGTGGCCGTTGTGCGGGGTGGGCGCGCGGGCGGAGATCGGGCGACCCCGCGACGAGGCCTGGGCCTCGGTCCTCGCACGCCTGACCAGAGGCAGAGCGATCGCCATCGATTATGCACATCCTGTGGATAACCGCCCGCCGTGCGGCACCCTGACCGGATACCGCGACGGCGCGGTCGTGACCCCCGTCCCCGACGGCACCTGCGACATCACGGCACATGTCGCGCTCGACGCGTGCGCGGAGGCCGGGCGCGAAGCCGGTGCGATATCCACAACCTTGTCCACACAGCGTGACGCGCTCAGGGCCCTCGGCATCACCGGCGCCAGGCCGCCCGCCGACCTGGCCCACGTCGATCCGCGCGGCTACCTGCGCGCCCTGGCCAGAGCCTCCGAGGAGGGCGAACTGATCCATCCGTCGGGGCTCGGCGGCTTCGGCTGGCTCAGCCAGTGGCGGTGAGCTCCAGCGAACGCAGCCCGCGGATGACGTAGCCCGGCTTCCACTCCGGCTCCCGGCGCAGCTCCAGCGTGGCCGCGCGGTCCAGGAGGGCACCGAACGACTCCATCAACTCGATCCTGGCAAGCGGCGCCCCCAGGCAGAAGTGGATCCCGGCGCCGAAGGAGACGTGCGGGTTGTCGGCGCGGCCCACGTCGAGCCTGTCCGGGTCGTCGAACACCGTCTGGTCCCGGTTGGCCGAGCCGAACAACAACGCCACCTCCGCCCCGCGCGGGATCCGCACGCCGTGCACCTCGATGTCCTCCAGCACCCACCGCTCGAACATCTGCAGCGGCGTGTCCCAGCGCATGAGCTCCTCCACGGCCGTGGGCAGCAGCGAGCGGTCCTCGCGCAGCCGTACGAGCTCGGCGGGGTTCCTGAACAGGGCCCACCAGCCGTTGCCGGTCACGTTCACGGTGGCCTCGTGACCGGCGTTGAGCAGCAGGACGCACGTGCCGACCAGTTCGTCCTCGGTCAGCTCGGTGACCTGGGTGAGCGCGCTGATCAGGTCGTCGCCGGGGCGCGGGCGGCGCTCGGCGGCCAGGGCCTTGAGGTAGGCGGCGAACTCCTCCGCCGCGCGCACCGCCGTGTGCTGGGCCTCGGGGGCAGGGTTGAGCTCATACATGCCGCAGATGTCGGCCGACCACGGGCGCAGCAGTTGGCGGTCCTGCTCGGGGATGCCGAGCATCTCGGCGATCACGGTCACCGGCAGCGGTTCGGCGACGTCGGCGATCAGGTCGCCGCCGCCCTTGGCGACGTACGTGTCCACCAGGTCCCGCGCGATGGCGTGGACCCGGGGGCGCAGCGACTCGACCATGCGCGGCGTGAACGCCTTGGACACCAGCCGGCGCAGTCTCGTGTGCACCGGCGGCTCCACGTCGAGCATGCCCGCCCTGATCACCCGCCAGAACGGCTCCTGGAACTCCGGCTCCGGCGGCCTGCCGAACTCCTCGTGCGTGGCCACGTGCAGGTAGGACCGGCCCAGGCGGCGGTCTCTGAGCAGCGCGTTGACGTCCGCGTGCCGGGAGATCAGCCACTGGTTCGTCGGTTCGAAGTAGCTGACCGGAGCGTCGCGGCGCAGCTCCTCGTAGACGCGGTACGGGTGAGCCACGAAATCCGGATCCCAGGGATCAAAGCGCATCATTTCATCTTAGGAGCGGGATCCTCCCTTTCGGCAGTGCCTTCTTCCTCCAGCGCCTGCTGCCCCCGCTTGCGACGCATGCCCGGGTCCGGGTTATAGTTCTTGACGTAGGTCATGAGTGCCAGCGACAAGCCCCGGCTAGCTGGCCGGCAACCCTCGCGTCCGCGGCGGGGTGCCCCGGGTGAGGACCTGGTCCGTCACGAGGTGTGGCGGGCAAGCGCGGGCTCCGTGGCTGCTCCAGGGGTCCGGCGACCCCGAGGAGAACTGCCGTGTCCACGTTGACGATCTTCACGTCCGCTTCCACCAGGGCCGCCGAGGCCTTCGCCCCCACGCCCGAGCGACCTGTCCCCGCCGTGCTCGGCGCCGACCTCAAGGTGCCGGTCAAGGGCGGCCGGCTGGTGAGCTACGCCAACCTCGACTACGCCGCCAGCGCCCCCTGTCTGGAGCCGGTCAGCGCGGCCGTCGCCGCCGCGCTCCCGGCCTACTCCAGCGTCCACCGCGGCGCGGGCTACGCCTCCCAGCTCACCACCG
Source organism: Nonomuraea longispora (assembly GCF_004348345.1). Lineage (GTDB taxonomy): Bacteria > Actinomycetota > Actinomycetes > Streptosporangiales > Streptosporangiaceae > Nonomuraea > Nonomuraea longispora. The sequence goes on from NZ_SMJZ01000026.1 coordinate 42,302, forward strand.
CCCGCTACGAGCAGGCCAGGCACACCGTCAGCGCGTTCGCCGGGGCCCGGCCGGGCGACGCCGTCATCTTCACCCGCAACACCACCGACGCCACCAACCTGCTCGCCCGCTGCCTGCCCGAGGGCACGACCACCGTCGTCTTCGACACCGAGCATCACGCTTCGCTCCTTCCCTGGCCCCGGTCCGTACGCCTGGCGCCACCCGCCTTCCCCGGCGAGGCCGTGCGCGCCGCCGACGAGACGCTGGCCGCGATCGACGGGCCCAAGCTGCTCGTGGTCACCGCCGCCTCCAACGTCACCGGCGAGTTGTGGCCGATCGCCGCCCTGGCCCACATCGCGCACCGGCACGGGGCCAGGATCCTGGTGGACGCCGCGCAGCTCGCACCGCACCGGCGGCTCAACCTCACCGCGCTGGACCTCGACTACGTGGCGTTCTCCGGGCACAAGCTGTACGCCCCCTTCGGCGCGGGCGTGCTGATCGGGCGGCGTGACTGGCTGGCCGAGGCGGAGCCGTACCTGAAAGGCGGGGGCGCGGTCCGGTCGGTGGCCGGCGGGGTCGAGTGGCACGACGACCCGGAGCCGCGGCACGAGGCGGGCACGCCGAATGTGCTCGGCGCCATCGCGCTGGCCGCCGCCTGCGACGCGCTCTCCGCCACCGGATGGACCCCACTGGTGCGCGAGGAGGAGCGCCTGATCGCCCGGCTGCGGGCCGGTCTCGCCTCGATCGAGGGTGTACGCGAGCTGTCCCTGTGGGGGGACGACCATCCGCGGGTGGGCATCGTGTCGTTCACCGTCGAGGGGCGAGCGGCCCGCGAGGTGGCCGAGGTGCTGTCCGGGGAGTACGGCATCGGGGTGCGCGACGGCAAGTTCTGCGCGCACCCGTTCGTCCGGCACCTGCTGGGCACGGAGAACGGGCTCCCGGACGGCGGGTGCGAGGACGGCGCCGCGTCAGCGGTGCGCGCCTCGATCGGCATCGGCACCACGCAGGAGCACGTGGACCGGCTGATCGATGCGCTGCGCGACCTCACCGCCCGCTGAAGGTCAGCCCTTGGGCGGTTCGCGGCGTGGTGGCTGCTCGTCGCCGACCAGGGCGTCGATGTCGCGCATGTCCTTGTCGCTGAGGCCGCTGTCCTTCGGCGCGCTCGGCTGCCGGGGCACCTGGGGCGGCTCCTCCTGCGCCAGCAAGGGTGTCGTCGGGCCGCCCCGCCCGGCGGGGGCGTGGGCGGCGAGGTCCGCCTCGGCCGCGCGGCGTTCGGCCCGCCGGCGCGACATCGCGCGGAAGATGCCGTCGAGGCCGAACCGGCCGCCGCCCAGGACGAGGAACAGCAGGCTCAGCGAGCCGAGGGCACCCGGCACCTCCCAGCCGTTGTCGGCGGACAGCGGGGTGAGGCCCCAGTGCACGAAGAAGATCGCGCCGAGCATGTTGAGCAGCAGCAGCACCGCCACGGGCCTGACCAGCAGGCCGAGGATCAGGAAGATGCCGCCGACGGTCTCCACGACGGTCGCGTACGCGGCGGCCACCTCGGGCGCCGGGATCCCCGACTCCCTGAAGCCCTGCGCGGCGGCGCCCAGGCCGCCCTGCCACTTCTGCCATCCATGGGCCAGGAAGATCACGCCCGTCACCACGCGCGCGACCAGAGCCGCGACGTCGAACAATATTCTCTTCATGGTGATTTCTCCCCCCGTTCTAGATATCCCTCCCCATGTCCGACTTTGGGATGCACACGCATACCAAGGTTTGACGGTCCCCCCGCCGCTGGATCGACACCCACGACGGTGGCAGCATGGCCGTATGACGGAACGTGTGGTCGGCATAGGTGCGGGCGCGAAAGAACTGGCCACCGAGGACATGATCCTCAACATCGGCCCGCAGCACCCGTCGACCCACGGGGTGCTTCGGCTCCGGCTCACGCTCGACGGCGAGCGCATCGCCACCGCCGAGCCCATCATCGGCTACATGCACCGCGGCGCGGAGAAACTGTTCGAGGTGCGTGACTACCGCCAGATCATCATGCTCGCCAACCGGCACGACTGGCTGTCAGGGTTCGCCAACGAGCTGGGCGTGGTGCTCGCCGCCGAACGCCTGCTCGGCATGGAGCCCCCGGTCAGGGCCGTGTGGGCGCGCACACTGCTGGCCGAGCTCAACCGGGTGCTCAACCACCTGATGTTTCTCGGCTCCTACCCTCTGGAGCTGGGCGCGATCACCCCGCTGTTCTACGCCTTCGACGAACGCGAGCGCATCCAGGCCGTCATGGAGGAGATCTCCGGCGGGCGCATGCACTACATGTTCAACCGGGTCGGCGGGCTCAAGGAAGACCTGCCGCTCGGCTGGCTCGACCGGGTGTCGGCGGCCGTCGCGCAGACCCGCCGCCGCGTGCCCGACATCGAGAACCTCATCCTGAACAACGACATCTTCCTGGCCCGCACCACGGGCGTCGGCGTGCTCACCCACGACCAGATCATGCAGTACGGCGTGAGCGGCCCCATCGCCCGCGCCTCCGGCGTCGACTTCGACCTCCGGCGCGACGAGCCCTACCTCGCCTACCCCGAGCTGCCCGTCAAGGTGATCACCAGGAGCGCGGGCGACTGCCACACCCGCTTCGAGGTCCTGCTCGAACAGCTCAAGGTCTCGCTCGACCTGGCCGACGCCTGCGCCGAACGCCTGCGCGCGCTGCCTCCAGGGCCGATCAACCAGCGCCTGCCCAAGGTGCTCAAGGTGCCGGAGGGCCACACATACGCGTGGACGGAGAACCCGCTCGGCATCAACGGCTACTACCTCGTCTCCAGGGGCGACAAGACGCCGTGGCGGCTCAAGCTGCGCTCCGCCTCCTACAACAACATCCAGGTGCTGCGCGAGATGTTGCCTGGTCACCTGGTGGCCGACATGGTCGCCATCCTCGGCTCGATGTTCTTCGTCGTGGGTGACATCGACAAGTGACGACGCAAGAGCGCGACAAGTACGTCGACTGGCTGCGCGCCCTGAGCCTGATCGTCGTGGTGGTGTGGCACTGGGCGTTCACCATTCTCGAATGGAAGCCGCACGGCCCCGAGCCCACCAGCCCGCTCGGCTTCACCTCGGGCCTGTGGATCCTCACCTGGCTGCTGCAGGTGCTGCCGCTGTTCTTCTACGTCGGCGGTCACGTGCACCTGCTGTCCTGGAACCGGGCCAAGACGCGGGGCGTCGGCATCGGCTCGTTCGTCCTGCGGCGCATCCGCGCGCTCGCCTTACCCGCGCTCGTCCTGTCCGGCGTGTGGGCCGTCATCGGGGCTGTCGTCACGTGGGCCTTCGGCGTCGACTGGATGTGGCGGGTCGTGCTGCTGGTGCTCAGCCCACTCTGGTTCCTCGGCGTCTACCTGGTGCTGATCGCGCTGCTGCCCGTGGCGCTGTGGCTGCACAACCGCTACGACGTGCTCGCCCTGATCTGGCTCGGCGGCGCCGCCCTGGTGATCGACGTGGTGCGCTTCAGCTACGGCGTCGACCGGGTCGGCTGGCTCAACATGCTCATCGTCTGGGGGCTGGCGCACCAGGCCGGGTTCTTCTACGACCGGGTCGTGGCGCTGCCCCGCCGCTATGACAAGGGACTGTTGTGGACCGGGCTGTTCGCCCTGTTCGGGCTGGTCTACTCGGGCATCTATCCCGGCTCGATGGTGGGCGTGCCCGGCGACAAGTGGTCGAACATGGCGCCGCCCACGTTCGTGATCGTGGCGCTGCTGCTCTTCCAGATCGGGCTCGTGGAGGTGCTGCGGCCCTCCATGGAACGCGTACTCGTACGGCCGGGCTGGCGCCGGGTCAACGACTTCATCAACCGTTATTCGCTGCCGCTGTTCCTCTTCCACACCACGGGGATGGCGATCGCGCTGGGATTGTCGTGGTGGTGGTTCGGCACCATGGGCACCCAGATCCCGCCCGACCTGAAATGGTGGCTGGAACGCCCCATCGCCATCATCGGCCCGCTGATCTGCACCGCCCCCGTCATCTATCTCTTCGGCCGGCGCCGCACACCTGTGCGCCAAAAGCGGGACGAGGACGTCAGCCGCTCCCTAGGCTCGGAACATGCCTGACATCGGCTTCCACGCCACCGCCGAGGACCTGCGGATCATCAGCGCCGCGCTGCGGGAAGGCGAGCGGCCGAGCGACGTGATCCGCCGCGCGCTGCGCCTGCTGCGCCGGGAGATGTGGCACGACCGTGTGCGGGCCGCCGCCCGGCGCAGCACCGAAGACCTCTCCGGCGAGCACTAGTCGCGCTCCTGGTCCTCCGGCTCCTTGGGGATGCGGCACGAGTGCTCCAGGTAGAGGGCGGCGCAGACGAGCAGCACGCACGACACCAGCGACCCCGCGGCGACGAAGAACTCGCCCCGTGGCGTCTCCCGGTCGAGCAGCTGCGCCGTGTGCAGCCCGAACCCGGCGAAGATCCCCCCGAACGCCGCCCCCGCGTACGCCGACGCCTTCGCCAGCGCCGCCAGCCGGGCCACCGCCATCGGCTCCACCGGCTTGGTGCCGGGCTTTCTCTCGATCCTGGCCTTGGTCAGCCAGGCGGTGTAGCCCTCGCCGATGGCCAGCAACGTCACCGTGGGGATCGCGGTCCACGGCATCAGCGGCAGGTCGGAGTAGACGGGCTGGATCACCACCCAGGTGAGCAGCGCGACGACGACGAGGATGCCGACCAGATGGCCGGGATGTGTGGGCCTCAATCCGGCCTCTGCAGCTTGAGGTCGTCGCGCAGGCGTACGCCCTGCCGGTCGAGCCCCTCCAGCAGGTCGGCCACCCGGCCGCGACCGGGCAGCACCGCCTCGGGATCGGCCTTCGACCAGGGCACCAGCACGAACGCGCGCTCGTGGGCGAGCGGATGCGGCAGCGTCAGCTCGGGGTCGTCGCTGACGAGCTCGCCCACCGCCACCAGGTCGACGTCGAGAGTGCGCGGCCCCCACCGTTCGCCCCGGACCCTGCCGAAGGCGTCCTCGACGTTGAGCGCCCGTTCCAGCAGCCGGAAGGGCTCCAGCGTGGTCTCGGCGATCACGATCGCGTTGAGGTAGGGGCGCTGCCCGGACGGGCCGCCGACGGGGTCGGTCTCGTAGACGGGGGACGCCTGCACGAACCTCAGCCCAGGGGCGTCGAACAGGGTGTCGACGGCGCCCTGCAACGTCTGGAAGCGGGCCCCCAGGTTGCTGCCCAGGGCGATGACAGCCTTCATCAGCGGCTCCGCTCGATCGTCACGACCACATCGTCGAAGGGCAGCGGGATGGGTGCCGCCGGCTTGTGCACGCTCACCTCGGCCCTGTGCACCAGCTCATTCGCCAGGCACACCTCGGCCAGCCGCTGCGCGAGCGTCTCGATCAGCTCGACCGGCTCGCCCTCCACGACCTTGACGAGGGCCTCGGCCAGCTCGCCGTAATGGACGGTCTTGGTGAGGTCGTCACCGGCCGCCGCCGGCGCGGTGTCGAGGAACAACGTCGCGTCGATGACGAACTCCTGCCCGAGCTCCCGCTCGGCAGCGAGGACGCCGTGTCTCCCCCGGGCCCGCAGGCCCTTGAGGGCGATGCGATCAGCGCTCAAGCTCGCCGTCCTCCTCCTCGTCGTCATCGCTCTGGAGCACGGGCGAGCCATGGTGCATCCACAACCGCCACCCCTGCGGGGTGCGGAGGTAGACGTTGCTGGCCACCACCTTGCCCGCGGCGAAGCTGGACTCGCCCTCCTCGCCCGCGGTGAGGATGTTCTCCACGCAGGTGAGCACGGCCACGTCGCCCAGCACGGTCGTGTTGACGTCGGTCAGCACGAACTGGATGTAGGTGGTGTTGGCCATGATCAACGCCCATGACCGCAGCACCTCCGAGCGGCCCGTCAGCAGGGTCCAGCCCGGGTGCACGCAGCTCACCTGCTCGTCACCGGAGTCTTCCGCCCAGATCTCGGTCATCTTGTCGAGATCGGCGTTCTCGATAGCGGTGTAGAACTCCTGGTTCACCGTCTCGATAGCGGCGGTGTCGACGCTCATGTGTTGGCTCCGGCTCTCTTCCATGCGGCGGCCACGCGCACGGCATCGGCATTGGGACCTACCTCGTGCACGCGCACGCACCAAGCGCCCGCGTGGGCGGCCAGCGCGGTCACCGCCAAGGTCGCGTCGTCGCTGCGGCTGAACGGCCGGGGTGTGCCGTCGGGGCCGGCCAGCAGTCGGCCGAGGAACCGTTTGCGCGACGCGCCCACCAATAGCGGATAACCCAGTTCGGCGAGCTTCGGGATGCCGGCCAGCAGTGCCCAGTTGTGGTCGGCGTTCTTCGCGAACCCGAGACCGGGGTCGATCACGATCTGCTCCTCCGTGACGCCCTCCGCCAACACCAGATCGACCCGTTTGCTCAGCTCTTCGCGGACCTCGGTGACCACGTCGGCGTAGACGGCGCGGCTGTCCATGTCGTGGCTGTGGCCGCGCCAGTGCATCACGACGTAGGGGACTCCGGTCGCGGCGACCGCGCGGGGCATGTCGGGGTCGGCCAGCCCGCCGCTCACGTCGTTGACGAGCCGCGCGCCCGCCTCGACCGCGGCCCTCGCGACCTCCGCCCGCATCGTGTCGACGCTGACCCGCACACCCTCCGCGTCGAGCGCCCTGATCACCGGGAGAATCCGCGTGAGCTCCTCCTGCAGGGACACCCTGGCGGCCCCGGGACGGGTGGACTCGCCGCCCACGTCGACGATGTCGGCGCCCTCACGGACCAGGTCGAGGCCGTGCTGGATCGCGGCCTCCTCGTCGAACCATCGCCCGCCGTCGGAGAACGAATCGGGCGTCACATTGACCACGCCCATGACGAGGCACCGATCCGCGCCTCCCGGCACGTTCATGGGCACGCTAGTCATGGGCCAAGCCTAGGCGCTTCCCGACACGTGATGACATCGTGGGTACCCCGTTCCGTCATCAGCGGTGGAGAATCAGCGCCATTGCCTCGGAACGGGTCTTGTCGCTGGTGCGGAAGTCACCGCGGACCGCCGAGGTCACGGTCTTGGCACCGGGCTTGCGCACCCCACGCATCGTCATGCACAGGTGCTCGGCCTCGACCACCACGATGACCCCGCGCGGCTCCAGCACCCGCATGAGCGCGTCGGCGATCTGCGAGGTCATGCGCTCCTGCACCTGGGGACGGCGGGCGAACACGTCGACCAGGCGGGCCAGCTTGGACAGGCCCGTCACCTCACCGCGCTGGTTGGGGATGTAGCCCACGTGGGCCACCCCGTGGAACGGGACCAGATGGTGCTCGCAGGTCGAGTAGACCTCGATGTCCCTGACGAGCACCATCTCGTCGTGGTCGACGTCGAAGACCTTGGTCAGCACGTCCTCGGGCGTCTGGCCGAGCCCTGAATACTGCTCGGTCATGGCGCGGGCGACCCGGGCAGGCGTGTCGAGGAGGCCGTCGCGGTCGGGATCCTCGCCGATGGCGTAGAGGATCTCGCGTACGGCCTTCTCGATCCGGCCCTGGTCGATGTCGTGCTGCGTCACGCACTGTCTCCGGACGGAAGGGCGTCCTGGTGGCCCGTGGTGAGCGAGCCGTTGGCCGACTGCTCCTTCGGGGTCAGGATCGGCGGGCGGTCGGAGGGCAGCCGCTTGCCGTAGCCCGCATAGGACGGACGGTGCTCCCTGATGACCACCGGGCTGAAGATCTGGAGCACCTGCTCACGGGAGAGGGTCTCCTTCTCCATGAGCTCGAGCACCAGGTTGTCGAGCACGTCGCGGTATTCGACCAGGATGTCCCAGGCCTGGTCGTGCGCCGTCTCGATCATCCGGCGGACCTCCTCGTCGATCGTGGAGGCGATCTTCTCGGAGTAGTCGCGCTCGTGACCCATCTCGCGGCCCAGGAAGACCTCCGCCTGGCCGCTGCCGAACTTGCGGGCGCCGAGCTGCTCGCTCATGCCGTATTCGGTCACCATGCGGCGGGCGACGGCCGTGGCCTTCTCGATGTCGTTGGAGGCGCCGGTGGTCGGCTCGTGGAAGACGAGCTCCTCCGCCGCCCGGCCGCCGAGCAACATCGCGAGCTGGTCCATCATCTCCGACCTGGTGGCCAGGAACTTGTCCTCCATCGGCAGCGTCATCGTGTAACCGAGCGCGCGGCCACGGGACAAGATCGTGATCTTGTGCACCGGGTCGGAGTTGGGCAGCGCGTGCGCCACCAGCGCGTGACCGCCCTCGTGATAGGCGATCATCTTCTTTTCCTTGTCGGACATGACCCGCGTCTTGCGCTCGGGCCCTGCCATGACACGGTCGATCGACTCCTCGAGAAGCTCCATCGTGATCAGCTTCTGGTCGGCCCGCGCGGTGAGCAGGGCCGCCTCGTTGATCACATTGGCCAGGTCGGCGCCGGTGAAGCCGGGGGTGCGCCGCGCGATCACGTCGAGGTCGACGTCGGGAGCGAACGGCTTGCCCCGCCCGTGCACCTTGAGGATGCCCTTGCGGCCCTCGAGGTCGGGCCGGTCGACGGTGACCTGCCGGTCGAAACGCCCAGGACGCAGCAGCGCCGGGTCGAGGATGTCGGGCCGGTTGGTGGCCGCGATGAGGATCACGCCGCCCTTGACATCGAAGCCGTCCATCTCGACGAGCAGCTGGTTGAGCGTCTGCTCGCGCTCGTCGTGACCGCCGCCCAGGCCGGCGCCGCGGTGGCGGCCGACCGCGTCGATCTCGTCGATGAAGATGATCGCCGGAGCGTTGGCCTTGGCCTGCTCGAACAGGTCACGAACACGCGAGGCGCCGACACCGACGAACATCTCGACGAAGTCGGAACCGGAGATCGAGTAGAACGGCACGCCGGCCTCACCCGCGACCGCGCGGGCCAGCAGCGTCTTGCCGGTGCCGGGCGGGCCGTAGAGCAGCACGCCCTTGGGGATCTTGGCGCCGATCGCCTGGAACTTGGACGGAGCCTGCAGGAACTCCTTGATCTCCTGCAGCTCCTCGATGGCCTCGTCGGCGCCGGCGACGTCGGAGAAGGTCGTCTTGGGGGTGTCTTTGGTGATCAGCTTGGCCTTCGACTTGCCGAAGTTCATCACCCGGGAGCCGCCGCCCTGCATCTGGTTCATGATGAACAGGAAGATCAGCACGATGATGACGATCGGCAGGAAGCTCACCAGGAGGCTCACCAGGAAGTTTTCCTGCGGCACCTCGGTGGCGAAGCTCTTCGTCTTGCCCGCGTCGACCTGAGCCTGGAGCTCGTCGGTCAGCTTGCTGCCGTAACCGGTGACCCAGTCGGACTGGATCAGCTTCGTCGGGGCGTCGCCGGCCTTGACCACGACGGGGCTGGTCAGCGTCACCTCGATCCGGTTGTCCTTGTCGATGATCTTGGCGTTGCTGACGTTTCCGGCGCGAATCTGCTGAAGAACCAAGGACGTGTCGGCCGGCTTGTAATTGCCGCCACCGCTCCAGAGCTGGGTGACGAGCAGGAGCAGCACGACGATGCCCAGGATCCACAGCAGTGGCCCACGTGTAAATCGCTTGAGATCCATCCGATGCGGAACCCCTTGCGGGCCCGTCCCTTCCTGACCATGGCCTGTGAAACCCCGGGTCGCCCCGGGGCCGCGGCATCCGACACCGCGAGTTCTGACTACCCGAAGGGGACACGGGGTCACCCTTCAGGAGTCCGAAGGTACACCGGCACAGCGCACGGAGGGACCCGCCCGCTACACCGGTCTTGCCCTATCAACGTACGTCACGTTGCGCGGTGTTCCCGGCCCGCCGGGAACACCGGCGGAATCGCTAGGTGTAAACGTGCGGAGCCAGCGTGCCGATGAAGGGCAGATTGCGGTATCGCTCCGCGTAGTCGAGGCCGTAACCGATGACGAACTCGCTGGGAATGTCGAAACCCACGTATTTCACCTCGATAGGCACCTTCACCGCGTCAGGTTTGCGCAGCGCGGCGCAGATCTCCAGCGAGGCCGGATTGCGCGATTTCAGGTTTTCCAGCAGCCAGTGCAGGGTCAGACCGGAGTCGATGATGTCCTCGACGATCAGCACATGGCGGTCGAGGATGTCGGTGTCGAGGTCCTTCAGCACGCGTACGACACCCGACGACCTCGTGCCGGCACCGTACGACGACACCGCCATCCAGTCCATCTGCACGGGCACGTGCAGAGCCCTCGCCAGGTCGGCCATCACCATGACCGCGCCCTTCAGCACGCCCACGAGCAGGACTTCCTTGCCTGCATAGTCCTCGTCGATCCGGCCGGCGAGCTCTTTGATCCTGACCTGGAGATCTTCCTCGGAGATGAGGACCTTTTCCAGGTCATTGCCCATGTCGGCAGCGTCCACCTGTGGTTCCTTACGGGATGGGACTGATGGCGAGTATCAGGGTGTCATACCGCCGCACGGCCGACAGACCCCCGGGCAGGTCCACCGCCTTCTGCCCGTGCCACCGCGTGACCAGCCGGTCCACGGCCAGCACGTGGGCGGCCGACAGCGCTCCCGGCGGTGCTCCCGCAGCGATGGCCGCGCGGCGCAGGACCCGCCGCCTGACGGCGTTGGGCAATCTCTCCAGCTCGCCCACGGACAACCTGACCGACCCCTCGATATCGCTTAGAGCGCAATTTCGGTACGCCGAATCCGCCCACCCGTCCAGTGCGTCGGCGTCCTCGCGCGCCATCCCCGCGGTCCTCGCGAGCGCCTCCGCGACCCCCGGGCCCAGCTCCTTCTCCAGCACCGGCAGCACGTGCCTCCTGACGCGCACCCTCGTGAAGCGGGGATCGTCGTTGTGCGGGTCGTCCCACGGGGACAGGCCCAGCGCCCGGCAGGCGGCGACCGTGGTGGCCCGTGAAAGACCGAGGAACGGCCGCAGATAACGCCCGCTGCTCGCCGCCATGCCCGACAACGAACGCGGCCCGCTCCCCCTCGCCAGGCCGAGCAGGACCGTCTCCGCCTGGTCGTCCCTGGTGTGCCCGAGCAGGACCGCCGTCGCCGTGAGCCGGTCGGCCGCCTCCGTCAGCGCCGCGTAGCGCGCGTCCCTGGCCGCCGCCTCGGGACCACCCGCCGTACCCACCGTCACCGTGAGCACCTCGACCGGATCGAGGCCCATGCCGCGTGCCGCCTCCGCCACCGTCGCGGCGCGCTCGGCCGAGCCCGGCTGCAGCCCGTGGTCCACGGTCAGCGCCCCCGCCCGCAGGCCCATCCGGGAAGCCACGAACGCCAGGGCGGCCGACAGGGCAACGGAGTCGGCTCCGCCGCTGCACGCCGCCAGGACCAGCGCGCCCTTCTCGACGCCGGCCAGCGCCTCGCGCACAGCCCTGCGTACGTCGGCGACTGCTGGATGTGGCCCCACGCAGCCCATTGTCCCGGCTCACGCCGCCGCCGGGAAACGCCGGGCCTCACCGCGCAGCCCTGAGGACAGCGCGGTGAGGCGGGTCAGGCGGGCAGGGCCGGAGTGCCCATGACGCGGGAGACCCACCGGTCGGGGTCGGAGATCTCCTGCGTCGTCGGCAGTGTCTCGGGCGAGGTCCAGACCTTGTTGAAGCCGTCCATGCCGACCCGGTCGACCACGGTGCGGACGAACGCCGAGCCCTCCGCGTACTGCTTCATCTTGACCTCGATCCCCAGCAGCCGCCTGACCGTGCGGTCGAGGCGGGAGCCACCCTCGCGGCGCTGGGCGAACTTGGAGCGGATGTCGGCGACCGACGGCACCACGGACGGGCCGACGGCGTCCATCACGTAGTCGCCGTGCCCTTCGACCAGGGTCATCACGGCCGTCAGGCGGTCGAGGATCTCCTTCTGGCCGGGCGACTGGATGGCGTCGATGAGGTTGCCCTCGCCGCCGCGCACCACGTCGGCCACCGTGTCGGCGGCGTTGCGCAGGCGTTCGAGCAGCGTGGGCAGGTCGAGGTCGGAGGCCAGCAGGAACTCGGTCATCTGCGAGCGCACGTATTCGCGCAGCCACGTCACGCCCGTGAACTGCACGCGGTGGGTCTCCTCGTGCAGGCAGACCCACAGGCGGAAGTCGTGCGGGTTGACGGCCATCTCGCGCTCGGCGTGCACGATGTTGGGCGCGACCAGGGTCAGGCGGCCCGTCGGCTCCTCACCCGTCGGGTCGGGCGGAAGGAACAGCTCGTACTGGCCCAGCACGCGCGAGGCCAGGAACGCCAGGACGGCGCCGACCTCGACGCCCGTGATGCGGGACCCCACGGCCGTGACGATGGCGGGCGGCGGGTTGTCGCCGCTGCTCATGCGCTGGGTCAGGGGTTCGAGCACCACGCGGAAGCCCTCGACGTTGGCCTTGATCCAGCCCGGCCGGTCGACGATGGTCGCGGGCTGTGGCGCGGTGTCGGTGTGAATTTGTGTGAACTCGCGCACGTGGCCCTCGGCCTCACGTGACAGGGTGCGGAGCTCGGTGACGGCCTGCCTGGCCTCCTCCCGGCTCACCTGAGGACCGGGGCGCACCAGGCGCGTGCCGGTCGTGACGGCCAGATCCCAGTCGATCACCTGCATAACGTCCACCGTACGTGCTTCTCGTCGTGCCCGCGAAGGACCGGCCGAGCCGCGATCCGCAGGATCGCCATGTGCGTCTCAGTTGCGGGCGACGATGGCGGCGAGGCGGTCGAGTACGGGTTCGGCGTTGACGGGTACGTGGTCGGCCATGAAGGCGAAGGTGACCAGCCGTCCGTCCTTGGTGGTGGCGAGCCCCGCCAGGGTGTTGACGTTGTTGAGTGTGCCGGTCTTGGCGCGTACGAGGCCGACCTGACCCTTGCTGTCGGCGGCGGTGAAGCGGCGGCCGTTGCCGAGGGTGCCGGAGAAGCCGGCGATGGGCATGCCGGAGGCGATGGCGTGCAGGTCGGGGTGGTCGGCGGAACCGCCCATGGCGATGATCTTGGCGAGGGCGCGGGGGCTGATGCGGTTGCGGATGGAAAGGCCGCTGCCGTCGGAGAGCGCGGTCACGCCCTGGGCGGCCCCGAGCCGCTGGAGTACGGCGGTCACGCCCTTGGCGCCCCCTTCGAAGGAGCCCGGCTGGCCTTCCTTGATGGCGACGTGTCTCATCAGCGCCTCGGCCATGTCGTTGTCGCTCTCGGTCAGGGTGTGCTCGACGAGGGCGTAGATGGGGGCGGAGTCGACCCGGCCGAGTTCGGCGGCGCCGGCGGGGGCGTCGCCCTGGCGTACGGACTTCGACACCGCGATGCCCTCCTTCCTGAGGAGCCCGGCGAAGGCCGTGGCGGCGTATTGGGG
>NZ_SMJZ01000270.1 GCF_004348345.1 Nonomuraea longispora
GCACAGGGGGTGGCGATGGCGAGACCGAGGATCGTGGTGGTGGGGGCGGGGTTCGGCGGGTTCTCCTGCCTGCGGGGCCTGGAACGCAGGTTGCCCCGGGGCGCCGCGGAACTCGTCCTCGTCAACCCCTCCGACTACCACCTCTACACGCCGCTGCTTCCGCAGGTCGCGGCGGGCGTCGTCAATCCGGTGGACGTGGCGGTCCCGCTGCGGGCCCTGCGGCGCACCCGGCTCAGGCCGGGGGAGGCGACCGGGGTCGACCTGGACGCGCGCACGGTGACGGTGTGCGACCGCGACGGCGACGTCACCACCATCGGGTGGGACCGGCTCGTGCTCGCCCCCGGCAGCGTCACGCGGGCCTTCCCCGTCCCGGGACTGAAGGAGCACGCGCACGGCTTCAAGACCATCACCGAGGCGGTCCACCTGCGCGAGCGCGTGCTGGCGCAACTCGAACTGGCCGACGGGCTGGCCGAGGGGCCCGAACGGGCCTCGTACACCACGTTCGTGGTCGTCGGGGCGGGCCTGGCCGGCACGGAGTACGTCGCCCAGATGCGCATGTTCGTCCGCTCGGCGCTGGCCGCCTACCCCCGGCTGCGGGCCGAGCACATCCGCTGGATCATCGTCGACCCTGGCCGCAGCATCCTCTCGCACCTGGACCCCCGGCTGTCGGAGCGCGCGCTCGCCATCCTGCGCGCCCGTGACGTCGACGCACGGCTCGGCGCCGCCGTCGACCGGCTGACCGCCGACACGGTCCACCTGAACGACGGCACCACCGTGGCGTGCCGGCTGCTGGTGTGGACGGCGGGCGTCGCCGCCGCCCCGCTGGTCGGCGAGCTCGGGCTGCCGACGGAGAAGGGCCGCCTCGTCGTGGGCGCCGACCTGGCCGTGCCCGGACGGCCCGACGTCGTCGCGCTCGGGGACGCGGCGGCGGTGCCCGACCTGACCCGGCCGGGGTCGGTGTGCCCGCAGACCGCCCAGCACGCGATGCGGCAGGGGCAGGCCGCCGCCCGCAACGTCGCCGCAGGGCTGGGCTACGGGCGGGCGCGGCCGTACCGGCATCGCGACCTCGGCTCCGTGGCCGACCTCGGGGGCGGGCAGGCCGTCGCCGCGCCGTTCAACCTGCGGGTGACGGGCCCGGCGGCGGCGGCGATCACCGGCGCGTACCACCTGTTCGCGCTGCCCGCCACGGGCAACCGGCTCCGCGTCGTCACCGACTGGGCGCTGACCGGCCTGCTCAGTCGCCAGACCGTCGGCCTCGGGCTGGTGCCCGACGCCGCCGCCGAACTCGACCGGGCCGAACAGCTGAGCATCCGGCCTCCCGCCGGCTGAAAGGCCTGTCAGGGGCGTGGAAGGATGCTCCCTGTTCACGGTCGTCCGGGAGGGGGAGGTTCCGTTGACCCGCGAGAGACGGAACACGAAGGCGCGCTTCCCGCACGACGGACGGCCCAGCCTGGTGTGAGTCGAGAGGAACGCCCTCATGTCCGGATCACTGTCCCGCCGAACATTACTGACCGCGGTGCCCACAGCCGTCCTGCCCACCGTCCTGCCCGCCGCCGCCTCGGCGGCGGAGCCGGCCTTCGCGGCCTTCCGCGTCGTACGCGGCCGGCCCGGCGAACCCGGCACGCCCGAGGTCACCCTGCCCTCCGGTTACGAGATCCTGCCGGGCGAGCGGTATTCCGTGGCCTCCCGCGCGGAGTACTACACGTTCGTGCGCGGCCCGCGCGACGCCGCCGGCATCGAGGTCACCGTCCGCTGGCCGGGCGAGCGCGTCGAAGCCGTCGTGCACCAGGACACGCGGCTGGAGCTGCGCCGCGTTCCCGGCGACAGGCACAGCGTGTCCTTCGCCCTGCCGATGACCCAGTCGTCACCCGACGCCAACCAGCCGACCCTGCAGATCTGGAGCCATCCCGACGTCTCACCGGGCATGAACTGGCGCATCGAGCACAACGATCCCGACCGCGCCGCGGGCCCATGGACGACGGTGCCGTGGCCGGCGGGGCCGGTCGCGTCGGTGATCCACCAGATGGTCGCGGCCCACACCATCCTGCGTGACTCCGGCATGGTCGACGTCGCCGCGGCCAAGGGACACCGGTTCGTGCTGATGGGCATCGAGACCAACAACACCCTGCACCCCGACAATCCTCCGCACTGGCACATCTCGTACAACTCCGGCGCAGACTTCGCCGCGCCCACCCACAACCCCCACTTCTGGCTCGACCCCGACGGCCGCAACTTCTACAACGGCATGGACGTCACCGGCCTCGGCCGGCTGAAGTACTACGTGGGTGACCCCGCGCCGGTGTACGACTTCGTGGGCGACGCGAACGACGGCCGCGGCGACCTCGTCGTCACGTTCACCCTGCGGCAGGACGGCGGCATCGACGTCACCTCGCCCCAGGGCCGCGCGTACGCCATCGCGGCGGGACGCAACGGCGACCTGGTGAAGGAGGTCACCGCGCTGCGCGACGGCGAGCCCTGGCTGCGCGTCCGTACCGAGGACCGCGTACGCCAGGGCGTGCTCGTCGTGCGGGTCGAAGGGCTGCGGGACCACGCGGATTCCCGCGTGCGGGTCCACCGCTACGACCGGTTGACGGGAGTGCTGCTGAACCGGCCGTGACGGGCGCTCGCGGTCAGGGGTGAGGACGATCTGAGGCCGTCCTGAATGACCGTGACGTTAGGTTCCCTGGGTCCGTATCGCCTTGGATCAAGGAACCGCATGACGACAACGCGTTTTCTCGCCATCGCCGCACTCTCGGCGATGGCCGCGTCGGTCGCGGTCGGCGCGCCCGCGAGCGCCGACCCGGCACCGACCGCCCGAACCAGCCCGCTGATCGAACTGGTCACTCCCAAGAGCAAGGGCTTCTTCTACACCGCCAACCCCGCCGAGGCTCGGCGCGCCGTCCAGAAGCACGGCTTCAAGCGCACCCCGACCCCGCTGGGCCGGGTCGCCGCGAAGCCGTTCAGCGGAGGTACGGCTCTCTACCGTCTCCGGTCCACGTCGGCCATGTCGTACATCCTCACGGCCGATCCGGCCGGGCTCAAGAAGCTGATCGCCTCAGGCAAGTTCGTGAACGAGGGCATCCTCGGGTATGTCGGCAAGACCGGCGATCCGGCCAAGCGGATCTGGCGTCTCCACTACGACAACCAGCCGAAGTGGCGCATCGCCATCACCGCGCACAAGGACTCCATCCTGCGCAACGAGCCGGGCTGGTCCCTGGACGGCCCCTCCGGCTACCTCCAGTGACCGCTGGGCGTCCCTGACACGTCAGGGGCCGCCCTCACCTGGGGACGAGCCTGCGCCCGACCCGGCCGCCTCGCTCCGCGGCCGGGTCTGTGCCATGTGCTCCAGCCGATGGCGGGCCCTGGAACGTGTCTCGCCTGACGAGGGGACTCTCTCGGACGGCCGGCCGCGGGCGCTACCCCTCGACCTTCAGCGCCGTCGTGCCCAAGGATGTCGTGCCGGAGAAATATGCGGTTCCGGTGCCCGACCACGTCAATGTGGCCAGTGCCGCGAGCGCGAGAACAGCGCCGAGCAGTCTTTTCCTCATGTCGTCCCTTTTTCCGGCATGGCGCGACCGGTTGATCGCACTGGGCGAAAGGGTAGGAAAGGAAGGATTCACGAGGGCTTCGTATCGTCTTCAACCTGGTGCTAGCCGATCAGTGATGCGGCGAGCCGCAACGGCGAAGGCAGCGCCCAGCGATCTTTGGTCGCTAGCGACCAAAGATCGCTAGCGACCCGTATGACGGGCCTGGCCACTCTCGTGCAGCTGTCGTCGCCCCCGCGCCGCGTGGTCGCCCGAGCGCCCCGCCGCCTCCAGGGCGAGGATCTCGAGGGCGGTCTTTCCCTGCTCGTCGCCCTCCAGATCGCACCAGACCGTCACAGCGAGCGCGAGCCGGACGACGTGGGGGTGCAACCCCTCTGCCATCGCCAGCCGGATAACGCGGAACAGGACGACCCGCTCAGCCCGGAACCAGGCCTGCGCCTGCCCGCGGTCCCTCAGGTGTTCCGGCCGTACCTTCGCCGCCGGAGCGTCCGGGGCGATCAGCTGCGCCGCCGGGTCGAGCAGCAACGCGGCCCGGTACGTGGTGTGCAGGTAGTGCTCGATCGTCCGCAGGACCGCCCGGCGATGGGCGGAGGTGTCCCCGGCGCGGGCGAGACCCCGTGCGTACGTACGCAGCAGTTCGTGGAAGGAGAACCGGGAGGGCACGGTCTCACCCACCAGGTGGGCATCGAGCAGCGTGTCGAGCAGCTCGCTCACCTGCGGTGCATGCAGCCCCGCGAGGCTCGCGAGCGCCGCCTCGCCGACGTCCGGCCCCGGATGGACGGCCAGCAGCCGGAACAGCCGGGCTGCATCGGGAGGCAGCGCGTCGTAGGAGCGGGCCAGCACGGCGCGCATGTCCGTGAGGCTGTCCTTGGTGGCGAGGACGCCGAGGTCGTCCCTGACCCTGCGCAGATCGGCGGCCAGGGCGGCCATCGGCGACAACGGGCGGGCGACCGCGCGGCCGGCCACGATGGCGAGCGCGAGCGGCAGCCGCGCGCACAGCTCGATGATCTCGTCGGTGGCGGCGGGGTCGGTGGCGATCCGCTCCCGCCCCAGGCGGCGCGCGAGCAGATCCCTGGCCTCCTCCCGCGTGAGCACGTCCAGCGTGAGCAGCGCGGCGCCCTCCGAGGCGACGAGGCTGCTCAGTCCCTGGCGGCTGGTGACCACGACCGCGCACCCGGCGTCACCCGGCAGCAGCCGGCGCACCTGCTCGGCATCACGGGCGTCGTCGAGAACCACCAGCATGCGCTTGCCTGCCAGCACCGTCCGGTAGAGCGCGGCCCTGGCCCGCGTCTCCGCCGGGATCGCCTGCGGCGGCACTCCCATGGCCGTGAGCAGCGCCGGCAGCGCGTCGTGCGAGCTCGTCGCGGCGGCGGAGGGCCCGAACCCCCGCAGGTCGACGTAGAGCTGACCGTCGGGGAAGTGCGCCCTGGCCCGGTGCGCCCAGTGCAGGACCAGCGCGGTCTTGCCCACTCCTGCGGTGCCGGAGACGACACAGATCCTCGTGTCCCCGTCGAACAGGCGGTCCATCCGCTCGCACGCGTCGTCACGGCCGGCGAACCCGGCCACCGCCACCGGCAGCATGCAGGGCGTGGGCGACGTGGCCGGGCGTTCTTCGTCGGCGAGCAGGGACAGGTGCCTCCGTTGCAGCTCGGGGGAGGGATCGACGCCGAGGTCGTCGGCGAGGCGGTGCCTGAGCCGCTCGTACATCGCCAGCGCCTCGGCCTGCCTGCCGCAGCGGCCGAGCGTGAGCAGCAGGCGCTCCCACAGCGGCTCGCGCAGCGGATGCCGGAGCGCGAGCTCCTGCACCTCGGCGACCAGCTCGTTGTGGCGTCCCTCGGCCAGTCCCAGGTCGATCCACCGTTCCACGGCCGACAGACGCTGCTCCACCAGGCGCACCGCCTTGGGCCCGCACAACGTGCTGGAAGGGAGGCCGCCGAACGGGGCGCCCCGCCACAGGGCGAGCGCCTCCTCCAACCGCTCCCGCTCCGCTCGTGTTCCCCGCGACGCCGCCGCCCTGGCCAGCAACCGGTGAAAGCGCAGCACATCCACGTCGTCGGGATCCGCGTCGAGCCGGTACCCGCCCCTCACCGTGCGGATGGCCGCCGGCCCCAGCACGCGGCGCAGCCTGCTGACGTAGGTCTGCACGCTACGCCGCTGATGGGCCGGCGGATCGTCCGGCCACAGCGCGAAGGCGAGTTGCTCGACCGTCACCGTGTTGCTCGCGGACAGGGCCAGAGCGGCTAGCATCGTCCGCAGCCGGTTCGAGCTCACGTCGATCGCCGTGGACCCCCGCCACACCTGCAACGGACCCAGCAACGCGACACGGAGCCCGTGGTCCTCGAGATTCTCCGGTCCGTGATCGGCCGCAGGCGCCGAACCGAGCGCCGAACCGTCCGACGGGCGTCCACCGGCATGGGCCGTGCCTCGCCCGTCGCTCATGCTCCGGGATCGTCCAGGCAGATGTTGGAGCTGCCCGGCCTGATCTGCACGGTCGGTGACGGCCGGAAGGCGGCCGGCACCGAGCCCCGGCCATGGCACAAGGTGAAGGTGCCGCCCTGGAGATTCACCAGGACGACGTGGCAGCCGGCCGACGGCCGGTTGTCGAACGAGACGACGTGGGCCAGTCGCGACTGGTGCTGGGTCGGGGGCTCGCACTGCTTGTACGACACGTTCTCCACGTCAGAAGAACCCGAGAACAGCGTGACCTGCCCACCGGCCGTGCCGGCCACCGCCGGGCTCGAGAGATATCCCGCGGTCACCGTGGCGAGGGCGGTCAAGGCGAGTCCGGCTGTCATCGTTCTGCTCGTCGGCGACAATGTTGCGCTCCCGTTTCTGGTGCTTGTGTCCTGTCCGGAAGATGCTCGGCCCTCGGGAGCTGTCGCACCAGGGTGGGCACAGGACATAGACCGGTCATTTCCGCGTCCGCAACGACCGTGCCGGACTCGCGCGGCTACTCCACCGGCCGGTCCCTGCACGCGGTCCCTGCGGTAGGCGGAGTGCCCGTCACCGTCGTACGTCATGTGATTTTTGTTTGGATCGCCAGAATGAGCCGGATGAATACGGGCAGAGGTCGCATCATGCCAGGGAGGGGATGGCTCGCCCGGTGGCCGGTGATCCGCCAGCTGACCGGCGAGGACGGCAGGAGCGACGCGGCACGGTCGTCCCGCACCGACGCCCTGCGCCCTCGCACCGAGGACGCAGGCACGGTCGCCCGATCGATCTGCCCCTACTGCGCCGTCGGCTGCGGCCAGCTCGTCTACGTCGAGGACGGCCCTGACGGCCGCAAGGTCACCCAGATCGAGGGCGACCCCGACTCGCCGATCTCCAGGGGCCGGCTCTGCCCCAAGGGCTCGGCCAGCAAACAGCTCGTCACCCACCCGGGCCGCCAGACCCAGGTGCTCTACCGCAGGCCGTACGGCACCGCGTGGGAGCGGCTCGACCTGGACACCGCGATGGAGATGATCGCCGACCGGGTGGCGCGCACCCGGCGGGAGACCTGGGAGGAGACCCACGAGGGCAACGTCGTGCGCCGCACGCTGGGCATCGCGAGCCTGGGCGGGGCGACGCTCGACGACGAAGAGAACTACCTGATGAAGAAGCTCTACACCGCCCTCGGAGCCATCCAGGTCGAGAACCAGGCGCGCATTTGACACTCCTCCACCGTCCCCGGTCTGGGGGCCAGCTTCGGGCGTGGCGGCGCGACCACCTTCCAGCAGGACCTGGCAGGCGCGGACTGCATCGTCATCCAGGGCTCCAACATGGCCGAATGCCACCCCGTCGGCTTCCAGTGGGTGATGGAGGCCAAGGCCCGCGGGGCCAGGGTCTACCACGTGGACCCGCGCTTCACCCGCACGAGCGCGCTGGCCGACCGGCACCTGCCGATCCGCGCGGGCAGTGACATCGTGCTGCTCGGCGCGCTGATCAACCACGTGCTGGAGAACGAGCTGGACTTCCGCGAGTACGTGCTGGCCTACACCAACGCCGCCACGATCGTCTCCGAGGACTTCCGCGACACCGAGGACCTCGACGGCCTGTTCTCCGGCTGGGACGCGGAGACGGCCACGTACGATCCGAGGAGCTGGGCGTACGAGTCGACCGGCGAGCAGCCCTCGGCCGAGCAGGCGGAGGGCGGGCGCCGCGACGCCGACGCGGCGGGCTCCGACACCTTCGGGGCGGGCGGGCCCGCCGCGCCCCCCAGCCCGAGCACCGACCCGACGCTGACGCACCCGCGCTGCGTCTACCAGATCGTCAAACGGCACTTCGCCCGCTACACCCCGGAGCTGGTCGAGCGGCTGTGCGGCATCCCGCGCGACGGCTTCGCCGAGCTGGCCGAGGCCGTCACCGCCAACTCCGGCCGCGAGCGCACCACCGCCTGGGTCTACTCGGTCGGCTGGACCCAGCACACGGTCGGCGCGCAGTACATCCGCACCGCCTCGATCCTGCAACTGCTGCTCGGCAACATGGGACGGCCCGGCGGCGGCATCCTCGCGCTGCGCGGCCACGCCAGCATCCAGGGCTCGACCGACATCCCGACGCTGTTCAACATCCTGCCCGGCTACCTGGACATGCCGCACGCCGGGCGGCACCGCGGCCTCGACCACTACCTGGAGCTGGAGGGCGGCGCGACCGGCTTCTGGGGCAACCGGCGCTCCTACCTGGTGAGCCTGCTCAAGGCGTGGTGGGGCGAGGCCGCCACCGAGGAGAACGACTTCTGCTTCGGCCACCTGCCGCGCATGACCGGCGACCACGGCCACTACACCACGGTCATGGGCCAGATCGACGGCACCGTGAAGGGCTATTTCGTGGTGGGGGAGAACCCCGCCGTCGGATCGTCGGGCGGCCGGGCGCAGCGCCTCGGCCTGGCGAACCTCGACTGGCTCGTCGTCCGCGACCTGGCCCTGGTGGAGACCGCCACGTTCTGGCTGGACGGCCCTGAGCTCGAGACGGGCGAGCTGCGCACCGAGGACATCGGCACCGAGGTGTTCTTCCTGCCCGCGGCGAGCCACGTGGAGAAGGAAGGAACCTTCACCAAC
Source organism: Nonomuraea longispora (assembly GCF_004348345.1). GTDB lineage: Bacteria > Actinomycetota > Actinomycetes > Streptosporangiales > Streptosporangiaceae > Nonomuraea > Nonomuraea longispora. The sequence continues at coordinate 8,579 of NZ_SMJZ01000270.1, forward strand.
ACCCAGCGGCTGCTCCAGTGGCGGGAGAAGGCCCTCGACCCGCCCGGGGACTGCCGCAGCGAGCTGTGGTTCTACTACCACCTCGGCAAGCTGCTCAGGAAGCGCATGACCGACGACGAGATCGACCGGCCCGTACGTGAGCTGACCTGGGACTACCCGGAGCACGGCGTGCACCGCGAGCCCTCGGCCGAGGCCGTGCTCCGCGAGATCGGCGGGGTCGGCCCCGACGGGCGCGCCCTGTCGTCGTCCACCCAGCTCCGGCCCGACGGCTCCACGACATGCGGCTGCTGGATCTACTGCGGCGTGTACGCCGACGAGGTCAACCAGGCGGCCCGCCGCCGCCCACGCGGCGAGCAGAGCGCCGTGGCGCTCGAATGGGGTTGGGCCTGGCCGGCCAACCGGCGCATCCTCTACAACCGGGCCTCCGCCGACCCCGAGGGCCGCCCGTGGAGCGAGCGCAAGGCGTACGTGTGGTGGGACGCCGAGCGCGGCGAGTGGACCGGGGACGACGTGCCCGACTGCGAGATCGGCAAGCCGCCCGGTTACGTGCCGCCCGAAGGCGCCCACGCCCAGGACGCGCTCGCCGGGACCGACCCGTTCATCATGCAGTCCGACGGCAAGGGCTGGCTGTACGTGCCGGCCGGCCTCGTCGACGGCCCGCTGCCCGCCCACTACGAACCGCACGAGTCCCCGGTCGCCAACCCCCTCTACGCCCAGCGGGCCAACCCGGCCCGCCGCACCTACCACCGGCCCGAGAGCCCGTACAACGCGCCGGACGGACGGTTTCCGTACGTGCTGACGACGTACCGGCTGACCGAGCACCACACGGCGGGCGCGATGAGCCGGCCGCTGGCCTACCTCGCCGAGCTGCAGCCCGAGCTGTTCTGCGAGGTTTCCCCGCAGCTGGCCGGTGAGGTGGGACTGGACAACGGCGGCTGGGCCACGATCGTGACCAGCCGCGCCGTCGTGGAGGCGAGGGTGCTGGTCACCGGGCGCATGCGGCCGCTGCGCGTCGGTGGCGAGGTCGTGCACCAGGTCGGCCTGCCCTACCACTGGGGCTGGGGCGGCGGTGGGCTCGTCACCGGTGACGTCGCCAACGACCTGACGCCGCTGGTGCTCGACCCGAACGTCTACATCCAGGAGGGCAAGGCCATGACCTGTGACGTGCGGCCGGGCCGCCGGCCGAGGGGCCGGGCGGCGCTGGAACTGCTGGAGAGGTACCGCCATGGCTGAGCGGATGGGGTTCTTCACCGACACGAGCGTCTGCATCGGGTGCAAGGCGTGCGAGGTGGCCTGCAAGGAGTGGAACCAGATCCCCGACGACGGCTTCGTCTTCGAGGCGACCTCCTACGACAACACCGGCATGCTGGGCGCCAACACCTGGCGGCACGTCGCGTTCATCGAGCAGTCACGGCCGGTGCGGGCGGGCGACGAGGAGGGCGTGGACCGGTGGCTGATGTCCTCCGACGTGTGCAAGCACTGCACGCACGCCGCCTGCCTGGACGTCTGCCCGACCGGGGCGCTGTTCAGGACCGAGTTCGACACGGTGGTGGTGCAGGCCGACATCTGCAACGGCTGCGGCTACTGCATTCCGGCCTGCCCGTACGGCGTGATCGACCGGCGGG
>NZ_SMJZ01000271.1 GCF_004348345.1 Nonomuraea longispora
CCCAGGACCCTCTCACAGACCCGCGCGGCCTTCCCGGCGCCCAGGAGGCCGCGGGCGGCACCAGGCCCTCCAGGAGGCTGTCGTGGCTCTCACGGCCGCTCAAGCTCACGCTCGTGCTGACCGTCCTCATCGTGTCCGGCCACTTCGCGGCCTACACCTACCTCCGGCCGTTCATGGAACAGGTTGCGCACGCCGGTCCCGCCCTCGTCAGCACCGCGCTCCTCGTGTACGGCGCCGCGGGCGTGGCGGGCAACTTCGTCTCGGGGTCGCTGGCCGCGAGGAACCCCAGGGCGGTGCTGATGGCGCTGGCCGCCCTCATGGCCCTGGCCACGGCGGCGCTGCCCGTGACGGGACTCCCCCTGGTCGTGCTCGTGGTCTGGGGCCTCGGCTACGGCGGCGTGGGTGTCGCGCTCCAGCTGTGGATCATGCGGGAGGGCGGCGGCGAACTCGGCACGGCGCTGTTCGTCAGCGCCTTCAACGTCTCCATCGCGCTCGGCGCGTTCGCCGGTGGCCGGGTGGCCGACGGCGTGTCGATCACTGCGGTGATGTGGCCGGCGGCGGTCCTGGCCGCGCTGAGCGCGCTCGTCGCTGGCATCTGGGGCAGAAGTAGGACGAGCGGTTCATGAACGCCTCACGCCTGATCGGGGTGCCGCAGCGGGAGCACGGAAGGTCGCGCCGGCCGTAGACCTCCAGGGACCGCTCGAAGTAGCCGCTGTCGCCGTTGACGTCGACGTACAGGCTGTCGAACGACGTGCCGCCCTGCTGGAGGGCGGCTGCCATGACCGTGCGTACGGCGCCCAGAAGCTCGGCGATCTTGGGCCGGGTGAGCGTCTGGGTGGGGCGGGCCCAGTGGAGCCGGGCCATCCACAGGGCCTCGTCGGCGTAGATGTTGCCGACGCCGCTGATCAGCGACTGGTCGAGCAGCGCCCGCTTGACCTCGGTGCGCCTGGCCCTCAGCCTGCGGCTGAACTCGTCGTCGTCGAACACCGCCTCGAACGGGTCGGGCGCGATGTGGGCGATCGGCTCGGGCACGCCGCCGGCCAGGGCGGTGAGCATGACGTGGCCGAACGTACGCTGATCGACGAAGCGCAGGTCGGGGCCGCCGTCCTCGAACCGGACGCGTACGCGCAGATGTTTCTCCGGCGGCGCGTCACCGTCGACCACCAGCAGCTGGCCGCTCATCCCCAGATGCGCCATGAGCGCCTCCTCGGCGCCCGACAGCGGCAACCACAGATATTTGCCGCGGCGCTCGGCCGACAGCAGCGCGCGGCCCTTCAGCCGCGCGGTGAACTCGTCGGGGCCGGGCATGTGACGCCTGATCGCGCGGGGGTGCAGCACCTCCGCGGAGGCGATCTCACGGCCGACGACCCATTGCGCGAGGCCGCGCCTGACGACCTCAACCTCGGGCAACTCGGGCATCACGCACCTCGCCCTCTGGACGCTGAACTATCACCTTGTGGCAACCCTCAGGGCGCCGGGTCAGCTCGCGGGCTGGCTCTCGCGCTGCTCCCTGCGGGCCCTGATGCGGGTCCACGCCGCCTCGGCCGCCTGCTGCTCGGCCTCCTTCTTGCTGCGACCGGTGCCCGAGCCGTAGGACTCGCCACCGACCCGCACCATCGCCGTGAACGACTTGGCGTGGTCGGGGCCGCTCTCCTCGACATGGTATTCGGGCACGCCCAGCGCCTCGGAGGCGGTCAGCTCCTGCAGCGAGGTCTTCCAGTCGAGCCCGGCGCCCAGCGACGCCGAACGTACGATCAGCGGATCGAACAGCAGGTGCACCACCCGGAACGCCTCGTCGAGGCCCTTGTCGACGTAGACCGCGCCGATCAGCGCCTCCAGGGTGTCGGCCAGGATCGACGACTTGTCGCGCCCGCCGGTGCCCTCCTCGCCCCTGCCGAGCCGCAGGAAGCGGCCCAGCACGAGACCACGGGCCACGTCGGCCAGGGCCCGCATGTTGACCACCGCCGCGCGCAGCTTCGCCAACTGCCCCTCGGGCAGGTCGGGATGGTTGCGGTAGAGGGTGTCGGTGACCACCAGGCCCAGCACGGAGTCGCCCAGGAACTCCAGGCGTTCGTTGGTGGGCAGGCCACCGTTCTCGTACGCGTAGGAGCGGTGCGTCAGCGCCCGCTCGAGAATGGCGGGGTCAAGGGCTACCGCCAGGACCCGCTCCAGCTCGTCTCTGGCGACCTCCACGGCCACCGGCTTAGGACCTGCGCCCACGTGCTTCCTCCTCGGACATCTTCACATGGCGCGCCGACTGCGGAAGATGCCCGAAAACGTGGTGGGCGTCGGGGTAACGCGTAGCCCCGGCGTCCACCACGGCCGCGGGCGAACCGCCGCCGCACGCATCTGAGACGGTAACGCCGACCGAGGCACAATGGCACCCGGTCGGCATCACGTCAATCAGGCGGACGGCTCGATGACCTGACGACGGTTGTAGGTGCCGCAGGTGGGGCACGCGATGTGCGGCTGCTTCGGCGAACGGCACTGCGGGCAGCTCACCAGGGCGACAGCAGTCGTCTTCCACTGGGAGCGACGGGCGCGGGTGTTGCTCCGCGACATCTTTCGCTTCGGGACGGCCACGTCACTTCTCCTGATCGTTATCGTTCTCGGAAATCAGACCTTGCAACGACGCCCAGCGGGCGTCGATCTTCTCGTGCCGGTGATCCGCGCCGGCCTCGGCCAGCTTGATCCCGCACTCCGCGCAGAGCCCTTCGCAGTCGTCCCTGCACACCGGGCTCAACGGCAGTGCGAGCACCACCGCGTCGCGGAACGTCGGCTCGAGGTCGAGCAGCTCCCCGTCGAGCAGCGAATCCTCCTCCGAGGCGTCCTCGCCGGAGTAGAAGAACAGCTCCTGCAAGTTGACCTCGACGTCCGAGGTGACAGGGTCGAGGCACCGCGCGCACTCCCCGGCGAGCGGGGCATGCGCCGTGCCAGAGACGAGCACGCCTTCCATCACTGCTTCGAGCCTGAGATCCAGCTCGACTTCGGCGTCTTTGGGGACACCGATCATGTCGACGCCGAGATCTGCCGGTGCCGGGAGCGACAGGGTCGTCCGCCTCATCGTGCCCGGCCGCTTTCCCAGGTCGTGGGTGGAGATCACCCAAGGGGAGCGGGGGTCGAGGTGCTGAGTCATCCTGCTCTCGCTAGGCATGGCGAAAACCGTCGCCGTCGTACAAGGCCGAAAAGAAAGAATACCAGCCCCTGCGAGGGGCACGCCCCCACAGACCCCCCAGGGGCACAGCGCCCCACGTGGGAGGCACGTCCGGCACCGCGGTGGAGGCTAGCCTCTCAGGCGTTCGACGAGCAGCTTGTGCACCAGATCAGGCACCAGGCCCGACACGTCACCACCGTAGCGGGCGATCTCCTTCACCCTGCTGGAGGAGAGGAACGAGTATTCGGGGTTGGTGGGCATGAACAGCGTCTCCACCCCCGACAGGCGGTAGTTGAGCTGCGCCATCTGCAGCTCGTAGTCGAAGTCGCTGACCACCCTGATGCCCTTGACGATGGCGGGGATGTCGTGCTGCCTGCAGAAGTCGACCAGCAGGCCGTGGAACTTCTCGACCTTGACGTTCGGATAGTCCTTGGTCACGGTCTGCAGGATGTCGATCCGTTCGTCGACCGTGAACAGGCTGCTTTTCTCGACGTTGATCAGGACTGCCACGGTCACCTCGTCGTACAGCCGCGCGGACCGGCCGATGATGTCGAGGTGGCCATTGGTGATGGGGTCGAACGACCCCGGGCAGACTACGCGGCGCAAGACGCCTCCCAGGTCTACGGGTTCCCGGCGGCGCGACCGTACCAAACGGACGCTTCACCATATCGACGGACCCTCTCCTCAACGTAGCCTTCCGGCCACATAAGGGCCTTTCCCCTGCTTTCCCGTTCGAACGCCACCAACGCCCCGTCAACCAGCCAGCCGTTGTCGCGCAGCAACTCCAGCACCCGCTCCACCTCGCCGTCGGACGTGGCATAGGGCGGGTCGGCGAACACGATGTCGTACGGCTCCTCAGGCGCCTTCCCGAGCACCCGCGCCACCTTGTCGGCAACCACGCGGGCGCCGTCGAGGCCGAGCGACTCGACGTTGGCCCTGATCGTCCGCACGGCCCTGGGGTCGGACTCGACGAGCAGGGCCGCCGCCGCTCCCCTGGACAGCGTCTCCAGCCCGACCGCCCCGGAACCGGCGTACAGGTCGATCACCCGGGCGTCGCGGATGCCGTGGAGCGAATCGAGCGTCAAGAGGATCCCTTCTCGCGCCCTGTCGCTGGTCGGCCTCGTCCCTCGCCCCGGAGGCACGGCCAACCGCCTGCCACCCGCGCTGCCTGCGATGATCCGCGTCATGTCACCCATTGTTCCGTATGTTCGCGCAGGTCAAGAGTGCACAAGTGTCTGCCTCGAGTACGCAAGGGTGATTCACATCGGGGGGATCGGCCCGCATGATGAGTTCTGCGGCCTTCAAGGTGACCCACATGAAGGCCGACCGGCGTGATCGTGAGCCCTTCCGCACGCCGGTTCCCTCGGCACCTGACCCGAGGGTGGGCCCAGCCGGGGACGGCATTCGGGGGGAGGCCGTCCCCGCGGCTGGGCCTTTTACATGATCATCCTTCAGCCGCCGCGCCGGCGGCATGTCACGTCTTCTCCAGGTAGTCCGCCCGCTCGTCGGCCAGCAGTCGCTCGATCTCCGCGCGCAGCCCCTCGTGGGCGGCCAGCTCGGGATCCCTGGCCAGCAGCGCGCCGGCCTCCTCCCTGGCCGTGGCGATCACGTCTTCGTCGCGCAGCAGTTGCAGCAACTTCAGCGAGGAACGCTTGCCCGACTGCGCCGCGCCCAGGACGTCGCCCTCCCGCCGCTGCTCCAGGTCGACCCGTGAGAGCTCGAACCCGTCGAGCGTCGCGGCCACCGCGTCGAGGCGGGCGCGGGCCGGGGTGCCCTCGGGGAAGTCGGAGACCAGGAGGCACAGGCCGGGCAGGCCACCCCGGCCGACCCGGCCGCGCAACTGGTGCAGCTGGGAGACGCCGAAGCGGTCGGCGTCCATGATGATCATGACGGAGGCGTTGGGCACGTCGACCCCTACCTCGATCACCGTGGTAGCCACCAGGACGTCGAGCTCGCCCCGCGTGAAGGCTCGCATGAGGGCGTCCTTCTCCTCCGGCGGCAGTTTGCCGTGCAGCGTACCGACGCGCAGGTCGTGGAAGGGCCCCTCCGACAGGAGCTTGGCCACGTCGAGCACCGCGAGCGGCGGGCGGCGCTCCTCGTCGGCCGGAGTCGCGAGATCGCCCTCGTCGCCCTCCAGATCGCCGATGCGTGGGCACACGATGTAGGCCTGCCGCCCCAGCGCCACCTCCTCCCTGACCCGCTCCCAGGTGCGTTCGAGGTAGTGGGGCTTCTCGGCGGCCGGGACGACATGGGTGGTGATGGGCGCACGACCCGAGGGAAGCTGCGACAACGTCGAGACCTCCAGGTCGCCGAAGACCGTCATCGCAACCGTGCGCGGAATCGGCGTGGCCGTCATCACCAGGACGTGCGGGCGCGCCCCGCCCGCCTTCTCGCGCAGCGCGTCGCGCTGCTCGACCCCGAACCGGTGCTGCTCGTCGACCACGACCAGCCCGAGGTCGGCGAACTGGACGTGCTCCTGCAGCAGCGCGTGCGTGCCGACGACGATGCCGGCCGTGCCGGAGGCGGCGTCGAGCAGCGCCGAACGGCGGGCGGCGGCGCCCATCGAGCCGGTCAGCAGGGTGACGGCCGTCCCCCCGAACATGCCTCCCTGCGCCAGATCGCCCAGCATGGTGGTGATCGAGCGGTGGTGCTGCTGGGCGAGCACCTCGGTGGGCGCCAGCAGCGCCGCCTGGCCGCCCGCGTCGACCACCTGCAACATCGCGCGCAGCGCCACCACCGTCTTGCCCGCGCCGACCTCTCCCTGCAGGAGCCTGTGCATCGGATGCTCCAACGCGAGGTCTGCCGCGACCTCCTCGCCGACCTCCGCCTGGCCCTCCGTCAACGAGAACGGCAACCGCGCGTCGAAGTCGGCCAGCATGCCTCCGGACCGCCTCGGCCTGGGCCTCGCCGGCCAGGCGGTGGCCGCCTGCCGCCTCTGGAGCAGCACCGCCTGCAGCACGAACGCCTCGTCGAACTTCAGCCGCCTGCGCGCCCTGCCGACGTCGGCGAAGTCCTTCGGCCGGTGGATGGCCACGAGCGCCTCACCGAGATCCTGCAGACCGTGGCGGGCTCGCAACTCGGCGGGCAGCGGATCCTCCAGCGGGCCCAGCGTGTCGAGCACGACGCCGACCGCACGCCTGATCGCCCACGGCGTCAGGTCCTTGCCGGCCGCGTAGATCGGCACCGGCGCCGCCGCGAACTCCTCCGCGTTGGCCTCGCCCTCCTCGAACAGCTCGAACTCCGGATGAGCCAGTTGCCGGCGCGGCCTGGCCCGCGCGCCGAACAACCCCACCTTCCCGGCGAACATCCCGCGCCGGCCCGGCTTCAGCCGCGACTCGGCCACATGGGAGCCCTTGCCGAAGAACGACAGATAGAGCCTGTTGCCGTTGCCGTCGACGATCTCGACCTCCAGCCAGGTGCCGCCCCGGTTGCGCATGGGCTTGCGCATCAGCCTGGTCACCTCGCCGACCACCGTGACGTGCTCGTCGACCTCCAGCGCGTCGAGCGAGGTCAGCTCGCCGCGCTCGGCATAGCGGCGCGGATAGTGGCGCAGCAGGTCACCGACCGTCTCCAGGCCGAGCACGCTGTGCAGCAGCTTGGCGGTCTTCGGGTCGAGGGCCTTCGTCAGAGGCTCGTCGAAACGGCTCACGGCATTTAGTTCTACCGCTTGAGGCCGACAGGAATCCCCATCTGGGCCGTCCGCGCGCGACTGTCCCGCCGTCACTCCACGCCGATGAGGAGCGGGTAGCCGCCCTGCTCGTCGCCGCCGACAGCATGGTCAGGTGCAGGTTGGTTCCGGTGTCGCCGTCGGCCACGGGGAACACGTTGAGCGCGTCGATCTCCGTCCTGGCCTGGCCGAGCGCGTCGGCGGCCAGGCGGGCCCAGCGGCGCACCGCTGGCGGGTCGCCGGCGGGTCGCCGGCGGGTCGAGGATCTCCGTGTGGGCCCTCCGACCTCTCTGATGCGCTACGGTTGTGGAGGAGAATGTCGCCGCATCGGACCCGGTCCAGTGCTCTGGTTCGCGCCCATCGGGGTGGATCGGATATTCTCGTCTGGCTGGCCGGTTGTCCCGGCGTGCCCTCCGCCCGGAGCTCATCCGCGGACAGGGCTACATCGACTGTTTTAAGGAGCGATACCGTGGCTTCCGTCTGCGATGTCTGCCGCAAGGGGCCGACGTTCGGCAACAACGTGTCCCACTCCCACCGCCGCACCCGCCGTCGTTGGAACCCCAACATCCAGACGGTCCGCGCGGTCATCGGCGGCACGCCGAAGAAGCTGAACGTGTGCACCTCGTGCATCAAGGCGGGCAAGGTCACCCGCTAGTCCGCACGTTCACGAAGCCCGTCCGGTTTCTGAGGGATCCGGCGGGCTTTCGTCATGCCCGCCCCCTGACGGGCTCATCCCGGGACCGCTCCTCCCACACTTCCGGGGCTCGCTCTACGCAGCCCCTTGGCCCTTCCTCCCGCGCCGCCGGTCGGCCCCTCCCGCACCCTGCTCCCGCTTCTCCCCTCCGCCGGGCCGGGTCCCACGCCTTTGGGTCCCCCGGCCTTGCGCTTCCTCGCCGAGCACGCCGCCTTCGCGTCGCCGAGGAGCGGCCAGGCGGGTCAGGGGTGCCCGAGACGCGCGTGTCCGCGTGATCGGGAGGGTGCTCGGGGCCGGTCAGCGCCAGCGCCAGGCGTGGTCGACCGGGCCGATGCCGTCGCCGAGGGGGAAACCCTTGGCGATCGCCCCCGTCACGTACTCCTTCGCCTTGCCCACCGCCGACGGCACGTCGTCGCCCACCGCGAGGTGGGAGGCGATGGCCGAGGCGAGCGTGCAGCCCGTGCCGTGGGTGTGGCGGTTGTCGAGGCGTTCGGCGGCGAAGCGGAACTCCTGGGTGCCGTCGGTGAGCAGGTCGACCGGGGCGCCGGGCAGGTGGCCGCCCTTGATCAGCGCCCAGGTGGGCCCCAGCTCCAGGATGGCGTCGGCGGCCGCGCGCAGGCCGTCCTCGACCTCGACCTTGACCGAGGTGAGCTGCTCCACCTCCCACAGGTTCGGCGTCGCCACGGTGGCCACGGGCAGCAGGCGGGTACGCAGCGTCTCGACGGCCTCGGGAGCGAGCAGTGAGTTGCCGTGCTTCGACACCCCGACGGGGTCCACGACCAGCGGCGCGTCGTACCGCCCCAGTACGTCGGCCACCGTCTCGACCAGCACCGGCGAGGCGAGCATGCCGGTCTTCACGGCCTGTGCGCCGATGTCGCCGAGCACGGAGTCGAGCTGCGCGCGTACGGCCTCGGGCGGCAGCTCCCAGTAGCCCTGGACACCCAGCGAGTTCTGGGCGGTCACGGCGGCGATGACGCTCATTCCGTGCACGCCCAGGGCCATCATGGTCTTCAGGTCGGCCTGGATCCCCGCGCCGCCCCCTGAGTCGGAGCCGGCGACGGTCAGTACGCGTGGCGGGGTGGAAACCGCGGCGGAAGGGGCGCTTTGCGGTGATCGCTCCGTCATGTCCCCTATCCAACCACTCAGCTGACGACGCACTCCCCGCGGACCATCCCGCAGTTGGCCGCCGGCGTGCCCCTGCCCGTCGCGGTGAACGAGACCTCGACCGTGTCACCCGTGGCCAGCTGCGCCGACACGTCGAGGATCAGCAGGTCACCGTCCTGCGTCCACTGGGCGCCCCGCACGTCCACGACCGTGCCCTCGACCGGGACGGTGACCGTGAGGTTCTGCAGCGTCTCGGGCGAGGTGTTGGAGAGCCGCAGGTCCGCCGCGTACGTGGTCATCCGTTGCCGGATGGTCTGCTGGACGTTCACCGACCCGGTGCCGGACGGCGAACCGAAGGACCCGGTGTCGTCGGTGGGCTCGGGGATGCTGGTGGTCGTCGGCGCGGCGCCGGTATCGGCGTCCACCGAGGAGGGCTCCTCCAGCGGCGTGTCCTCGGGCAGGCTCTCCTCGTCCGGATCGTTCACCGGCTCCTGCGCGGGCTCCTGGGCCGGCTCCTTCGACTTCTTCACCTTCGTCCTGGTGGGCGTCGGCTTGGCCGGCTCCGTGTGGCGCGGACGGGCGTTGTACGTGACGGTGGGCGTCGGGGTCTCGGCCGGTCCGGTGTCCTCCACCGGCTCGTCCGACGGCTCCTCCTCCGGCTCCGTCTCCTCCACTGGAGGCTGGGAGACCTCCGGTCCCGGCCGGTTGGTGGCGCCCTGCACGGCCGCGCAGGTGGTGTCCGCGCACTTGTCCGTACCGCCCGAGGTGCTCATGAACTTGACGCCCGCCACGGTGCCGCCGAGCACGACGGCCACGGCGGCGACGGACAGCAGGGCCACCCTGCCCTTGCCGCCGCCAGACGAGGCGCCGGAGATCAGCTCGTCGTCGCGGCGCGCCTTGCGCCGGCCGCGACGGTCGCGGGGCGGTTCCTGAGGGCCGCCGGGGCCGGAGTCGGCCGACCAGCCGGAGCCCAGGAACCCGGTCTCCGCGTTGGCCCAGGCCGGCGCCTGCACGGCGGTGGGCGAGCCGGCCACCTTGATGTCGCCGGGCTCGGGCGGGCCGCTGCTGTGCACGGGGGGCGGGTCGAATCCTGCCGTACGGTCGTCGGGCTCGTCGAAGAAACCGGAACGATCCGGAGCGCCGTCGAAGAACGCAGTCCGCTCGTCGGGACCTCCGAACGGCCCTGACCTGTCATCCGGTCCTCCGGACGGCCCGGACCTGTCGTCCTGCGCGTACGGACCAGCGGGTCCTCCACCGTACGGCCGGCCGGCCGGTTCGCCGAACCGGCCGTCGTCCGCGGGACGGCTGAAAGCGCTTGCGTGGCCCGACCCCGGCGTTCCAGGGGCCGGCATGCCGCCGGGAGCGCCGAACACGGCCGTCTGGTCAGCGGGGCCCGCATCGGGCCCGTTGAACGAGCGGTCGGCGGGCGGG
>NZ_SMJZ01000272.1 GCF_004348345.1 Nonomuraea longispora
GCGGGGGAGCGGTCTCGTCCGGCGGAGGTGTGTCCGTCGGGGCGTCGGTTGGGGGAGGTGTGTCCGTCGGTACGTCGGTCGGCGGCGGGGTCTCCGTCGGCGGGTCACCCGGCCGGCAGGTGAACGTGACCGTCGGGCCGGGCTCGGTGACGGTCACCGTGACCCGTTCCGTCACGGTCGGCAGGGGGATGGGCGTCACCTCGACCCGGGGCTTGCCACGCTTCTTGTACGTGCCCCGGCCGAGCTTCTTCGTGGCCTCGGCCGCGCCGTCGACGACCGGGACGTCCGCGGTCGTGGTCTTGCACGACGCCCGCCGGCACACCCGCTGCTTGACGGTGAAGAGCGCGGGCCCTTCATGGGCGATGGAGACGTCCAGATAGGAGACGCCTCTCTTCTTGACCACCTTGGTCTTGGCGGTGTACTCCCCGGTCGTGGGACTTTCCGAAGGGACTGGAGTCTCGCTCGGGCCGTCGGTCAACGCGACCCTCGCGCCTAGTGGGCTGCCAGTGGATAGAGGTTCGGTCGCTGACGTCTGGGAGATCGCGGCTCCGCCGGCTCCTGCCAGTGCGACGGTGCCGAGCAGCGCGCCCAGGATGGAGAGTTTCATAATCCTGCTCTTGTGGGAGATTTCAGGACCCTGGCCATTATTCCGACTTGTCAAGATCGGTCAAGACTGAGACGCATGGACAAGCGCTTCCGGTTCCGGCGCGTGGCGAACTGCCTGAATCTCGCCACACCGCTCGGCGTGCTCGTTGCGGTCATCGGCGGCGCCACCAGGCAGCCCGGCCCCAACGGCCTCATCCTCGCCTTCGGCTACCGTTACCGTTTCCCCGCCGCGAGCGCGTTCACCATCGGCAACGTGGTCCTGACCGGCAGAGACTCGCTGCACGTCCGGCTCGTCATGCACGAGGACCGGCACGCCACGCAGTGGGCGTGGTGCGCGGGGCTGCCCATGGTGCCGCTCTATCTGCTCGCCATGCTCTTCTCCGCGATCGTGTGCGGGGACCGCGCCTCGTACAACGTTTTCGAGCGCTTCGCCGGACTGGAAGACGGTGGTTACCCGCGCGCTCCCCTCCGGTGGCGAAAACGTGGAAGCGGTGGTTGACAGACGTTGTAAACGTTCGTTCCGTCAAGTGACTTCACGTGTACGTGGCGTACGTGTCAAGGAGCGAGCCGGAGCGTGTGCACGGCCGCCTTCCTGACCGACTCCGGCGTGGAGAGCATCGGCATCAACTCTCCACGCGCCCACGCCTCCGCCTGATCCACGTAGTTGTCGTGGAAGGCGTGCCCCGAGGCGCCGGTCAGGTTGATCCACCGCGACTTGTCCAGGTCGGACAGGTCGACGATCATGCGCATCGACGGTACGGCGGTGACCGCGTACCCGCTCTGGACGTTCCACCCCGTGGCGTTCACCGCGTCCTTGCCGCCGGGCACCGGCAGCGGCCCGCGGTTGAACAGCGCCTCCACCGGCGCGATGCCCGAGGTCCCGAGCGAGTCGTGGACCAGGTCCAGCCGGTGCAGGTCTCCCCAGCGCCACGTTGTGACGTCGTCACCGAGACGGTCGGCCAGTTCCTGGTGCGCCGAGGCCATCGCCTGGCGCAGGATGTCGTCGCGGGTCTCCTTGCGGTTCTTGGTGGTGACGTCGTCCCAGAAGGGGTCGCCGGGGGTGACGAGCAGCCGCCTGACGACCTCGTACCAGCGGTCGCCGCCGGCCGGCCTGGCCTGCTCGGGCAGGTCGTCGTTGAAGGTCAGTACGAGCACCTGACGCCACACGGCGTTGAAGTACGCGGCCGCCGCGGAGTCGAGGTCCTCCCGCCTGTCCCACGTCTTCAGCAACTGCCTGGCCTGGCCGCTGGGCCCCGCCAGATCCACCTGCATCAGCGCCGGGACGAGCGTCTCGGCGAAGCCGTTGTAGGTGTCCTGTTGGATGCGTGCCATGGCCGCCGCGTCGATCGGGCCCTTCGCGAGCGCCTCCTCGATGAGGTCGCGGATGCGCTGGGAGCGGTAGCCGTACGCCCAGTCCTTGGTGAGCAGGGGTCGGTAGCGTGCGGGGTCGATGACGGCGTTGTTGGCCGTGACGATGAACCCGTCGGCCGGGTCCTCCACGGACGGCAGGCGGTCGAACGGGATCGGCTCCGGCTTCCAGTCGTACTCACCCGTCCATCCGGGGACCGGCCAGGTGCCGTCGCCGTTCTCGCGTATGGGGATGCGTCCGGGCGCCTGGTAGCCGATCTTGCCTGCCGTATCGGCATAAATCAGGTTCTGGGCGGGGACCTCGAACAGCGCCGCCGCCGCCTTGAACTGCTCCCAGTCGCTCGCCCTGTTGAGCTCGAAGACGGCGTCGGCCGTCCGCCCCGGCGTCAGCGCCGTCCACTGCAGGGCCACCGCGTTGGCCTCGCCGCTGGGCCTGGCGGTCTCGATCACCTCGTTGATCAGCGGCCCGTGCCGCGTGCTCCTGACCGTGATCGTTACCGGGTCGCCGCCGGCCACCTTGATCTGCTCCTTCCTCGTCTCCAGCTTCACGCGCTCGCCCCGGTACAGGTACGTGTCGCCCTCCACCTGCTCAAGGAAGAGGTCGGCCACGTCAGGCCCGAGATTGGTGAAGCCCCACGAGATCTTGTCCGTGTGCCCGATGATCACGCCGGGCACGCCGGAGAAGGTGAACCCCGTCACGTCGTACGGGCACCGCTCCGAGAGCTTCCTGCAGTGCAGCCCCGCCTGGTACCAGACCGACGGCATCTGCGGGGCCAGGTGCGGGTCGTTGGCCAGCAGCGGCTTTCCGCCGGTCGTGTTCGTGCCGGAGACCACCCACGAGTTCGACCCGACGCCCTCGCGGTCCTCGGTGCTCATCGTGCTGGGCACGGCGTCGAGGGCCTCGGCCGCCTGGGTGAGCAGCCGCCCGGCCCGCCGCCGTGGCTCCGCCTCCTGGTCGAAACGTCCCTTGGCGAGGGCGCCCTGCGTGACGATCGGGGAGTGGCGGTCGTACGGGTAGTCGGGATAGAGCTGGTCGACCCGCGCCCTGGGCAGCTTGGTGAGCGCGAGCGACCGGTCGATCTCGCTCTCCACGTTGGAGCGCAGGTCCCATGCCATGGCCTTGAGCCAGGCGACGGAGTCGGCCGCGGTCCACTTCTCCGGCTGGTACGGACCGTTCTGGAGCTTCAGCACGGAGTATTCGATGCTGCGGTCGGAGGCGTTGGGGTTGGCGGCGAGCCAGGTGTTGACACCCTTGGCGTACGCGTTGAGGTTGTCCCGCGTGCCCTTGGTCAGCCCGCCGAGCTCCTGTTCGGCGACCCTGCGCCAGCCCATGGTCCTGAGCGCCTTGTCCGTTTTGAGCGTGGCGGCGCCGAAGAGCTCCGACAGACGCCCGGCGGTCATGTGGCGCCGGACGTCCATCTCGAAGAAACGGTCCTGGGCGTGCACGAATCCCTGGGCCATGAACAGGTCGGCAGCAGTGTCAGCGTAGATGTGCGGGATTCCTGATTTATCGCGAAAAATTTCCACATTTGTGGATAAACCAGGCAACCTCAGCGACCCGTCCATCTGAGGGAACGACGTCCGCACCGTGACGATGATCACCCCCGCCAGCACCAGCGCCAGCGCGAGCAGAACGGTCAACACCCGAGCGAACCACCGCAAAGGCCACGGCATCCACGCATAGGGCCTCACCGAATACCTCCATCATGCCGAAACTGGCATCAAGTCTGACAGCCCAAGATCACTCCTTGGACCGTCGCAACGGACCGCCCGGAGGGATCAGGCCCAGGTCTGGCCCTCCGCGGTGTCGGCCACGCGGACCCCCATCTCGGCGAGTTCGTCCCTGAGCCGGTCGGAGGCCGTCCAGTCCTTCGCCTCGCGGGCACGGGCGCGTTCCTCCAGCAACTCCCCGGCCCCGGGCGGCAGCACCCGCGTCTTGCCGATCTCGGTCGGCAGGTCCAGCGCCAGCACCTGGTCCAGGTGCAGGAAGGCCTCCAGCTTCGCCCCCGGCGCCACCGACTCGTCCCGCTCCAACTCCCGCAGGACTCGCAGCGCCGCCGGCGTGTCGAGGTCGTCCTCGATGGCCGCCTCGACCCGCGCCACGTGATCGAGGGGCATGGGCGCGCTGACCGACTCCGACCACTCGGCCACCCGTGAACGCCACCGGCGCAGCGTGCGGTCGGCCGCCCGCAACGTCTCCCAGGTCAGGTTGACCTGCTGGCGGTAGCGGTGCTCCATGAAGGCCATGCGCAGGGCGAGCGGGTCGAGACCGGCGTCGACCACGTCGGACAGCAGCACCACGTTGCCGGTGGACTTGGCCATCTTGCGCCCGTCGAACAGCAGGTGCTCGCCGTGCACCCAGTGCCGTACGACCTCGTGCCCGGCGGCCGCGTCGGACTGCGCCCGCTCGTCCTCGTGGTGCGGGAACCGCAGGTCGATGCCGCCCGTGTGAATCTCGAAGCGCGACCCGAGATGGCGCAGCGACATGGCCGAGCACTCCACGTGCCAGGCAGGGAAACCGCGCCCCCAGGGGGCGTCCCAGCTCAGCTCGCCCGTGGCGGGCTTCCACAGGGCCCAGTCGGCGTGGAAGCGTTTGCGGGGATCGACGGCGTCGATGCGGTGGGCGGGCTTGAGCGCGTCCAGCCGGTTTCCTGAAATTTCACCGTAGGTAGGAAATGTCCTTACGTCGAAGAAGACCGACCCGTCCGGCACCGCGTACGCGTGCCCCTTCTCGATCAGCTTGGCGATCAGCTCGATCATCAGGTCGATGTGCTCGCTCGCGCGCGGCATGTGCTCGGGAGGCCGCAGGCCGAGCGCGGCGGTGTCACGCCGGAAGGCGTCCTCGTAGAAGCGGGCCAGCTCGCCCGCTGAACGGCCCTGCGCCCGCGCCCGCGCGAGGACCTTGTCCTCGCCCTCGTCGGCGTCGTCGTCGAGATGACCGACGTCGGTGATGTTCTGGCAGACCAGCACACGCACCCGCCGCAGCTCCAGAACCCGTCTGATCAGGTCGGACATCAGGTAGGTGCGCAGGTTGCCCACGTGCGCGTGACGGTAGACCGTCGGCCCGCACGTGTACATCCGCACCGCCCGCCCGGCGTCGATCTCCTCGACCTGCCGGGTGCGCGTGTCGTAGATCCGCAACATCTCCCGAGCTTAGCCCGAGCGTCATCCGCCCAGGAAACCGAGAATGTCCCTGTCGCCGCGCTCGCGCAGCCGGTTCAGGATCTCGTCGCGCGTGGCGAGGTCGGACGCCCCGATCCTGGCCCCGATCAGCCGCAACCCCTCGATCTCCGAGTTGACCGGCGCGGTGATCCCGATGAGGTAGAGGGCCCGGTTGAGCGGCGACATCCCGGGCGGAGCGGCAGGCATGTGCCGCGTCAGCAGCTCGCCGCCGTCCGACACGGTCAGGAACACGTGGTCGCCCTCGCTCGCCTTGAAGTCGGCCAGCACGTTGCGGATCGACCCCATGGTGGGCTGGTTGTGCCAGCTGATCACCACGTCGCCGGTCGGCGTGGAGGCGGTCAGCGACCCGCCGGGCGCCATCCCGAGGTAGGCCGCGAACCCGGTCGGCAGCGGCGATCCGGAGCCGCGCAGGTGCTCGGCGTTGATGTCCACCCGGTGCCACCAGCGTCCGTCGCGCGAGCGGAAGCTGCGCCGCGTCTCCGACACGTCCTTGCGCGGCTGGTACGGCTCCGCCTCCCCGCTCGGCGAGGTGCCCGCCACCCGGATCCACCCCCGCTGCGTGCGCTCGAACCCCGGCCCGCCGGAGTAGGCCCGCACGGAGCTCTCGCTCACCTCGTAGCGCGAGGTCAGGTTCGTCACGATCGTGCTCACCGACGCCTCGCCGCCGGCCCGTTCGATCTCCCTGGCGATCATCTCCCTGATCCCCAGGTATTCGTCGCCGCCCCAGCGGGTCAGGCCGTACTTGTTGCGGTCGACCCGCCGGAACCGGTCGTCGGCGGTGAGCTGGTTGCGGATGCCGACCAGGCTGTAGTCCTCGCCGATGCGCTCCTGGATGTCCTCGGGTGACAGCGGCGTGCCGGCGACCGCCAGCACCGCCTCGGCCTTCTCGTTGATGCTGCGCGGCCACGGCACCACGTGCGTGCCGAGCACCCGCAGCTGCGGCACGCCGAGGATCCACCGCTCGGCGACGTCCTCCCGGACGCCGAGCTGGGCGACCATGGTGACGGCCTCGCTGAGCGGGTGCGGCCCGTCGGCGAACAGCTGGCGGGTCTTCTCCCTCAGGTCGTCGGCCCCGCCCGCCACGAGCCAGCCGTCGGACTGCTCGTAGCCGGTGAGCAGCGTGCGTACGAACCGCCACGCGGGGATGCCCAGGCTGCGCAGCTCCGTGACGTGCCACGGGACCGCGGCCTGCAGGTCGTCGGCGGGCACGGCCGAGCCCAGCCGGCCGCGCAGCCACGACACGTGCGCGGCCAGCGCGGCGGCCTCCGGCTTGCCGAGCCAGGCCTCCACGTGCTCGCGCAGGTCACGCTCGATCTGCCTGATCCGCTCCCGCGTCACCGAGAAGCGCTGCGCCAGCTCGTCGAGCGTGGCCCGCTGCGTGGCGTACAGGCGGTCGCGGGCGATGGCCCGCTGCCGGTCGTCGAGCGACCCGAACAGGTCGTCGATGAGCTCGGGCAGCGGCTTGTTCGTCCTGGACGGCGCAGGCACGGCCTCGGGAAGCGGTTCGAGCAGCCGCTCGAACACGCCGGTGAACAACTTCTGCACCACGTCCCTGCCCAGCGTCTCCGGCGTGCGCTCGGCCTCGGCGGGGTCGGAGAACCGCAGCAGCGGAAGGATGTCGCCGAGCATCAGATGACCCCAGCAGGCCACGGCGAGACCGGCCAGGTGGCCCGCCACGGTCTGCGTGCCGGCGATGGCGCAGGCACGGTCGAGTGGGATCGCCTGCCACCAGGCCTCGGGCAGCTGCGGCTCCTCCACGATCGGCGCAATCTGACCAGGGGAGGTCCAGCGCAGTGGTGGCGCGAGGTCGCTCAGGCTGAGGTTCATTGAGGTCCAACCGGCAATGGGACGTTATATCCGCAGTTCAGACTATGTGATCAGAGGGACAAAAAGGGGCTCCCTCGTCCGGAATGGGAGATATAGAGCATCGATCGGGCTCGGGTGCAGGCGACGAACAGTATGCTCCGTTCACGCTGCAGCGCACGAGCCCTCGCGTGCGGTTCTTCCGGCGGCGGCTCGGGCACCACACCCTCCGCCACGCCGATGAGCGCCACCCGCTCGAACTCGAGCCCCTTCATGTGCGGGAAGGCCGAGGCGCGCACGTGCAGGCCCGACAAGGCCCGCCGGGCCGCCCGGACGTGCCGGGCGTCGCGGGCGCCGACCCCGATCTCGGCCGCGGGAACGCCGTCCGACAGCCACGACTCGACCACGGCCCGCAGCCCCTCCAGCTCCGCCTCACGCGTGGCGTACGCCCTGACCACCGGGCGGGCGCCGTTGCGCGCCGCGCGCAGGCCGTACATGTCGGTGGCGCCCTTGACCAGCCCGGTCGCGAGACCGCCCCCGCGCAGCCTGACCACGAACGACAGCAGCTCCTGCGGCAGGCGGTAGGAGAGCCTGAGCGTGTGCTGGACGGCCGCGATGCCGACCGCGCCCAGCGCCACCCGCGTGTCGGTGATCCGCTGGTGCGGGTCGCCGACTACGAACAGGTCGTCGCGCGCGTGCGGCGCCGCCGCCCGCAGCAGCCGCCACTGGGCCGGGGAGACGTCCTGCGCCTCGTCCACCACGATGTGACGGTACGGCTTGTGCCCGGGATCGACGTCGTCGAGCAGATCGCCCGTCGATCGGGACAACCACCTGAGCGCCTCGTCGGTCAGCTCCTCCAGCGAACGCGCCCCCTGCCCCACCAGCGCCGGTCGCCGGCCCTCCGCATCGGTCACGATCCGCATGGCCAGCCGATCGGCGTTGTCCACCTCGACCCGCTTGCGCACCACCTCATCATCGATCAGAAGGTCGAGTTTCGCAGACAGTTCCTCGGCAAGCCCCTGCGAAAACGTCACGAGCAGCACCGGTCCCGCGCCGTGCGCGGCCAGATGAGCGGCCCTGTGCAGGGCGACGACGGTCTTGCCCGTGCCCGCTCCGCCCACCACCAGCACCGGCTGCTCGTAGCGCGCGGCCCTGGCCAGCCGGTGCTGCAGGGGATGCAGGAACGTGCACCAGCCGGGCACCCGCAACACCCGGTCGAGCTCCACCTTCCCGGCCACGAACACCGCCCGGTCCGGGCTGCGCAGCAGCGCCGCGTACAGATCGTCGGGGTCGACCGGGCCCTGGTCCTCGCTCGACGCGCGCCAGGAGTCCAGCTCCCGCCACGCCTCCGCCAGCGTGCCGCCGCGGGCGAGCACCGCGAGCGGGGCGTGCTGGGTCGGCGGCAGGAGAGGCTCCAGCGCCGCCACGTCGGCCTCGGTCGAGAGCAGCCTGAACAGCGGCAGCGCGTGCACGTCCAAGCCCAGCGCGAGCAGATCGCCGTCGCAGATGGGGGCGAACAGTCCGGACGACGACCGTACGGACCGGCGTAACGCGGGCTCGACCCGTTCGAGCGCCTCGGCGTCCCACTCCTCGATCACGCCGAGCACCGGGTTGACGCCGAACCTGTGGCGCTGCGCGTACGACCAGGCCTCCGGGTCGGGCAGCACCGTACGCAGCCAGTACACGTCCCGCTGCCGCACCACAACCCCGCGATGCCCCTCGGCCAGGCGCAACGTCGCGACCTTGGCGTCCCTGGCGCCCCGGACCCGCTGCGGATGCGGAGCGCCGGCCAGGCTGAGCAGGAACCGGCGCAGCGCGACCACGGCATCCCTGCGCACCGGCGGGGCCAGTGCGCTGAGCTCCCTGGGAAACTCAGGGCCGATCGCGAGCCGCGGCACCGGCTCAGTCCAGCAGGGCGAGCAGGTCGCGGTCCCCGCGCTCGCGGAGCCTGGCGAGCAGGTCGGGCAGGCTGACCGGGCCCGTCATCCCGATCCTGGTGGCGATCACCCTGGCCGCCTGGTCCCGGGTGCCTCCAGGAGCGGTGTACCCGACCAGGCGCAGCGCCTTCGTGATCTTCTCCGCGCCCTGGGCGGCGACCGGCAGGTGCCTGGCCCTGAGCACGCCCTCGTCCGACAACGTCAGGAACAGGTGGCCGCCCTCGCGCGCCCCCACGTCGACCAGGAGACGCTCGATCGACTCGAGCACCGGCCTGCCGTGCCAGGTCATCGTCAGCTCGCCGGCGGCGCTCCTGACCGTCCTGCTCTCGCCCGGCGACAGGTTCAGGTACGACGCGAACCCCGTCGGCAGCGCGCACTCGCCGCCCGCGAGCTGCTCGGCCGTCACGTCGATGCGCAGCCACCAGCGACCGTCCGGCTGCCTGAAGCAGCGCCGGGTCTGGGAAACGTCCTTCAACGGCTGGTACGGCCCGCCGGACTCGTCGACGGCGCCGCCGTTCGACTCGCCCGCCGACGGGACCGGCGCGAACGCCTGGAACTGCGGCGGGCCCACAGGCGGGCCCACAAGCGGGGACGCGGGCGGGGACGCCACCTGGACCGGGCCGAACGCCGACTGCCCCGGCTGGGCCTGCTGTGCCGGTGCCTGCGCGGGCTGGGGCTGGGGTGCCAGGGTCGCCAGGACGAACTGCCAGGCGGGCACCTCGAGCGCGCGGATCTCCACCTGGTGCCAGTCGGCCGCGCCGATGAGCTGCTCCTTGGGAGCGGCCGGGCCCAGCGTACGCACCAGGTCGTCCAGATGGGCGCGGTACGGCGCAGCCTCGTCGCTGGCCAGCCACTGGCCGAGACGGGCGCGCAGCTCGTCCTCGGTCGCGGCGATCTCCGCTGGGGGTACGGCGAAGAGCTTGGCCAGCTGGTCCACCGCCGACGGCTCGTCGGTGAAGATGCGGTTCTGCGCGACCGCCCAGCTCTTGTCGTCCAGCCCGGCGAACGCGGCCTCGATGAGCTCCGGCAACGCCTGCCCGTGCCCGGAGACCGCCGTCCCGGCCGGCTCAGGCACCGCCGCCACGTCCCCCTGAACCCCGGCATCCGCCACCGCGTGGGCCTGGGGTTCGGGTTC
>NZ_SMJZ01000273.1 GCF_004348345.1 Nonomuraea longispora
AGAGACAGGACCGGGGGTGGGCACAGACCGATTATGCACGCGAGGTCCGCGCCGCCAACGCGTCGTTTTACCCACTGGCGAGGGCCGGCCGGAAGACCCCGGCCGGCCCTCGCCCGGATCGTCAGCCGAACAGCGCGGGCAGTGCGGCCTCGTGCGTCTCGCGCAACTCGGCCACCGGGATCTCGAAGACGCCCTCGACGACCAGCCTGTCGCCGCCGGTCATGCCGAGCCCGTAGCAGGGCACCTCGTGCCGCCCGCACAACGACGCGAACGCGTCGTAGGCGTCAGGTCGTACGGCGATGAGCGCCCGGGAAGCCGACTCGCTGAACAGGTCGGTGAACGGCTCGCCGCTCAGCGTCACGGAGGCGCCGACGCCCCGCGCCAGGCACGCCTCGGCCAGCGCCACGGCGAGGCCGCCGTCGGACAGGTCGTGCGAGCCCGCCAGCAGCCCCCGACGGGTGGCCTCGACCAGCACGGTGGCCAGCGCCCGCTCCGCCTCCAGGTCGGCGTGCGGCGGCAGCCCGCCCAGGTGCCGGTGGGCGACGTGGGCCCACTCGGAGCCGCCGAACTCCTCGCGCGTGTCGCCGAGCAGCACGACCCGCAGCCCCTCCTTGGTGAACCCGGTCGGCACGCGCTT
Source organism: Nonomuraea longispora (assembly GCF_004348345.1). Lineage (GTDB taxonomy): Bacteria > Actinomycetota > Actinomycetes > Streptosporangiales > Streptosporangiaceae > Nonomuraea > Nonomuraea longispora. The sequence goes on from NZ_SMJZ01000273.1 coordinate 638, forward strand.
GGCGACGTCGTCGATGACTCCGAGCACGCCCACGACCGGCGTGGGATGGATGGCCGTCGAGCCCGTCTGGTTGTAGAAGGAGACGTTGCCGCCCGTCACCGGCACGCCGAGCGCCCGGCAGGCGTCGGCCAGGCCGCGCGTGGCCTCGGCGAACTGCCACATGACCTCGGGGTCCTCCGGGGAGCCGAAGTTGAGGCAGTTGGTGACGGCGAGCGGCTGGGCTCCGGTCACGGCGACGTTCCTGTAGGCCTCCGCCAGCGCGAGCTGCGCCCCCGCGTAGGGGTCGAGCTTGGCGTAACGCCCGTTGCCGTCGGTGGATAGCGCGATGCCGCGGGTCGTCGGTTCGTGCTCGACACCGGCCATGGTCTCCGAGATCCGCAACATGCCCGCGTCGGCCGGCTGGGCCAGCACGGTGTTGGAGCGGACGTAGCGGTCGTACTGGGAGGTCACCCACTCCTTGGAGGCCAGGTTGGGGGAGCCGAGCAGCTTGAGCAGCGTCTCGCGCAGGTCGGCCGGCCGCGCCAGCCCGTCGGGGGTGTCGGCGTTGAGCGCGGCCTGGCCGGCCGGCTCGTGGTAGGGGCGTTCGTAGACGGGGCCTTCGTCGGCGGCCGTGCCCGGCGGGATGTCGACGATGATCTCGTCCTCCCACGTCATGACCAAGCGGCCGGTGTCGGTGACCTCGCCGATGACGGTGGCGGGGACGTCCCACTTCTCGCAGATCGCCATGAACGCCGGGATGTCGCGGGGCTCGACCACGGCCATCATGCGCTCCTGCGACTCGCTCATCAGGATCTCCTCGGGCCTGAGCGAGGGATCGCGGAGCGGGACGCGGGTGAGGTCGACGTGCATGCCGCCGGTGCCCTTGGCGGCCAGCTCGGTCGTGGCGCACGAGACGCCGGCCGCGCCGAGGTCCTGGATGCCTACGACCACGTCGGCGGCGTAGAGCTCCAGGCAGCACTCGATGAGCAGCTTCTCCATGAACGGGTCGCCGACCTGCACGGCGGGCCGCTTGGCCTGCGACTCGTCCTCGAAGGTCGCCGAGGCCAGCACCGAGGCGCCGCCGATGCCGTCGGGGCCCGTGGACGCGCCGAACAACACGACCTTGTTGCCGGGGCCCGGCGCGGTGGCCAGCTTGATCTGGTCTTTGCGCAGCAGGCCCACGCACAGGGCGTTGACCAGCGGGTTGCCGATGTAGCACGGGTCGAAGACGACCTCGCCGCCGATGTTGGGCAGGCCCAGGCAGTTGCCGTAGTGGCTGATGCCCTCGACCACGCCAGGCAGCACCCGGCGCGTGTCGACGGCGTCGGCGCCGCCGAAGCGCAGCGCGTCCATGACGGCGACCGGGCGCGCGCCCATCGACATGATGTCGCGCACGATGCCGCCGACGCCGGTGGCCGCGCCCTGGTGCGGCTCGACGTAGGACGGGTGGTTGTGCGACTCGATCTTGAACGTGGCCGCCCAGCCGTCGCCGATGTCGACCACGCCGGCGTTCTCGCCCATGCCCACCAGCAGAGCCTCTGACTTGGGCGCCTTGGTGGCGAACTGCTTGAGATGCACCTTGGACGACTTGTAGGAGCAGTGCTCGGACCACATGACGCTGTAGATGGCCAGCTCGGAGCCGGTGGGACGGCGCCCGAGGATCTCCTTGACCCGGGCGTACTCGTCGGCCTTCATCCCCAGCTCGGCGAAGGGCATCGGCTCGTCGGGGGTTTTCGCCGCCCGCCGCACGTCGTCGATCATTCGCCCTCCCGCGTCGGTCGGAGGATCGGCATGTCGGCCGGGTCCGTCCGCCGCTCGTTCCATTCGCTCATGCGTCCACCAGGTTCTTGAGGATGGAGGTGAAGAAGCCGAGGCCGTCGGTGCTCGGGGCGCCGACCAGCTCCTCGACCGCGTGCTCGGGGTGCGGCATGAGCCCGACCACGTTGCCCGCCTCGTTGCGGATGCCCGCGATGCCGTTGAGCGAGCCGTTGGGGTTGCCTCCGACGTAGCGCACGACCACGTGGCCGCCGGCCTCGAGCGCGGCCAGCGTCTCGTCGGAGGCGACGTAGCGGCCTTCGCCGTGCTTGACCGGCAGCACGATCTCCTGCCCCTGGTCGAAGGCGTTGGTCCACGCCGTCGCGGTCTGCTCGATGCGCACCCGCTGGTCACGGCAGACGTAGTGCAGCGACGCGTTGCGGGTCAGCGCGCCGGGCAGCAGGTGCGCCTCGCACAGGATCTGGAACCCGTTGCACGTGCCGATCACCGGCAGACCCGCGCCCGCGGCCGGGATGAGCTCGTCCATGATCGGCGCGAAGCGGGAGATGGCGCCGCAGCGCAGGTAGTCGCCGTAGGAGAAGCCGCCGGGCAGGAACACGGCGTCGACCCCCTTCAGGTCGTGGTCGGCGTGCCACAGCGGAACCGCCTGCGCGCCCACGAGGTGCACGGCTCTGGCGGCGTCCTGGTCGTCGAGAGTTCCTGGAAACGTGACTACGCCCACACGGGCAGCGCTCATGACTGTCGTCCCCTCCGAGGAATGCGCACGCACGCGCCGCCGTCTCTTCGGGGCGGACGGCGGTCTGCGGCGGTGTAACCAAGGTTATCGGGTGCTCGCGCATGGTCCGCATCGGCTTGTACGCGACGCGGAGAAGCAGGTCAGACGGCTGCGAGCGCTCGGGGGCGGGCCTTGGCCCCTTCGTCCCATGCGAGCGTCTTGCGCAGGTGGACCGTGGTGCCCCGGCCAGGCTCGGTGCCGAAGGAGATCTCGTCGACGACGGAGCGCATGATCAGCAGGCCGCGGCCGTTCTCGGTGTCGGGCGGGGGGAAGTGCGCGGGCATCGACGGCACGCCCGCGCCGCTGTCGGCCACGCGTACGTCACAGTGGCCGCAGCCGATCGACGCCGTCACCTCGTAGCGGTTGGCGGGTCCCCCGTGCCGCACCGCGTTCGAGCACGCCTCGGAGACGGCGAGCAACATGTCGGCGATGCAGGTCTCACTCACGTTGAGTGAGCGCAGGGCATCGCCTAGCACTCGCCTGACCATCGGTATGCCGATCGCATCCCGAGGCAGCGCCAACGAGAACTCAATATCCACCGGACTCCTCCGGGCGCCAGAATGTCACCTGGAGTAGGTTTCCCTGTGAAATCGGGGCTAACCGCAAAATCACGTTGTTGTTATTTACTGTTGGCTTGCCCGTGGCATTGTGGCACGTCAGAACCCCGCTTTAACCGACCAGGGGGAAATCGGGGGATCAAATGTGCGTTCTACTCTGTAACCCGGACGGTGTAGTCCTCGATCACCGTGTTGGCCAGAAGAGTCTCGGCCATCTTGCGCACCTCGGCCAGCGCCGCCTCGTCGGCGGGGCCCTCCAGCTCCAGCTCGAACCGCTTGCCCTGGCGCACCGCCCCGACGCCGGAGAAGCCGAGCCTGGGCAGCGCCCTGGCGATCGCCTGGCCCTGCGGATCGAGGATCTCGGGCTTCAACATGACGTCCACGATGACGCGGGCCACTGCGTTCCTCCTGGGAGCGGTGGGTGGATGGGAAGCACAGCCTACCGGCGCGTGTGGCCGCCGACACAACGGGAACGGGGAGGACATGGGGCTTGCGCGCAGGGCTGTGACGTCTGCCACCATGGCCCCAAAGCGTACGAACCATCACCATATGGTTCCTCGCCAAGGAGGCCGGGACTGAGGTGGCAACCCCATCGACATCCGGCCCTGACGCACAGGAGTGGCCATGACCGAGCTTGTCGCGGTCGTCAGTGAGCACAGCACATGTGCCGCGATACCGGCGAAGGAGGTCTCGTGACAACCGAAGCCGCACGCGGCGCCGAGTCGCCCCCCGAGCTGGTCCAGTTGCTCACCCCCGAAGGCGAGCGGGTCGAGCACCCCGACTACGACATCGACCTGACCCCCGAGGACGTACGGTCGCTCTACCGCGACCTGGTGCTCGTCCGCCGCATCGACCTGGAGGCCGTGGCACTGCAACGCCAGGGCGAGCTGGGCATCTGGGCCTCGCTGCTGGGCCAGGAGGCGGCCCAGATCGGCTCGGGCCGCGCGCTGACCGACGTGGACATGGCGTTCCCCACCTACCGTGAGCACGGTGTGGCGTGGTGCCGCGACGTCGACCCGGTCAAGCTGCTCGGCCTGTTCAGAGGTGTCAACCACGGCGGGTGGGACCCCAAGGAGCACAACTTCCACCTCTACACGATCGTGATCGGCAGCCAGACGCTGCACGCCGTCGGATACGCCATGGGCATCCAGCGTGACGACGCGAGCGCCGCCACCATCGCCTACTTCGGCGACGGTGCGACCTCCCAGGGTGACGTGAACGAGTCGTTCATCTGGGCCGGCGTGTTCAACGCGCCGATCGTGTTCTTCTGCCAGAACAACCAGTGGGCGATCTCCGAGCCGCTGGAGAAGCAGAGCCGCATCCCTCTCTACCGCCGCGCCTCGGGCTTCGGCTTCCCCGGCATCAGGGTCGACGGCAACGACGTGTTCGCCTGCCTCGCCGTGACCAGGAAGGCGCTCGAAGCCGCCCGTACGGGCCAGGGCCCGACGCTCATCGAGGCGTACACATACCGCATGGGCGCCCACACCACCACCGACGACCCCACCCGCTACCGCGTGGCCAGCGAGCTGGAGGCGTGGAAGCTCAAGGACCCGATCGAGCGGGTCAAGGCCTACCTGTACAAGAACGAGCACGCCGGCCAGGAGTTCTTCGACGCCGTAGACGCCGAGGCCGCCCAGCTCGGCGCCGACCTGCGCAGGCGCTGCCTGGCCATGCCCGACCCCGAGCCGCTCGACATCTTCGACCACGTCTACAGCGAGTCCCACGCGCTGATGGACCAGGAGCGCGCCCAGTTCGCCGCGTACCTGGAGGGGTTCGCCAAATGACGATCATGAGCCTGTCCAAGGCGCTCAACGAGGGCATGCGCAAGGCCATGGAGGACGACTCCAAGGTCCTCATCATGGGGGAGGACGTCGGCAAGCTGGGCGGCGTCTTCCGCGTCACCGACGGCCTGCAGAAGGACTTCGGCGAGGACCGTGTCATCGACACGCCGCTGGCCGAGTCGGGCATCATCGGCACCGCGATCGGGCTGGCGCTGCGCGGTTACCGGCCGGTGTGCGAGATCCAGTTCGACGGGTTCGTCTTCCCGGCGGCCGACCAGATCATCACGCAGCTGGCCAAGATGCCGATGCGCTCGCTGGGAGCGATCAAGCTGCCGGTCGTCGTACGCATCCCCTGCGGCGGCGGCATCGGGGCGGTCGAGCACCACAGCGAGTCGCCGGAGGCGTACTTCACCCACACGGCCGGCCTGCGGGTCGTGGCCTGCTCCAACCCGGCCGACGCGTACACCATGATCCAGCAGGCCATCCGCAGCGACGACCCGGTCATCTTCTTCGAGCCCAAGCGCCGCTACTGGGAGAAGGCCGACATCGACACCGCGTCCACCGAGTGGTGGCCGCCGCTGCACAAGGCCAAGGTGGTGCGGCCGGGCGCCGACGCCACGCTGCTGGCCTACGGGCCCATGGTCAAGACGTGCCTGGAGGCCGCCACGGCGGCCGAGGACGACGGGCGCTCGCTGGAGGTGATCGACCTGCGCTCGCTCAACCCGCTGGACGAGCCGGTGGTCCTGGAGTCCGCCCGCAGGACCGGGCGGGTCGTGGTCGTGCACGAGGCCCCTGTCAACAACGGGTTCGGCGCCGAGCTCGCCGCCAGGGTCACCGAGCAGTGCTTCTACCACCTGGAGTCGCCCGTGCTGCGGGTCGGCGGCTTCTCCACCCCCTACCCGCCGTCGAAGCTGGAGGAGCACTACCTGCCCGACCTGGACCGGGTGCTCGACGCCGTCGACCGGGCCTTCGGGTACTGAGGGGGTTGTCCATGCGACGCGAGTTCAAGCTGCCCGACGTCGGCGAGGGCCTGACGGAGGCGGAGATCGTCCGCTGGCATGTCAAGCCCGGCGACGAAGTCAAGGTCAACCAGATCGTCGTCGAGATCGAGACGGCGAAGTCGATCGTCGAGCTGCCGATCCCGTGGGACGGTGTGGTGGCCGGCCTGATGGCCGACGAGGGCACGACGGTCGAGGTGGGCATCCCCATCATCGCCGTGGACACGGGCGACACTGGTTCCGGCGCCGACGGCGGGAACGACCGGGCCGAGGCGCTGGCCGACGACATGGTCCCGAAGCCCCCGGCCGAGGGAGCCGTCGAGCCGGGCGCCCACGGCAGCCCGGCGCCCAAGGAGGAACGCCAGGCGGTCCTCGTGGGTTACGGAGTCAAGACGGGCGCCACCAAACGACGCCCGCGCAGGCAACCGCCGGGCGCGGCCACCCCGGTGGCCAACCCGGACCGCGTGGGGGTGGACGGTCCGGCCGCGCCGGTCCCCGCCGCGGGGCCGCGGGCGCCGGCCAAGCCGCCCGTACGCAAGCTGGCCAAGGACCTGGGCGTGGACCTGGCGAGCCTCACCGGCACGGGCCCCGAGGGTTCGATCACCCGCGAGGACGTGCACGCCGCCGCCCGGGCGGACGCTCCGCAGGCGGCCCCCCAGCCGCGGCGCGAGCGCGAGGAGCGCGTCCCGATCAAGGGCGTACGCAAGATGACCGCCCAGGCGATGCTCGCCAGCGCCTTCACCGCCCCGCACGTCACGGAGTTCCTCCAGGTGGACGTGACGAGGACGATGGAGGCCGTCCGGTGCCTGCGCGATCTTCCCGAGTTCGCAGAGGTCAGGGTCTCCCCGCTGCTGCTGGTGGCCAAGGCGGTGATCACGGCGGCCGGGCGGCATCCGATGATCAACTCCTCGTGGGACGAGGCGGCGCAGGAGATCGTGGTCAAGCACTACGTGAACCTGGGCATAGCCGCCGCGACGCCGCGCGGCCTGGTGGTGCCCAACGTCAAAGGCGCCGACACGATGCCGCTGCCCGAGCTCGCCGCCGAGCTGGGCCGGCTGACGGAGACGGCCAGGGCGGGCCGTACGCAACCGGCGGAAATGTCGGGCGGCACCATCACGATCACCAACGTCGGCGTGTTCGGCGTCGACGCGGGCACCCCGATCCTGAACCCCGGCGAGGCCGCCATCCTCGCCTTCGGCCAGGTCAGGGACATGCCCTGGGTGGTGGACGGCGAGCTCGCGGTGCGCAAGGTGACGACGTTGGCGCTCTCCTTCGACCACCGGATCGTGGACGGCGAGCTGGGCTCGCTGTTCCTGCGCGACGTGGGCGCCATGCTGGAGGACCCGCTCCGCATGCTCGCCTGGAGCTGAACCCCGGGTACGGCGGCCGCCGGGAGGACCCCTCTCCCGGCGACCGCCGTGGCGGGACGCCCGCACCCGACCACCTCAGAGGCGCCGGCCGGCCGATGAAATACATTGGCCCCCATGATTCGCCACATTGTGCTGTTCACGTGGAAAGACGACACCACCGACGAGCAGCGGGCCGCCGTGACGGCCGAGCTGGGCAGACTGCCCGGCGTCATCCCGCAGCTGCGTTCCTTCACCGTCGGCGGCGACGCGGGCATCAACCAGGGCAACCACGAGTACGCGGTGGTGGCCGACTTCGACAACGTCGACGACTACGTGGTCTATCGCGACCATCCCGAGCACCAGGCCGTGATCGCCGAGCACATCAGGCCGATCCTCGCGAGTCGCGCCGCCGTACAGCTGGAACTCTAGAGCTCGGGCGGGTTGTTCTCCCGGTGCATCAGCCGGTGGTCGGACGTCTGACCCCGCCGAGGGGCCAGCAGGATGCTCAGGAGCACACCCACCCCTCCGACGATCATGAAGATGATGCCGATGATGTCCATGTGGACGCTCTGTCCGAACACGTCGGGCTCGATGGCGAATTTCAGGATGGCGCCGAGCGTGAGGAAGAAGATGCTGACCCCGACACCCATGACGACCTCCAGGCAATGAACGTGTACAGCACCGGTCATACCCGAGTAAGCGCGATCACACCCGCGACTTTCAGGCCAGGCACGACAGAGGCCGGCCGCCGTTGTAGGTGATCATGTCGAGCACGGCGGCGGCCAGGTCGATCGGGGCGCCGAGCGGCCGCCCTTCGAGCTCGGCGTAGGCGCGGTGCAGGTTGCCCACGATGCGTTCGGCGTCCAGCAGCCCGGCCCACTCGCCCAGGTCGGTCTCCCTGGCGGCGTCGAGCGGCGACAGCCCGGCCTGCCTGCCCCGCCTGGCGGTCTCCTGCACGAACCGCAGATAGCCCTCGACCTGGTCGTAGACCTCGGGCCCGCAGATCTCCCCGTGGCCCGGCACGACGGTCGCCGCGCCGAGTCCCCTGAGCTGCGCGAGGGAGTCCAGCGCGCCGGCGACCGAGCCCATGAGCACGAACGGCGTTCCGCCGTTGAAGACGAGGTCGCCGGAGAACAGCAGCCGCCGCTCGGGGATCCACACGTACGAGTCGTTGGTCGTGTGGGCGGCGTGCCCCACGTGCCTGACCTCGCACCTCAGGTCGTCGGAGTACACGGTGACGCGGTCGGTGAAGGTGAGGAACGGCGGCGTCACCTCCATGGCGCCCCACTGCACCTCGGGCGACCAGGCGGCCCGGTAGGCGGGGACGCCGTCGGCGATGATCTGGTCGCGCACGCCCTCGTGCCCGATGATCGTCGCCTCGGGGAACAACCAGTTCCCGAACGTGTGGTCGCCGTGGTGGTGGGTGTTGATCAGAGTGGTGATCGGCCGGTCGCTGACCTGGCCGACGGCCTGCCTGAACGCCCGCGTCCGCCGCTCGGTCGAGCAGGCGTCGACGCAGATGACGCCGCGCCGCCCGGCCAGGAAACCGGTGTTGTTGATCCACCAGCTCCCGTCGGGCTGTACATAGGCGTAGACGCCGTCCGACACCTCCTCGACGCGGGCGGGCGGCAGCGAGTGGTCGTGGGAAGAGGAACTCATGCCCGCGAAGGTATCCGTTCGCATGCCCGGCCGGGCGGCTCGGGGGACAGGACGCCCGCCCGCCGCGCCGGGCGGGCGTCCCCGGCTCTAGAAGCAACGCCGTTCAGTTAAGGGAGAGGGCTGTTCGTCAAGACCGATGAACAAAGCAGCGGAGCTGCTGTAGAAGAGGTCTGTCACTCCAAGACATCCTCACCACAGGAGCTCCGCTGTTGGAACAGGTT
>NZ_SMJZ01000274.1 GCF_004348345.1 Nonomuraea longispora
GCCGCGACCCCCGCGCCCTGGACCCGCTGGATGTCCCACGACAACTGCGGCTCGAAGGCGAGCAGGTTGCGTCCGTTGACCGTGAGCCCCTCGTTCTCCAGATAGAACAGGTGGATGTCGTCGGCGTTGTCGGCGAGATAGAGCAGCCCTTCGCCGCGCACCCGCATCAGCGACGCGCCCTCGCCCGTCATGGCCTTCTTGAACAGCTTGCCGATGCCGCCGGACCCTTCGTAGTCGAAGTCCATCTGCCCCTGGAAGGCGACCATCGAGCCCTGCTTGGCCAGCACTTCGGGCACTTGCACCCGGAGCATCTTGCCGTTCTGGAGAGCGAAGCCGGGGGGCAGGGGCTGGCCGTCGAGGTTTCCGAAGATGGAGCTGCGCACGTTTTCTACCTTTCGAGAAGTCGTGCCCGCCAGCGTACGGAAAATCCCCTACAACCGCGTGCGCACTCCAACCGCCTCACCCAACGAACCTGCACGCACACCCCATGATCGGACCCGGCCCGCACGCACAAGCAACCCGCTCAACCCAGCGCGCCCCGCACGCTCCCTTCATGAACCAGCGGTCCGTACCCCTGTCCGTCAACTCCGCTGAACGCCGGCCGCCAGATCCCTGACCACCTGGATCAACTCCGCCGGATCGAACGGCTTCGTCAGGTAGGCGTCCACCCCGATGCCGAGGCCACGCGCCCGGTCATCGTCCTGCGCCCGCGCCGTGACCAGCACCACCTTGATGTGACTGGTGGCCGCGTCGGTGCGCAGCTTCTCCGCCGTCGTCCATCCGTCCAGGCAGGGCATCATCACGTCGAGCGTGATGACGTCCGGCATGACCTCCAGCACGAGATCAAGGCAGTCCTGCCCATCGGTGGCGGTCGTCACCTCGAACCCTTCCAGGTTCAGGTTGACCGCGATGAGCTGACGGATGACCTCGTCATCGTCCACGACCAGTACTTTCCCAAGAACCTCGCCCACGGGCGCCAAGTTAACCTGTAGTGAGGTGGTCACGCCGGGTTTTCACGGGATGTGTTCAAGGAGCGTTATCCGGTGCCGAGTGGTGTCAGGATGCTGATAGCCTTGTCACTCGTCAGCCCCCTTAGCTCAGGGGATAGAGCACCGGCCTCCGGAGCCGGGTGCGTAGGTTCGAATCCTACAGGGGGCACTCGATCTTGATCAGCGGTTCCGGCCGTTGACCAGGGCAAACATCACAGGAACGGGCGGGCCTCCAGTCTCACGGAGTCCCGCCCGTTCTCGTTGTAGCTCGCTGGCTGTGGGCCAGTTGTGGGCCAGAACAGAGCTTCTGACCAAGCCTCGAACGGTGAGGCGGCGCCATGCCACCGGTGCTTTCCTCACATGCCGCACTACCTCGATGGAGGGCAGCGCCCGTGAGCGCCGCGACGCGCGCGGTAGCCGAGCCCCAGCACGTCGCGCGGCTCGCCTCGATGAAGGGCGGCGCGACCTCCGCAGCCGTGTTGGTGAAGGTCGTCTCCTCCATGCCTCGATGAAGGGCGGCGCCCAAGAACGCCGCGACTGCCCTACACCGTTCAGACCTACAAGCAGGCCCCGCCTCGATGAAGGGCGGCGCCCATGAACGCCGTGACGGCAAGCCCCGGGGGTGGTGGGATCCGTCCGTTCGGGCCTTTATGAAGGGCGGCGGCCAAGGGCGCCGCGACGGGCCAGCTTGGCGATGTGCTGCCCGACCGGGCCCTCGCCTACATGAAGAGCGGCGCCCAAGAACGCCGCAACTCACGGTGCACGAGCTGCGCCATGACGCTGGTCTCGCCTCGATGAAGGGCGGCGCCGCCCAAGAGCGTCGCAACGACCGCATCCATCCCGCGACCGGCCGCCGCCCGATGCCTGGACGAAGAGTGGCGCCCAGGAGCGCCACGACCTCAGAATGCGGTTCAGGAATGGTCAGCTCTACGGGCCTCGATGAAGGGCGGCGCTGGAATGCGCCGCGACGACCACCAGGAAGGGCGGCGCTTTGGAGCGCCATACCACATCGCCTCTACGCCGACCTGCCCCCATGATTCGCCTCGATGAAGGGCGGCACCCAAGAGCGCTGCGACGATCGCACGTCGGAGGTGCGACCCATGGGTAAAGCGCCTCGATGAAGGGCGACGCCCAAGGGCGCCGCGACAGCGGATCCTTGACGTCGGCGCGAACGGTCCGGATGCCTCGATGAAGGGCGACGCCCAAAAGCGCCGCGACGGGGACACCGCGAGCCAGGCGGAGTTCCTGGTCAAGACGCCTCGGTGAAGGGCGGCGCCCAAGAGCACCACGACCTACGTGATGACCCGTCGTGGATCGAGATGACGAAGCCTCGATGAAAGGCGGCGCCCAAGAGCGCCGCGACTGACACCGGCGCGTTCACCGGCCTGGTGGTGCCGCAGCCTTGATGAAGGGCGGCATCCAAGAGCGCCGCGGCTGGTCTCGCCTTCGCCTTGCTCCATCGCGGTGAAGATACCTCGATGAAGGACAGTACCCAAGTGCACCGCGACCCAGGCGTCCAGCTCCCTGGAGAGGTTCGGGTCGGCGCCTCGATGAAGGGCGACGCCCAAGAGCGCCGCGACCCTAGACGGGTTCAGCAAGGGCCGTCCGTTCCGCATGCCTCGATGAAGGGCGGCGCTCATGAGCGCCGCGACCGCGACGTCGGCCATATCCGGCCCGCCGAGCGCGAGCCTCGATGAAGGGCACGCCAAGGAGCGCCGCGACACGGCGGCTAAAAGTCCACCGAGCGGAAGATCACCTTTCCTCGATGAAGGGCGGCGCCGAGGAGCGCCGCGACCTCACGTACCCGCTGGCGACCGTCGCCCACGTCATGCCTCGATGAAAAGCGGCACTCAGGCGCGCCGCGACTCGTATAACGGATTCGGTCTCCGGGTCGTTATGGAACCTCAATGAAGGGAGGCAGAGACGGCGCAAACCGGCTGGCGGCAGGCTTGGTGCTCGGCAACGACGCGCCAAGAAAGGCCGCGCCTGCGCCTCCAAGGATAACTGTGACGGAGTCACCTGCTCGATGAAAGGCGGCGCCTGGGAGCGCCGCGCCATCCGCTAGGCCCCGTGCTGATAGGCGCGCGGGAAATGCCTCGATGAAGGATGGTGCCCGCGGGCCTCGACCTGCCACCACCACGCTCTACGGCGAGGACACCTTACCTCAATGAAGGGCGGCGCCGAGCGCCGCGACTGGCCTATAACCTCCGTGGGCCGTCACCCGCGGACGCCTTGATGAAGGGCTGCGCGGCGGAGCGCGGCGTCGAAGTCGTGACCGCCGTCTGCCCCGTGCTGCGACAGCCTCGATAAAGGAGTCGTCCAGGAGCGCAGCGACTCCAGGAACCGGCCCTCCTACCAGGAGTCGATCTCGCCTCGATGAACGGTGGTGCCTACGAGCGCCACCGACTTGCGCTCGTTGCCGTACTTCAGACCGATCTCGCGGCCTCGATGAAGGGCGGCGCCCGAAAGCGCCGCGACTGCTCCACTACCAGGTAGCGGGCGCCCGGAATGGCGCCGCCTCGATGAAGGGCGGCGTCAAAGAGCGCCGCGACGAAGTCGAGAGGGTGCAGGACGATGCCGTTGGGGTCGCCTCGATGAAGGGCAGCGCCACAAGCACCAGAAGCTACAAGGGCTTCGGTCTGCTGGGTCGTAATGGAGCCTCTATAAGAACAGCACCCGAGAACGCCGCGACGAGACTCGGACCACGTCGGTGGGGCCCACCGGTCGCCTCGATGAAGGGTGGCGCCCAGGAGCGCCGCAACCCCTGAGCGCGAGGGGCAGCTCGATTTGTGGGTGGGGCCTCGATGAAGGGCGGTGCTCAACAGCGCCGCGCCCCTCGACCCGCAAGGCAACCTGTCGCGCCGTATGGGGCCTCCATGAAGGGCGGTGCCCAAGGAGCGCCGCAACCACCGATCGCACGCGGGCAGCGTGACATGCCGGACGCCTCGATAAGGGCGGCGCCCAAGAGCGCCGCGATAGCGGGCCGGTCATTGTGGGCTTCCGATCGGGTGCAGTTGCCCGGTGCCGGCACGGCGTTCGGGCGCTTTGTCGCTACCGGTGATGGTGACGGGGAAGATGATGATTGCGGTGAGGCCGCGGGCGCTGAGCCACCGCATGAGCCCGTCCTCCGGCGGCCGACCGTGGACGAATGCGGCGGTGGCGGCGGTGAGTTGCCGCGAGGTCAGGATGGTGCGCAGCCGTGCGGGATGCCATCGGGTCCGCCACATCGGCACGGCGAAGTGTTCGGGTCTGTCTGGGTGGGTGGATGCGCTGGTTAGGGCTGCGCCTCTGGTGGTTTGCAGGGCGAGCGGGATCTGGGAAATGCCCCAGAGTGCGCCCCACACGACGGCGTTGTCGGCGGGACCGGGGACGTCCAGCCCGGTTGCGGAGCGGCTGTCGGGAGCGTTGCCTGCGGCTTCGTCGTGTATCTGATCGCCGAGGAGGCCGTGGAGGATCTGGTCTGGTGTGCGGGCGGCCACTGCTTGTGCGATCTTGTTGAGGCGGGTGCCGACGAATTCGGCTCCGGTGTTGCGTGGTTGCATTTCCAGCCGGCTGGCGGCGTCGTCCTGAAGCCTTTTCCCCTTCCGGTCGAAACGCCAATAGCACGGCTCGCCGAGAGCGCCGAGCATACGTAGGTCGAGATCGGCGCCGACGGTGGTGAGCGAGTCAATGACCTGATGGCGGCGAGTCTGGAGGTGCTGCCAGCCGTCGTCGTCGGGGATGCCGCTGAGGCGAGGGCTCATAAGCCCGCGGGCGGTGCCGGACAGGGCGATGATCTCCCTCACCCACCCGCGGTTCTGGGCGTGGGCTTGGACGATAGGGCCGACGATCTGCGGAGAGATATCGAGGTGGGCGCGTGGGCTCATCCCGGGTGTCCAGCTGAGGCGCAGGCCGGTGTGGCCTGCGTCGGCACAGATCGCGGCCAAGCCGTATAGGGCCAGGTGGGTGATGAGGCGGCGCGGGTCGCCGCCCAGCGTGACGCCGTTCATGATCCCTCGCTGGAGACTTGTCCGTCCGCCGCCCGGAGCAGCGCTTCCAGGTAGGCGCATCCCCACACGCCGAAGGCGGCGTGGGTGCGCTCGATCAGGTGGTCCCATTCGCCCTCGTCGAACAACAGCCGGGCGAGATCGGTGAAGCGGGGGTCGCTGGTGAGTTCGGTGCTGGTATGGGGGTATCCAGGGCGACCTTGGCCGTGGCTGGTGCCGACCAGGCGGGCGACCAAATCCCGATGGTCGCAGGGGAGGTCGGCCAGCGCGTCCCAGCAGGCGAGGATGGACAGTTGTTCGTGCCGCCAGTTGCTCGGCAGGCCGGACATGGCTCGGGCCCGGTCGATCTTCCTGCGGGTGGTCATGCCGCTTTTGGCGAGGAGTTCGGCGCTGGTCTGGTCAGGGTCCAGGCTGAACTGAAAGCGAGGCTCGGCTTTGCCGTCGTCGTGGTGGAGACCGGCGAGGCACAGCAGGTCGGCGAGCGGCCCCAGACCGAGGCGGTCGCCGATGGACCTCGCGCGGGCGGCGACCGCGTGGGCGTGGGCGGGGAGCGTGACGCGTTCTTTGGGCGTCCACTGCTGGCGGGCCGCCTCGTCGTGGATCAGCCGGCGGTTGTCGGTGATGAGCAGTCTGCTGGGTGGCTCGTCGGGGTCGGCGAGTGTCGTGACCTCGAAGTCCTTGATCCTGCCGCGGAGCGCTTTGATCGCTTCGCGGATGCTGCGTGCGGCCGATTCCTCCAGCAGGGCAGCGAGCTTGGCCAGCGCGTCGGCCACGTTGTGGCGTCCGGGCCGGCGGTTGAGGTACCCGGCGTTATCGGCGGTGGCCGCGGAGAGGACGTGCGTGATCGCGGAGCTGACCTCGTCGTCGTTGGTCGTCGCGGGATCGAGGCAGGAACCGCGCCCGAGCCGGAAGACGAACTGCCCGACATTCGCTTTTTCGGGGCCTTCAAGGACATCGCTGGCCAGGTCGGTGCCGGTCCGATCGACCAGAGGCATGTCGTCGATCACGGTGAAGATCGCGGCGCTGCTGCCGACCACGACGATGTCACCCGGGCGCAGGGTTCGATCAGCGGTCTGTGGCTGCGGCTCGGGGCCGCTGGGGTCGTTGTCCTGGCCTCTGTAGATGGACACCTCGTCGTCGCGCACCCTGAGCATGAGCGTGTCGATCTCGGCCAGCCTGTCTCGGGCAACGTTGATCTTGGCGGGGATCGCCTCGTAGTCCAGCGGTGGAAGCTCCCGGATCAGGTCGATGGCGGTTGCCGGGTCGGCGGGCAGGTCCTGGCGGATGACGATCCCCACATCGAGGTCGTCTGCCAGGTCGTCGGAGAGCCATAGATCCAGGTCAGCGGTGGCGAACAGCAGGTCGTTGGTCCGTGACCACATCCAGGCATCGCTCAGCTCCGGCCGCTGGAGCAGGGTACGACGTCGACGCTGGCCGGGTGGCGGGTGCTCGCGCAGCGTCCAGGGGGCAAGCCCGTCAGGATCGGTGGTCCGCTCGCACAGCCAGGCCAGCGCATCGTTCAGGTCGTCGACCTCGTACGGGGCGACGTTGGTCTTGTCGGTGAGTTGTTTGTCCGCCCCGGCCACGACGATGCGGGTGTGGGTGCGGTTGCCGCGCCGGTTGACCCGCCCGGCCCGCTGGATGATGGCCGAACCGGGGGCCAGCTCGACCAGGGCGGCCGCCCAGTCGAGGTCGGCGCCGACCTCCAGACTCTGCGTGGAGATCACGTAGTCGACCTCAGGGTCACCATCGGGAGTCAGCAGCTTCGTGCCGTGCAGTCGGTCCAGGTCGTAGGGGCGGAGCCGGCCGCACACCAGGCGGGTTCGGCCGGTCTGCGCGAGCTGGGCGGCCAGGTCGGTGGCGGTGGCCACGTTGTTGACGAAGCAGCCGATCGTCGGCCCGTACTGTCCACGCAGCGCGATGGCCCGCTCGGCCATCGTCGCCAGCGCCCTGGCCCGTGCGGCACCCTTGGCCGGGATCGGCCACACGGGCAGTTCCAGCAGTTCGACCGGCTTAGGGCGACACAGCCGCTGCCGGAGCACGGGGCTGTCGGCCAGGTCGCCATCCTCCACATCGACGTGGCTGACCGCTCCGGATCCGTCCGGCGTCGCGGTCGCCTCCACCACCTGAAGCACCGGCACCGGCACCGGCAGCGGGCGGTCGCTGATCGCGGCCAGTTGCGCGACTCGCCGGGCCGTGTAGATCAGCTGCCGGGACAGGTGGGCTTCGTCCACGACCACGACCGAATCGAATGCGAGCAGCCCGGCCTCCCGCGGCCGGGAGGCCGGGCTGGACCCGTAGCCGCTGAACAGGAGCCTGCTGCCCCACATGTCGGGGGTCGCGCAGATGATCTGGCAGGCTGTCGCGTCGTCGCGCCAGGCCCGTGGGGCGGGTACTCCGCCGCGCAGCCTGGTGATCAACAGCGGAGACGTCCCGTTCGCCGTGACCAGAAGCGATCGGAGCAGGTCGGCGACCTCGGCCAAGATGCCGCTCGTAGCCACGTGCAACCGGTCACGTACCTGGCAGGCGTGCTGGTGCTGGTCGTCGACCAGCACGCGCCGGTCGACGACCATCGACAGCCGGCGCGGCAGCCGTGGGGCGGCACCGGCGGCCATCAACGCGACCGCGAAGATGTGAATGTCGATCACGCTGGTCTTGCCGGCGCTCGTGGGCGCCGCGATGACCTCGGGCCAGCGGCCGTCGGTGACGAGCTGCTCCAGCAGCCGGCGCTGCCAACCGTACGGCCGGATCTCGACCGTGCCGTGCACGGCGGCGAAGTACTCGTCGAATCGCTCGAGCGATAGCCTCACGCCGCCACCTCCCCAGCCGGCACGTCGTCGGGGATGAGCAGCCCGTTGCCCAGGTGCCTGGCCTGGCCAATGGCCAGCAGACCGCGCGCCGGTGCCAGGTTGGCGAGGTCGATGAGCGCCCGGTAGGGCCGCAGCGGCAACCCATCAGGAATCTTGTGCACGAACCTGCTCACGTCGCCGTCACGCACCGGGATGGCATCTCTCACGCCCAGCCCGCGCTGCCGGACAGCATCGGCGACCTGCCGATACCACGCGCCTCCCTTCCCGGGGGAAATACCTAGCTGGTCGCGGAGCACCAGGCCGACCGACAGCCGTACCGCGTCGGTCAGCGTCCAGTTCCGGCCCTGCCCGCGAGTTTCCGGTACGGCCGCCGGGACCGTACGCCACAACCGGACATACCCCTCCTCTGGCGCGTTCCAGAACTGATCTGCGCGCGTTTCCCGATGCCGACTCAAGGTCAACCGCCGCCCGGGGCGGACTTCGGTGAGCGTCTCCCAGGCCCCCTTGATGACCTGGTAGTCGGCCCCGTCGATGTCAGCGGGCAGCAGCAGCGCGAACACCGCCTGCGCGCCGGAGATGCCACAGAGCGCGGCCTCGGCGCAGGTGAGCGCCTGGATGGCGCACCGGTTGGCCGGGCGTTCGACACCGGCCGCGTACTTGCCGGTCAGGACGGGCGGGGCACCGTACCCGATCGTCTTGATCAGCGCCTTGTGCATGGTGACAGCCCAGCGGACCCGATCAGCCTCACCGGTCAACGGCGTGCCGACTTCAGCGAGCAGCGCCGTGTTCCACGGCACGGCCGCAGGCACCGGGCGGCGAGAGGCGTACCGGGCCGGGGAGAGCGCCGCCGTGATCCGCGTTGGCCGCACATGGCTCTCGTTGGTGACCAGCCGATCCTTGGCCGCAGACGGCACTGCGCCATTGTCATCCTGGTAGGCGGCGACCAGTGCCTCGGCACGGCCTGGCGCCGCCACCTCCAGGTCCAGATCGCTCGCCGAAATGTCCCACCAGTCCGCGTCAGCAACCAAGTCGTGGGTGGGCTCGGCCGTGCCGACCCACATCCGCACCGGTGTCTCGGCCATGCCCAGATGCGACACCTCCGCGCACAGCGCCTCGATCGCCTCCCGCAGCGCAGCCGGCGGCCCCACCTGCCACGTCCAGGCGTAACCACCGTTCACCGCAACCGAACTCAGCCGTTGCGGCGTACGGGAGAAGACTCGCCCCGTCGGCCGCTTCTCCAGCAGCCGGATCCGGTACGCCAGCCCTTCCGGGCGGTTCACATGCAGCTCAGGAACACGAATGCCGTCTGGTGGATGCGCCTCCAGCCAGCGCAGCGCGGCCAGGTCCACCTCACACGGACGCAGCACGCCGCCGTCCTGGACGGCCCGCGGCCCCTGTGCGGCGGCGCACAGCAATGCGGCGGCCAGCCGAGCGGGTGAGGGCACCGTGTCGACCTCACCGTCCCCAGTGTGACCGCGGTACGTGCCGAGTGGTGGTTCGGCGATGATCGCGTACGGCACAGCCGCTCACTCCTCCTCAGCTGCATCGTCGGCGACAGCACCTGCGACGATCGCCGGGTTTCCGTCGACCTCCAGTACCGGGCCCTGCCACCGGACGCCCGCTTCCCGCTCCGCTCGCTCCAGCGCCTGCGCCAGCAACGCGTCCGCCTCCTTGATCCCCAGCGGAGCGAGCTCGGTGGTTCGCCCGCCACGCTCGTCCAGGGTCACTCGGGTGGCCCCTGCCTCGATCAGGTCGCAGTTGGCCCGCAGATACAACTCCGCATCCGACCGGGCTAGCCCCGTTTTCCGCACATGAGTGATCTTCAGCGGAGGTCTCGTGGATCGATGTCGAGGAGATCCAGGAGATGGAGTTGGAGGTCGGTGGGTTGCGGGATGGTCGGGGGTGACTGGCCGGTGCC
>NZ_SMJZ01000275.1 GCF_004348345.1 Nonomuraea longispora
TCGTGGCGACCAGGTAGGCCAGCCCTGTCACCGGAGCGCCCGCCTCCACCGCCTGCCGCACGCCGTCCGCGTACGTCGAGAACGTGGTGTAGCCGCCCAGCACCCCCACGCCCAGGAACGGCCGGACGAGCCGGTGGGCCCGCCGCACCTCGGTGATCATCACCATGAGCACCCCGATGAGCAGGCAGCCCGACACGTTCACCCAGAACGTCGCCCACGGGAAGTCCGCGGGACCTCCCGGCATGGCACTCTGCAGGCCGTGCCGCGCGAGCGCTCCCAGCGCACCGCCGGCCGCGATCGCCGCGGGCACCTGCCAGCCCCCCTCGGCGCGCTGGGCGGGAACGTGCAGATCGACATCCGGGTCGATCGGACGATCAGTCATGGAACACTCCCCGTGTCGGCACACCGGATGCCGGGAACCTCTCTAGACAGCCTGGGAGCCGCACGGAGGACCGGTTGAGCACGAAGGACGCGATCGCCTTCCTCGCAGGAGCCGTCATCGTCGTTTCCCTCATCGACAGCGCCAAGACCACGCCGGCCACCGCGGCCGGCCCGCTGGGCAACGTCAGCGGCACGCTGCCCGGCCTGGCACCCATCATCTCCGACGCCGAGAAGGCCGACGCGCGCGCCCTCATCCAGCGCCTCCGGGTCAAGCGGCTCGGCCCCGGCACCGGATACCGGCGCACCAGGTACGGGGACAACTGGGCCGACGACGCCGTGGGGGTGCCGTACGCGCGCAACGGCTGCCGCACCCGTGACGACCTGCTGGCCCGCGACGGCCGGGACGTGACCTACCGGGCGGGCTCCAGCTGCGAGGTGGTCTCCATGAGGCTGACCGACCCCTACACCGGCCGGGTCATCCACTGGCGCAAGTCCGAAGCCGACGAGGTGCAGGTCGACCACGTGGTGCCGCTCAACTACGGCTGGCGCATGGGCGCGCCGCGCTGGCCGATGACCAAACGGCTCGACTTCGCCAACGACCCGCTCAACCTCCTGCCCGTGTACGGCGGCGCCAACGAGGACAAGGACGCCTCCGGCCCCTCGCGCTGGTTGCCGCCGCGCCGGGTCGTCCGCTGCGCCTACGTCACCCGCTTCGCGCAGGTCGCGCTCAAGTACGGCGTCCCCGTCACCCGTGCCGACAAGAAGGCCATGCTCGCCCAGTGCCGGTGACGGCTACCGGGGGTCGAGCCAGTCGAAGCCGCGCGCGTACGTCTGCTCGGCCAGCACCCGCTGCCCGGCCGTGCTGGGATGGAAGTAGTCCCACTTGCTGACGTGGTCGAGGGTGAAGGGGAAGGAGAACACCGCGCCGCCGTCGGTGCGGCAGGCGGGCCCGTACGCGGCGCACGCCCTGGCCGCCTCGCGGTTGTAGGCCATCACCCGCTCCCGCACCCGGGCCCTGCGCTCCTTGTCGGCCCGCTTGGCCGACCGGGGCTTGGCCAGCATCGTCTGGCAGATGCGGCCCAGCGTCCAGAACGAGCGGGCCAGCGCGTTGTCCTTGCCCGCGCGCCACAACCGCCGCAGGTCGGGGATGCTGGCGAAGAACACCCTGGCGCCGGGCATCCCGGCCCGCAGCTCCCTCAGCGCCCGGTCCAGCCGGGCGCGGTAGGTCGGCACGGGGGTCATCGCCTGCTCGGTGCGTACGCAGGCGTCCTGGGCTCCGATGAGGATCGTCACGTAGTCGGCCTTGGCCTCGACCGCCTTCTTCACCTGGCCGAGCAGGTCGGCGCTGGTCGACCCGGGGACGGCGAAGTTGAGGTTGTGGAGCGTTCCCGACAGCCGCGACAGGCGCAGATAGTGGCTGGACACCTCGCGGTGGTCGCCCGACGACCAGGAGCGCGCGGGGCAGGAGACGTACAGGCCGCAGGCGTTGAACCCGGTGGAGATCGAGTCGCCGAGCGCGGCCATGATCTCGGGCACGGGCTGGACGGAGGCGGCGCGTGCGGCGCCGGAGCCGGAGAGGACGACCACGACGGCGAGGGAGGCGGAGCCCAGACGAGCGATCATGGCCACCAAGGTAGGGAGTCGATCACGGGTGTCCTATGACGTCAGGGCGAGGTCTGCCATTTCAGGACCGACTTCATATCGCCGCTTGACAGGTCCGCAGGGGGTCGAGGTGTGGCGGAATCCCCTGTGCGTGCGGTTTATCCGGGTTCAATGTCCATAACCTCACATTCACAGGGGTCCGAGTCGAACATGTTCAGTTCCCGCATAGAGTGTCTCGGGTGAGTGTCGCGCTCGGAACAACCCGCCCGCTACCGGTTCGCACCACCCCTGTCGGCGACCCCGGTGACCTGCTGGCTTCCCTGCCCAGGACGGCACCTTACGCCTGGGTCAGAAACGGCGAGGGCCTGGTCGGCTGGGGCGAGGCCGCCCGGGTCACCGTGCCTCCCGGCCCCCGCAGGTTCGCCTGGGCCCGCCAGTGGCTGGCCACCGTGCTCGGCGACGCCCACCTCGACGACGCCGTGCGCGCCCCCGCCTCGGGCCCCGTCGCCTTCGGCAGCTTCACCTTCGACGAGGACGCCCGCGGCTCCGTCCTCGTCGTGCCGCGGGCGGTGCTCGCCCGGCGCGGCGGGCACGCCTGGCTCACCACGATCGGCGACGCGCCGCTGGAGACGTACTCCCCCGTCCGCGACCCCGGCCGCATCAGCTACGGCGACGGCAGCCTGAGCGCCCCCGAGTGGGAGCACGTCGTCGCCCGCGCCGCCCGGCGCATCCGCGACGGCGAGCTGGAGAAGGTGGTGCTGGCCCGCGACCTGCTCGCCACCGCCGAGCGGCCCATCGACGTGCGGCTGCTGCTCACCCGGCTGGCGCGGCGCTATCCCGAGTGCTACACGTTCTCCGTGGCGGGGCTGGTGGGGGCCACGCCAGAGCTGCTGATCCGGCGTACGGGGCAAGAGATCGAGTCGCTCGTGCTGGCCGGCACGACCCCGCGCGGCACCGGCCCCGCCGACGACCTCGCGAGGGGCGCCGCGCTGTTCGCCTCGGCGAAGGACCGCCACGAGCACGAGTGCGCGATCGCCTCCGTACGCGACACGCTGGCTCCGCTGTGCTCGGCGCTGATGACGCCCGACGAGCCAGAGCTGCTGATGTTGCCCAACGTCCAGCACCTGGCCAGCCACGTCACCGGCCGGCTGGCCGACGGGGCGTCGGTCCTCGACGTGGTCGCCGCCATGCACCCGACGGCGGCCGTCGGAGGCACGCCCACCGGCACCGCCATCAAGGTCATCCGCGAGCTGGAGGGCATGGACCGCGCAGGCTACGCCGGTCCCGTCGGGTGGATCGACGCCAACGGCGACGGTGAGTGGGGCATCGCGCTGCGCTCGGGGCTCGTGCAGGGGCGGCGGGCGCGGTTGTTCGCGGGCGGCGGCATCATGGGCGACTCCGACCCGGCCGCCGAGCTGGCCGAGGCCCAGGCCAAGTTCCGCGTCATGCAGTACGCCCTGGAAGGCTGATCACTCCGGGACGTGCAGGTCCTCGCCCACCGACACGCGGGCCCGGCCGGCCGTCAGCCCGGCCACCCAGTCGGTGAACGCCGCCACCTCGTCGGCGCCCACCGCCACGGCGAAGGTCACCTCTCCCGCGTACGCCACGTCCCGCACCAGGTGCCGTGAGGCGCGCAGGTCGTTCTCCACCCGCCCGGCCTGGTCGTGTGCGACCGCCACGCTCACCAGCCTGGCCGGCACCATCCGCACCGGCTCGGCCCGGTCGAGGGTCTCGGTCACCGCCGAACCGTAGGCCCGCACCAGCCCGCCCGCGCCCAGCAGCGTGCCGCCGAAATAGCGCGTCACCACCGCCACCACGTCGCTGAACCCCCTGCCCACCAGCGCCTGCACCATGGGCGTGCCCGCGGTGCCGCCCGGCTCGCCGTCGTCGTCGCCCTTCTGGACGCGCTCGCCGATGACGTAGGCCGTGCAGTTGTGGGTGGCGGACGGATGCTTCTGCCGGCGCTCGCCGATGAAGGCCGCCGCCTGCTCGACCGTGCGCGCCGGCGCCAGCGCGCAGATGAACCGCGATCGCCGCGCCTCGGTCTCGTGCTCGACGGGGGTGGTGATGGTCAGGTACGGCGCAGGCACATCCCCCAGCGTATTGCCCTCCGGCCTCACCCCCGGTCGCCGGCGCCCTTCTCCGCCAGCGCATCGACTCGGGCACGACATGCGACGGCCGCCCGGCTCCAGGAGCTCGGGCGGCCGTCGCGCCGGGTAATAAGGGGCCGTACAGAAGAGAGCGCCACCGTACGACGCCGGGCGCCTTTACGTTGTAGATCAAATGATCCTCCGGTAGCACTGGGCGTACCTATCAGGGTCTTTGCCCGGTCCGTACGTCGAGCGGATCGCCGGAATCGGTCAAATGTCGCCCAAATTCACTCCCGTTCCAGCTCGTGGGCCAGTTCCTCCAGCTCCGCCCCACCGGACATGAGCGCGGTCAGCTCCTGCGTGGTGATCTCGCCCTTGGCGTACTCGCCGAGGCTCGTGCCCCGGTTGAGCAGCAGGAAGCGGTCGCCCACCGGGTAGGCGTGGTGCGGGTTGTGGGTGATGAACACCACGCCGAGGCCCCGGTCGCGGGCCCTGGCGATGTAGCGCAGCACCACGCCCGCCTGCTTGACGCCCAGCGCCGAGGTCGGCTCGTCGAGGATGAGCACCCGGGCGCCGAAGTACACGGCCCTGGCGATGGCCACCGACTGCCGCTCACCGCCGGACAGCGTGCCGACCGGCTGGTCCACGTCGCGGATGTCGATGCCCATGGCCCGCAGTTCCTCGCGCGCCACCCGCCGTGCCTTGGCCACGTCGAAGGCCAGGCCCCTGCGCGGCTCCGAGCCGAGGAAGAAGTTCCGCCACACCGACATGAGCGGGATCATCGCCAGGTCCTGGTAGACGGTGGCGATGCCGCGGTCGAGCGCCTCGCGCGGGCTCGCGAAGCCCACCTCCGCCCCGTCGACCAGCAGCATGCCCGCGTCGTGCCGGTGCACGCCGGACAGGATCTTGATGAGCGTCGACTTGCCCGCGCCATTGTCGCCGAGCACGCAGGTGACCTGTCCGGCCGTCACGCCCATCGACACGTCGCGCAGCGCCAGCACCGAGCCGAACGTCTTGCCGATGCCGCGGGTCTCGAGAATCAATGTCGCACCTCCTCGGCGTACCGCCGGACCAGGCGGTTGGCCAGCGTCGCCAGCAGCAGCATCGCGCCGAGGAAGAACTTGAACCAGTCGGCGTCCCAGCCCAGGAACACGATGCCCTTGTCGGCCATGCCGAAGATGACCGCGCCGATGGCGGCCCCGACGGCCGAGCCGTACCCGCCCGTGAGCAGGCAGCCGCCGATCACGGCCGCGATGATGTAGATGAACTCCTGCCCGATACCGATGTTGGCCTGCACGGACGTGTAGCGCAGCGCCATGATCGAGCCCACCAGCCAGGCCGCGAACGCCGTGGTCATGAACAGCGCGATCTTCGTCCGCGCGGCCGGCACGCCGACGTTGCGGGCGGCCTGCTCGTTGCCGCCCACCGCGAAGATCCAGTTGCCGACCCTGGAACGCATGAGCACCCAGGTGGCCACCGCGGTCACCACGACCCACCACAGGATCGCCACCCGGAACGAGGTGCCGCCGATCTCGATCGTGCCCGCGAAGACCGCGGCCGCGCCCTCGAACCCGTCGGCCCTGCGCAGCCCGCCGACCTGGACCGTCCCGGTGATGGCCTTGGTGACGCCGAGGTTGATTCCCTGCAGCATGAGGAACGTGCCCAGGGTGACGATGAAGCTGGGCAGCCGCGTCCTGGTGACGACCATGCCGTTGGCGAACCCCACGGCCAGCGCCACGACGAGGCCGGCCAGCATGGCCGCCCACACGTTGAAGCCGAACCGGGTGGCCAGCGTGACCAGGATCAGCCCGCTGGTGCCGGTCAGCACGCCGGCTGACAGGTCGAACTCGCCGCCGATCATCAGCAGCGCCACCGCGACCGCCATGATGCCGAGCGTGGCGGCCGGGTCCAGCCAGTTGGCGATGCCTGCCGGCGAGCGGAACACCGGCGACTGGGAGGCGAAGAACGCGAACACCGCGACCATGCCGACGACCGCGCCCAGCTCCGGCCTGATCAGCAGCCGCCGGACCGCTCCCACGTCGGCCGTGCGGTCGTCGGTCCGGACCTGTGCGCCCGTCACGCGGCCGCCCCGGCGCACGTCGTCATCGGGTGCCCACCTCGGCCAGCTTGGCCACCTGCTCGGCGTTGTCCTTGGTGACGAAGCCAGGCCCGGTGTTGACCGGCAGGCCGCCGCCGACGGTGTTGAGGTTCGTCCTGTACAGGTTCAGGAACGTGATCGGCAGGAACCCCTGCAGGTACTGCTGCTGGTCCACGGCGAACAGGATCTCGTCCGCCTTGATCGCGTCGACCACGTCGGCCGACAGGTCGAACGTGGCCAGCCTGGCCTGCGAGCCGGAGTCGCCGATGGCGTCCCTGGCGGCGATCGCGATGGCCGGGTTGAGTGCCAGCACGCCGTTGACCTGCTGGTCCGACTGGAGCTTCGCGGTGACCTTGGAGGTCACGTCGGCCAGGTTGCCGATGTCCACCTGCAGCCGCTCGACCGTGCCGCCGAGCGTCTCCTCCGCGCCCCCGCAGCGCTGGTCGAGCCCGACGTTGCCGGCCTCGTGGACGACGCAGACCAGTTTGGTGACGCCTGCCGCCTTGAGCTGCTCGCCCGCGCCGCGCCCGGCGACGTCCTCCGACTGACCGACGTGCGTGATGGCGCCGAATGCCTTGGACGACTCCGCGCCCGAGTTGATCGTGACGACCGGGATCTTCGCCGCGACGGCCTTGCCGACGGCCTCCTTGAGCGCGTCCGGGTTGGCCATCGAGACCACGATGCCGTCCACCTTCCCGGAGACGGCCTGGTCGATGAGCTGCGACTGTTTGGCGGGGTCACCGTCGCCCTGGTAGGTGACCTGCACGCCGTACTGCCTGCCCGCGGCCTCCGCGCCGTTCTTGACCACGTCCCAGAAGGAGTCGCCGGCCGCTCCGTGGGTGATGACCGCGAAACTCGCGTCACCGCCCCCGGCCGCGGCGGACGAGGCGGGCGGGGCGCTCTGCGCGCTCTCCCCTCCCGAGGAACAACCTGTCATGACAAGCGCGCCCACCAGGGCCAGCACGATCGGGGTACGTCTCACAGGACACCTCCAAGACCAACGGGCTAGCCACGGTTCTACCTCAATGTCAACACCATGTATAGACATACGGACCAATGCGGCGATCTTCTTCCCTTCGCGACGTGATGCGCACCCCATACGCGTGTCGCGGCTGACAGAACGGAACCGTACGTTCCCTTAAGATGGACCCATGACGAGCGCACCCATGAGCGGCCGCAAGGCCCAGGCCGCACGTAACGACGAGCTGATCCTCCAGGCGGCCAGGGCGGTCTTCACCTCCGACCCGGGTGCCCCCATAGCGGCCGTGGCCGAGAAGGCGGGGGTCGGGATCAGCGCGCTCTACCGCCGCTATCCCAGCAAGGAGGCCCTGCTGCAGAAACTCTGCGGCGACGGGCTGAAGCTCTACATCGAGGTCACCGAGCGGGCGCTGGCAGAGGAGGGCGACGCGTGGGAGGCATTCGCCGGCTGCCTGCGCGGCCTCGTCGACGCCGACACCAGCTCACTGACGATCAAACTGGCCGGCACCTTCCACCCGACGGAGGAGCTCGACCGCGACG
This sequence comes from Nonomuraea longispora, assembly GCF_004348345.1. GTDB lineage: Bacteria > Actinomycetota > Actinomycetes > Streptosporangiales > Streptosporangiaceae > Nonomuraea > Nonomuraea longispora. Next base: position 7,690 of record NZ_SMJZ01000275.1, read on the forward strand.
CGGCCAGAGCCGGCGTCCTGGCCGAGGAGATCCACCGCCGCACGGCCGAGGCGGGCGCGCTGCGGCCCGACGTGACGGTCACCGACATCTCGCTGCTGCTGGAGCAGATCGCCTCGATCAGGCTGGGCGACGAGAAGCGCACCGCGCAACTGCGCCACCGCTTCCTGGCCCTCGCGATGGACGCGCTGCGGGTGCCGGCCGGCCACCGCGAGCTGCCCGGCCCGCCGCCCGAGGACGCGGAACTCGCGGCCCGCTGGAGCCCGGCAGGCTAGTCCTCGCCGGGTTTCCAGCCGAACACGTACGCCATCACGAAGGCGAGCAGGCCGGTCGCGCCGGCCGCCACGGTCATCGCCAGGCCCAGCGCCGACACGACGCCGGAGACCAGGCCGGGGCTGCCGGCGATCAGGCCGGCCGCCTGGGTCAGCACGACGACGACCCCGAGCACGAGGAACAGCACCAGGCCGATCTTGAACAGGACCATGGTCGTGGTCTTGACGGCGTTCACGTTGTGACTTCCTCTCAGATCGGCAACGCGCCGGTGGCCACCAGCACGCCGATGACGAGCGTCGGGATGACGAACCAGACGATCAGGCGGACGAACGTCCTGGCCGGATCGACCTGGGCGATGCCGCAGGCGATGTAGATGGGGGCGGCGCCCGGCGGGGAGGCCCCCTCGGTCGAGGCGAAAATCATGACGGCGGTGGCCGCGGCCGCCGGGTCCATCCCCGCGGCGGTCAGCGCGCTGAAGGCCACGCCGCCGACCGCGGCGATCGTCGCGGTGGAGGTCAGCGGCGCGGCGACGATCACGATCAGCAGGCCGACCAGGGTGGCGATGACCACGGCCGGGGCGTCGAGCGACTGCATGATCGTGGTCAGCTGCTCGACCAGGCCCAGCTCGCCCAGGGTGGCGGCGGCCGCGAAGGCGAAGAACAGCGTCGCGCCGATGACCGCGTACCTGGGGGCCAGGTCGGCGAGCAGCTCACTCCAGGCGCGGCCGGTGCGCGGCAGCCGCTTCCACGCCACCGCGAGGGTGACCAGCACCGTCAGCACGGGGATCCACACGACGATGCTGACGTCGCCGGCCGCCTCCCCCACCCGCGACTCCATGAGCTCGACGCCGAAGTCCAGGGTCATCAGCACCGGGACGACGATGCCCGCGTACACCAGCAGCGACGTCCACCCTGCCCGCAGCGCCGCCCGCAGCGGGACGATGTCGGCCGCGGCGGTGGCGGCGATCCCGTGCCGCCGCACCCACAGGAACACCAGCACGAACCGGTACGCCACCGTCCACAGCCCGCCCACCAGCGCGGGCACGAACAGCTGGTCGGCGGTCAGGACGGGCGCCACGGCCGCGGACCCGAGCAGCAGGAAGATCGACGAGCTCGGCGGGATCGAGATGCCGAGCCCGGCGTTGCCCGCCACCAGTGAGGCGGCCAGGTCGGGGCGCCAGCCCGACTTCGTCATCCACGGGATGGTCACCGATCCCACGGACGCGGCGATGCCGGACCCGGAGCCCGACGGCCCGCCGAGCAGGGCGGCGGCCGAGGTGGAGACGTACCCGGCGCCGCCGCGCAGCCGGCCGAAGACCGAGTTCAGCACGGTGACCTGCTCCTGGATGAGCCCGAGCCGGGTGAGCAGGTAGCCCATGAACACGAACGCCAGCGCCGCGAAGACGACCTCCTCGGCCAGCGCCTCGGTGATGCCCGCCCAGGCCAGGCCGAAGAAGTCGGCGCCGCCGAACAGGCAGATGGCCACGAACCCGAGGAGCATCGCCTCACCGATGCCACGTTTCAGCACGCCGTTCCAGACGACGATGATGGCGATGTAGGCGACGAGCGCCCATACGGCGATTCCCATGGCGAAGTTCCTCCAGTGGGGGACGGTTCCACGCGCTTCGGCGGGCGGTGGGCGGGGGTCCCGGGGTTCAGCCG
>NZ_SMJZ01000276.1 GCF_004348345.1 Nonomuraea longispora
CCCGTCCCCCGACCTGAACCCGGCCCGCCGTACGATCTCCTGGGCCTGCGGCCCCTCCAGCCAGCCGGCGAAGGCCGCCGACGCCTCCGCGACCGCCGGATCCGTGGCGGTGACCACGTACGGATAGTCGAGGGTGATCGTGCCCTCACGCGGGTGCAGCGCCACGAGCGGGTCGTCCGAACCACGCAGATTGTGCCGGTGCACCGACTGTTCGGGAACGATCACGACCGGCCGTTGCCAGAACGTGCGGTCGTCGACCGCGTCCAGCAGGCTGTGGTAGTCGGGCGCCGAACCGGCCTGCGCCCACCGTACGAACGCGGTCAGCGCCTTGTCGGCCTCCGGGCCCGTGCCGACGACGTCCCTGGCGGCGGCCACCGTGGCGATGCCGGCCCCGGCCAGTGACGGGTCGGGCACGCGTACGATGTCGGGCTCGTCCTCGGTGGGTGTCAGCCGCCCGCGCACGGTGGAGGGGAAGACCATGCGCCAGTTCATCTCGGTCCCGCCGACGGAGAACCGTCCGGCCAGCGACTGGCGGGTCGCGAACACGAGCGGCGACGTGGCCACCACGCTCTCGCCCGCGGGCAGCGTGCTCGCGCCCTGCTGGCGGGCCAGCCTGATCCACGCGGAGGAGTCGGCGATCCAGCCGTCGGGCCGCTCGCGCAGCACGCCCGCCCGGTCGCCGATCAGCGTGCGCAGGACGGTGGCCGGCGGGTGCTCGGTCACCTGGACCAGCACGCACCGGCCGCCGACCGCCGTCTTCGTCTCGTTGAAGCGCCCCGCGGCCTCCATCGCCGCGGGCGCCACGTCGGCCGCGGCCGCCACGCTGACCAGAACAGGCTCTCGTGCGCTGCACAGGACGGCCCCGCCGCCGAGCGCCACGACGACGCCCGCCACGACGATCGCCACAGCCCCCAGAGTCGCCAGCACACCCCGCCGGAGCGCCTTCCTGCGCCGCTGCTGCGGTGGCAGCGCGGCATGGTGCCGACCCAACCGCACGGTGAACCTCTCTCCGCGGAGTGATCCCAGCGCCTCCCGTGGCGGGCGCAAGCCTTGCTAGAACATGTTATAGCTAGGCGATCGGCAGGGCCCTCCTGACGCTCTGGCACACCCCGTCACTCGCCTGCGAGGCACGCAGCCGCTCCGCCGGCGGGGTCCCGTACTCGGTGGTGCGCTGCCTGGCCGGGCGGCCCGTCACCCCGACCATCTCCCGCAGCTCGCTGATGGTCTTGTACGAGCCGTTCTCCGAGCCGGCCATGCGGCTGATGGTCTCCTCCATGAGCGTGCCGCCGAGGTCGTTCACGCCGCCCTGGAGCACCTGACGGCACAGGTCGTCCTGGAGCTTGACCCAGGAACACTGGATGTTCCCGATCGCGCCGTGCAGCAGGAGCCTGGCCAGGGCGTGCACGGCCCTGTTCTCCTGCGCTGTGGGGCCCGGCCTGGCCAGGCCGGCCAGGTAGATGGGGGCGCTGGTGTGCACGAACGGCAGCAGCACGAACTCGGAGAACCCGCCGGTCCGCTCCTGGAGCCGGCGGATCAGCTTGATGTGCCTGACCCAGTGCAGGTGGTTGTCGACGTGCCCGTACATCATGGTGGAGGTCGTGGGGATGCCCACCTCGTGCGCCGTCGTGATGACCTCGACCCACTCCGCGGCCGGCAGCTTGCCCTTGGTCAGCACCCACCGCACGTCGTCGTCGAGGATCTCGGCCGCCGTCCCCGGCAGCGAGTCGACGCCGGCCTCCCTGGCCGCCTCCAGCCAGGCGCGCACCGACATGTTCGTCCGGCTCGCGCCGTTGATGACCTCCATCGGGGAGAACGCGTGCACGTGCATGTCCGGCGTCCTCGCCTTCACCGCCCTGGCGATGTCGAAGTACGCCGTGCCAGGCAGGTCGGGGTGGATGCCGCCCTGCATGCACACCTCGGTCGCCCCCGCCTCCCACGCCTCCTGCGCCCGGTCGGCCACCTGGTCGAGGCTGAGCGTGTACGCGTCGGCGTCGGTCCTGCGCTGGGCGAACGCGCAGAAACGGCAGCCGGTGTAACACACGTTCGTGAAGTTGATGTTCCTGTTGACGACGTAGGTCACGTCGTCCCCTGCCGCCTCCCTGCGCAGCCCGTCGGCGATCGCGGCCAGCTCGTCCAGCGCCTCGCCCTCGGCCCCGAGCAGCGCGACCGCCTCGGCGTCCGTCAGCCCCGCGGGATCCGCCTCGGCCCGTCTGAGCGCCGCCCGCACCTCGCCGGGCGTCACGGCGGCGGAGCGGCCGGAGCCGTCCCGCGCTCCGGCGGGCTCCCCGTCGAGGCGGTCGCGGAGTGCGGTCCAGTCGCCGTAGACGTGGTCGAAGTCGTCCCGCCGGTCGCCGGTCCTTCCCGTCGTGTCGACCTCGACGTGCAGATCCACCCGTCCCGACGCGCTGAACCCCCCGTCGGGCTCCTGCCACGGCAGCCCGCGCGGGACCGCGTCCTGCCTGGCCAGGCCCGTGTCCGGGTCCGCCAGGGCGGCCACGTGCCCGGACAGCCGCGGGTCCAGCCAGGGCTCTCCCGCCAGGACGTACTCGGGGTAGATCGTCAACCGCTCCCGCAGCCGGAAGCCCGCCTCGGCGGTGCGCGCCGCGAGGTCGTCGATCTGCGGCCAGGGACGCTCCGGGTTGACGTGGTCGGGCGTGAGCGGCGACACCCCGCCCCAGTCGTCGATGCCGGCCCGGATCATGAGCGCGTACTCGGCGTCCACCAGGTTCGGCGGCGCCTGGAGGCGGACGCGGGGCCCGAGCACGAGGCGGGCGACGGCGATGGTGGCCGCGAGTTCCCGCAGATCGGCGTCGGGCAGCCCGCGCATGGCGGTGTCGGGCTTGGCGCGGAAGTTCTGGACGATGACCTCTTGGACGCCGCCGTACTCGCGGGCCACCCGCCGGATCGCGAAGATCGACTCCGCCCGGTCCTCCACCGTCTCGCCGATGCCGATGAGGATGCCCGTCGTGAAGGGCACGCCGCTGCGGCCGGCGTCCTCCAGCACCCGCAGCCGCACGGCCGGGTCCTTGTCCGGGGACCCGTGGTGGGGCTGTCCCTTCTCCTCGAACAACCGCCGCGACGTCGTCTCCAGCATCATCCCCATGGACGGCGCGACGGGCTTGAGCCGCTGCAGGTCGCGCCAGCTCAGCACGCCCGGGTTGAGGTGCGGCAGCACCCCGGTCTCCTCCAGCACCCTGATCGCCATGGCCCGCACGTACGACAGCGTGTCGTCGTAGCCGTGCGCGTCGAGCCACTCGCGGGCCTGGTGCCAGCGGTCCTCCGGCCGGTCGCCCAGCGTGAACAGCGCCTCCTTGCACCCCATCGCCGCGCCCTGCCGGGCGGTCTCCAGCACCTCGTCGGGGCTCAGGAACGGCGAGTCCAGCTTGTGCGGCGCGGTCGCGAACGTGCAGTAACCGCACCGGTCCCGGCAGAGCCGGGTCAGCGGGATGAACACCTTCTTGCTGTAGGTGATGACGCCCTCACGGCCGGCGGCCGCCAGCCCGGCATCGCGTACGCGGGAGGCGTGCTCGAGCAGGGCGTCGAGGCGCTCGCCCCGGGCGTGCAGCAGGACGGTCGCCTCGGTGACGTCGATGGCCTTGCCGTCGCGGGCACGGGCGAGAGCACGGCGGAGCGCGGAATCGCTGACGAGACTCATAAGGGCACAGTACGTGGAGCTGAGTTCGCCGCTCGCACCCAGGGGCGGCTCAGAACGCCCGGTAGTCGCGCACGGGCATCCGCGGCCCGCGGGCGGGCGGACGCAGCCCGCTCAGCCAGACCAGCACCGTCGCACGGTGCCGATGCCCTTCGTACGGCTCCAGCAGCCGCAACATCCCCTGGTCGTCGGTCTTCTCCCCCGTCAGCGCGTAGCCGACGAGCTTGGCCAGGTGGAAGTCGCCGACGCTCACCGCGTCAGGGTCGCCGAACACGCGCTGGCGCACTTCGGCCGACGTCCACACCCCGACGCCCGGCAGCGCCCGCAGCAGCCGGTCGAGCTCCTCGGTGGTGGCGGCGGCCTCCAGCTTGGCGGCGTGCCAGGCGGCGGTCGCGACGGTCCTGGCGCGTACGGCCTCCGCGCCTGCCCGGTGCCAGTGCCAGCTCGGGATCTGCCGCCACACCGCCGCCTCCGGCACGACCCGCATGCCGTCGGGCGCGGGACCGGGCGCGGGCTCGCCGTAGCGGGTGAGCAGCCAGCGCCAGGCCCGCCACGCCTCCCGCCCCACGACCTTCTGCTCCAGCACGGCGGGGACGAGGGCCTCCATGACGCGACCGGTCCTGCCGATCCGCAGCCCCGGATGTCTGCGGACGGCCTCGGCCAGCACCTCGTGCCTGACGCTGAATCCGGCGAGGTCGTCATGGCCTCCCAGCAGCGCCGGCAGCGTCTCCAGCGCCCAGTCGGCCCCCGGACCCCACGCCCGGCCGTGCACGCGGCCGCCCTCGACGCTCACCCGCAGCGTGCAGGGCCCGTCGGGGGTCCTGGACGTGCGCCACACGGCGCCGTCGCCGCCGGTGCGCCAGGTGGGGTCGCCGCCGCCGCGCCGGTGCGGCTGCAGGGCCAGCCCCACGTCGAGCGGCCCGCCGGGCTCCCACCTGCGCTCCTTCACCGTTACAGTCTCCCCGCGGGCGGGCGGTGTCTCAGACGTCGCTGGAATAGCGCACCGCGCGTTCGGGCAGCGCGACGTCGGGCCAGACGCGTACACCGTGCCGCAGTTCGTTGCCCGGCCCCACGACGGCCCTGTCGCCGACCACGGCGTCGTGCACCACCGCGCCCGCGCAGACCCGCGCGCCCGTGCCCACCACGGAGTCGGTGACGAGGGCGCCGGGCTCGATGACGCAGTCGTCGAGCAGCACCGAGCCGACGACCGAGGCGCCGGCGCCGACCACGGCCCGCGCGCCCACGGCGGTGCCGCCCTGCACCTTGGCCTCGGGCGAGACCCGTGCCCCGTCGAGCGCCAGGTGTTCGCCCGCCGGACCGGGCAGCGCGGGCGAGCCGAGCCGGCCCAGCACCAGGTCCCGCGATCCGCGCACGAACGCGGCGGGCGTGCCGACGTCGAGCCAGTAGGTGCGGTCGGCGTAGCCCAGCACGACCTCCCCCGACTCGATCAGCCCGGGGAACGTCTCCCGCTCCACCGACACGACCTCGTCACGCGGGATCGAGTCGATCACCGACCGGGTGAAGACGTAGCAGCCGGCGTTGATGCGGTTGGTCACGGGGTTGGGGGTCTTCTCCAGGAACGCGGTCACCCGTCCCGACGCGTCGGTCGGTACGCATCCGAATCGGGTGGGATCGTCCACTTCTGTCAAATGGAGCGTTACAGCGGCCTGCCGCGCGAGGTGCGTGCGCACCTGATCGCCGATGTCGTGCCCGGACAGGATGTCGCCGTTGAGGATCAGCACGGGGTCGGAGGGGCCCGAGGTGAGCGCCTCGGCGGCGTTGCGGATGGCGCCGCCGGTGCCGAGAGGCGTCTCCTCCGTCATGTACTCGAGCGAGAGCCCGAATGCCGACCCGTCACCGAAGGCGGGCTCGAACATCGCCGCCTTGTAGGAAGTGGCGAAGACGATCCGGCGAACGCCGAACGATCGCGCCCGCGCGAGCTGGTGCGCCAGGAACGGCACTCCAGCGGTCGGGAGCAGCGGCTTCGGCGTGCCCAGTGTCAGCGGGCGCAGGCGCGTGCCCTGCCCCCCGACCAGGAGGATCGCCTCGAGGTCTGGCAATGAGCTCGTCATCATTCCGTGAGGTTACCGAACTATTCGATCGCGCGTTGATAGGAGCTGAGATGCGCCTCGGCCGAGGCGTCCCAGGTGAATTCACGGGCGCGTGCCAGCCCCGCCTCCCGCAGTCGACGCCTGCGCGCGGGCGCGGCGAGCAGCTGTCCGAGCGCCGCGGCGATGCTGTCGGCGTCGGGCTCGGTGTAGGCGACCGCGTCGCCGCCGACCTCGGGCAGCGAGGAGCGCTGGGTGGTCAGCACGGGGGCGCCGCACGCCATGGCCTCCAGCACCGGCAGCCCGAACCCCTCGCCCCGGGAGGGAAAGGCCACCACGAGCGCGCCGCCCAGGAACCCCGGCAGGTCCGACGCGCCGAGGTAGCCGGGACGCACGACCTTGACGGTGGCCTCGACCTCACGGCACGCGGCGTCGACGTCGTCGTCGTGCATGCCGCCGCCGCCGATCACGAGCGCGGGCGGCCGCTCCAGCGTCTTGACGGCCGAGGCGAAGCCGCGGACCAGGTTGGGAACGTTCTTACGAGGGTCGAGCGCGCCCAGGAACGCCACGTACGGCTGACCGTGCAGCCCGCAGCGCAGGGCCGCCCGGCGGATCTCCTCCTCGGACGGCGGGTGGAACTGCGTCAGGTCGACGCCGTGGTAGGCGACGTCGACGCGGGTCGGGTCGGCGGCGAGCACGCGCACCAGCTCGTCCCTGGTCGCCTTGGACGGCACGATCACCCGCCGGGCGTGTCGCACGGCCGTACGGGTGGCCGAGCGGAAGAACGACGCCCGCGGCCGGTGCTCGTCGGGCTCGGTGAACCAGGTGGCGTCGTGCACCGTCACGACGGTCGGCAGCCCGGAGCCGAGCGGGATGGAGTAGTAGGGGGCGTGGATCACGTCCGCGCCGGCCTTGCGGGCGAGCAGCGGCAGGCCGGTCTGCTCCCAGGCGAGCCTGGCGGCCCTGTTGGTGATCGCGACCGGCCCGGCGATGACGTGCGCCGAGGGCGCGAGGCTGCGGTATCGCTCGGCCTCCGACCGCTGGCAGACCACCGCCACGTCCGCGCCGGCCCGGTCGAGCCCGGCCACCAGCCCGTCCACATATCGGATCAACGCGCCGCGGTCCGCGGGGACCGCTGCCGCATCGATGAGCACTCGAGGCATACGAAGATCTTCTCCCCTCAAGATCAACGCGGGACTGGCGTCCCCCTCTCACCTTCAGCTTATGACCAGCGTCCCCTAAATCGTGGTCCAAATCACACCTAGTCGCGACGTGCGGCGATTCCGGCCATTCCGGCGCAGATCAGGTCCCCCACGATGAGAACGACACGCGACGTGAGCGCCACCGCGATCGCGAGGCCGGCGGCCAGATGAGGGGACAGCACCCCGACCATGGCGGCCTCCCGCACCCCCGCGCCGGCCGGCACGACGAAGGTCAGGATGCCCAGGCACCACGACAGCGCGAAGGCGCCGATGGCGAAGAGCAGCCCGCCCTGAGGGGCGATGAAGAAGAAGTGCACGCCGTACGCGGTCCAGCCGGCCAGGGCCCAGCCGAACGCGGCGAGCATGCCGCGGCGGGTGAGCGGGCGTTCGAGCGGCTCGCGTTTGAGCCGGCGCAGGGCGTAGCCGATCACGCCGTTGACGACCTTGGGTTCGAGCAGGACCAGCAGCAGGGGGAGGAACAGCAGCAGCCAGCCGTAGCGGTCCCAGCCGAGCGTGACCAGCGCGACGAGCAGGCCGGTGGCCAGCTGGACGGGCATCATCAGGAAGAACGCCGCCGCGCTGCGCGAGCGCGGCACGCCGAGGTCGCGGCCCATCTCCATCTGCGCCAGCACGGGCCAGATCGCGCCGGGGATGTACTTGCCCAGCTGGCCGACGAAGAAGACCTTGGCCGCCGCCCTGAGCGGCAGCGGGGAGCCGAGGTCGGACAGCAGGGTGCGCCAGATGAGCATGGCGGCGAGCAGCGCGGCGACCACCATGACCAGCGAACCGCCGACCGCGGGCCACGACAGACCGGCGAATCCGGCCAGCACGTCGTCCCACTGCCCGGCCACGGCCCATCCGCCGAACCCGAACGCGATGAGCAGGAACGCGTACCTGGTCGCGGTCCGCACCATGGACCGCCTCGGGCGGGCCGCCTCCTCGCCCGCGCCGGCCGAGCCGTCGCTCACGCCGGTCGCGCTCACAGCGGGCGGACCGGTTCGGGCGGTTGCGGCAGCGCCGCGCCCGCGGGCCGCCGCGGCGTCTTGGTGGCCACCCACAGGTAGGTCGGCACGACGGGCAGCAGCAGCCGCAGCACGGCGCGCGGCGCCCTGGCCAGCACCGCCTTCACCACTCTGCCGAGCGCCCCGGGGAACAGCTCGGACCCGGCGAACCTGGTGGGCGTGGCCAGCACGGGGAACGTGTAGTCCCACACGTGGAAGGCGCGCAACATCCTGCGCAGGCCGCGGCGGGTGCGGAACCGTTCGTAGTAGTGGTCGGCCCTGCCGGACGCCCGCACGTAGCGGTCGGCGGCCGCCGGCGGCAGATAGGACAGGAACGGCAGCTTGTAGTGGGGCTCCATGACGCCGAGCCGGTTGCCGAGCCCGAGATAGAGCACCCCGCCGTCCGACAGCACCCGGTGCATCTCGGCGACCACCGCGTCGGGGTCGACCACGTGCTCGTAGATGTGGTTGAACACCAGCACGTCGACCGACCCGTCGGGGAACGGCAGCGCCGTGCCGTCGCCGCAGACGAACGCCACCCGCTCGCCGAACCGGTCGGCCGCCTTGCGCAGGCCCGGCACGTCGATGTCGACGCCCAGGGTGTGCCTGGCCCCGGCCTGCGCGAGCTCGTCGGCGATGAACCCGGCCGAGCAGCCGACGTCTCCCACGGTCAGCCCGCCGAGCGGCCCGTTGAAGTGCTCGATGACCGCGATGATCTTGGCGGCCTTCCGCCTCCGCTTCTCCTCGTCGAGCATGGCGGACTGGAACTCGCTGTATTCGAGCTGCGCGACCCGTTGCTTCACCACGGTGGCCACAGTACCGACCTCGGCGCCAATTCGATGTCAAGCCGCTTTGGTACGGTGGCCGACCTGGCTCAACACCGACGAACGGGGGCGAAGTGGCGTTCTTCGAGAAGATCAGAGGCGAGTTCATCGACATCGTCGAATGGCTCGACGACAGCCGCGACACCCTGGTCTGGCGTTTCCCCCGCTACGAGAACGAGATCAAGATGGGCGCCCGGCTCGTCGTACGCGAGTCACAGGTCGCCGTCTTCGTCAACGAGGGCCAGATCGCCGACGCGTTCGCGCCGGGGACGTACACGCTGGAGACCCGCAACCTGCCCATCCTGTCCACCCTCAAGGGCTGGAAGTACGGTTTCCACTCCCCGTTCAAGGCCGAGGTGTACTTCGTCAGCACCCGCCAGTTCGCGGACTTCAAGTGGGGCACCCAGAACCCGATCATGGTGCGGGACGCGGAGTTCGGGCCCGTGCGGCTGCGGGCGTTCGGCGCCTACGCCGCCAGGGTGATCGACGCCCGTGCCCTCCTGCGCGAGCTGGCGGGGACGGACCCGCGGTTCCGCACCGAGGAGGTGGAGGGCTACCTGCGCCAGATGGTCGTGGGGCGGCTCGCCCACGCCCTCGCCACCGCGGGCGTCCCGCTGCTCGACCTCGCCTCCAGGCAGCACGAGATGGGCCGGCGGCTCTCGGAGGTGCTGACGGCCGACCTCGCGGGCGTGGGCATCGCCATCCCGACCTTCACCATCGAGAACATCTCGCTGCCGCCCGAGGTGGAGCAGGCGATGGACAAACGCTCGCAGATGGGGATCGTGGGCGACCTCGGGCAGTACGCCAGGTTCCAGGCCGCCGAAGCGCTCGAGAACGCCGGCGGGGCGGGCGAGGGCATGGGGCTGGGCATGGG
>NZ_SMJZ01000277.1 GCF_004348345.1 Nonomuraea longispora
ACACTGTTGAGTTCTCAAGAAACGCACGCATACATCCCCACCGAGATTCCACTGAACCCAGCCCGGAGGCGTTCATTTCGTTGTGCCTTAACTCTTTCAGCCGTTCAAGTCTCTGTCAAATTGACCGGACCTGCTCGACCTGCGGGAATTAAGCGCCGCCCCCTTTCGGAGACAACCCCTCCAACTTACCAGCCCATCAGAGTGGACGTGAACATCCACGAGTTTGGACGGTGTCTAGAGGTGGGCCCCGAGTGAGACCGGCGATCTACGCCGCTCCCGTGGGACTGCTGAACTCTATGTACGCCTCCTGGAACCGTCAAATCGGCGGTGCCCCCGGCGGCTTCGGGTAGGTAGGGGGGCGTGCGAGATCAACCCATCCCCAGGGCGCTCATCATCATGGTGGGAATCGCCGCCGCGGTGATCGTCCTCTTCGGCATCCGCGAGGTCGCCTCGATCGCGGGCCCTGTCGTGCTGGCACTCGTGCTCGTCATCGCCGTCTCCCCGGTGCGGACGTGGCTCGCCGCCAAGGGGGCGCCCATGTGGTTGCAGGTCTCCGTGCCCTTCCTCATCGTCGTGTTCGCGCTGTTGGGCATGGTCGGCATCCTGACGATCTCGGTCACCCAGCTCGTCTCGCTGCTGCCGGCGTACGCCGCCCAGTTCGACCGGCTTCTCGCCGACACGCTGGCCTGGGCCGCGGCGCACGGCGTCAGCAACGACGTGCTCGACCGGGGGTTGCAGGCGTTCGACGCCGGGTCGATTCTCGGCCTGGCGCAGAGCCTGCTCGGCAGCCTGATCGGCGTTCTGTCCGCGCTCTTCCTGGTCATCGTGCTGCTGCTGGCCATGTGTCTCGACGCGCCGGTGACCTCGAAGGTCCTCACGACCGGCGAAGGGTATCGGCCGCAGCTGGTGACGGCGCTGGCGACGTTCGCGCACAAGACGCGGCGTTACCTGATCGTCTCGACGGTCTTCGGGCTGATCTGCGCGACCCTCGACGTGGTCGCCCTGTCGCTCCTCGACGTGCCGCTGCCGCTGCTCTGGGGCGTGCTGGCGCTCATCGCCAACTACATCCCGAACATCGGCTTCGTCATCGGCCTGGTGCCGCCGGCCATGCTCGCCCTGCTGGACGGTGGCGTGCAGACGATGGTGCTGGTCATCGTCGCCTACAGCGTCATCAACGTGGTTGTGCAGTCGTTCATCCTGCCGAAGTTCCTCGGGGACGCGGTGGGGCTGTCGACGACGATGACGTTCCTGTCGCTGATCGTGTGGACGTTCGTGCTGGGACCGCTGGGCGCGATCCTCGCCATCCCGCTGAGCCTGCTGACCCGGGCGTTGCTGATCGACAGCGATCCGCGCGCCAGGTGGGCGCAGAACCTCGTGTCAGGCGGCCCGTCGCGCAGGTGAGAGCAGGCGGCTCATGGACACGCCGCTCAGCCGCCTGACGTCGTGGGACAGGTGGGCCTGGTCGGTGAAGCCGGCCCTGACGGCCACCTCCGCCAGCGGGACGCCGGTGCGGGCCAGACGGAGGGCGCGCTGGAAACGCACGATGCGCTGAAGGGTCTTCGGCGCATAGCCGAACGAGGCCAAGGTGCGGCGGTGGAGCCGGCGCTCGCAGAACCCGAGCCGCCAGGCCGCCTCCGCGACCGTGCGGCCTTCGCGCAGCGCCGCGGTGATGGCGGCGCCTGCCGGGTCGGCTCCCGCGGTGGCGGCCAGCCGCCGTCTGACCTCGGCGCGCATGGCGGCCGGCCGGGATCCCGACCGCAGGGCCGCCTCCTCGACGCGCTCGGCCGGGAAGGGCAGGTCGGTCAGGGGGACACGCCGGTCACGCAGCTCGTGGAGCGGCACGCCGAAGAAGTCGCCCACCGCGCCGGGCCGGAAACGCACACCCGTGAACGTGTCTCCCGCCGCCATGGGCGTCGGCATGGGCCCGGTGTCGGGGCCCGCCACGAACAGCCCTTCGGGGCCCCAGATGAGGTCGACGCAGGCGTCGGGCACGACGAGATGGTGCTGCTCCGTCTCGCTGACCTGGTGCCACACGCAGGCGAGACGGCCGGCAAGGTCGAGGTCGGAAGGCCGTTCCGCGTACATGAACCCAACGTACGCGACACCACCGACAGTGCCGCCTCATCCCTTCAGCCGCCCGTACGCGCGCAGCGTGCGCAGCCGCTGGACGGTGAGGTAGCCACTCCACTCGTGCTCCACCAGCGGCGTCCAGATCGGCCAGTTGGGGCTCCAGCCGCCGTCCTCGGACTGGGCGGCGGCGAGCGCGTCGAGGTGGGTGTCGAGGACGTCCTGGGTGAACAGCGGCAGCCGCGGTGGCTCCGGTGCGAAGTCCAGCGGGAAGTGCGCCTCCCCCGTGGCGTGGGGGTCGAGGGCGACCGTCGCGAGGATGGACTCCTTGAGCCGGGCGAACTCGGCCTCCGCCCTGGCCCGGTCGGGCACCAGGCCGAGGAAGGTCACGACGGCGCGGGCTTCGTACGGAGTCGTCTTGTCGATCTCGGCGATCCGCGACCAGCAGAACGCGGTGGCGGCGGCCAGCCATGGGTGGGTGCCGCCGTGCTTGTGGAGCAGCCCGGCGATCGACGCGGTGGGCACGAGGCTGCCCGGAGGATCGTCCGACGTCTCCCACCACGGGGCTCTTGGCGTGTCCCGGACCGGCGGCAGCACGAACGGCACGCCGCCGTCCCCGGCGCTGACCTGGGTAAGGTAGTCGCAGGCCGCGGTGACCATCGGGGAGTCGAAGGCGTCGAGCTCGTCGAGGATCCAGAACGCCACCTCGACCGGCTCGGGCTGGCTGCCTGAGCCGCGCAGGTCGGGTTCGAGGGCGTTGCCGAAGCCGCCGTCGGCGTTCTGGTAGCAGCGCAGCACGTCGAGCACGCGCTCGCGCGGCCCACCGGCGAACAGCGCCTCGAAGCGCAGTCTGTCGATCAGCCTGCCGTGCAGTTCCAAATAGCGTCGTGCGCGGTCGAGCATGTCCATGTCAGCTGCCTTTCCACCGCGGTGAGTCGGTCGTCACGGCGAAGCTACCCGTGGGTAGGGGCGGGAGTCTTGTGGAAATCGGACAGGTGTGCGCCATCGCGCTCGTCCTGCGGAGCAGACCCGACGCGACCCCGATTTAATGCTTTGCCCGGTCGGCAAGCGGCCGCTTAGGGTCGGCCCCATGTCATGCATGTTCGCCTGCCAGGTCTTCATCCGCATCCGCCACGGCCGGGCTCTGGCCCGCTAGCGGACGCGATCATCTGAGGCTGCGCGTCCGCACGCGTGCCCAGGGCCCTTCGAGCACCCCGTTGTCTCGAGGACCCGGAAGGGCAGTGCTGTGGCGCAAAACTACGCACACGGAAACCATTCACACACGCAGAAAAAGGTCAGGAACCGCGGTGGCGGCCGCACGCCCGTGGATCGGGCGAGGCGCACGCTTTCGCAGAACTTCCTGGTCGACCGGCATGCCATCGACCTGATGGTCAAGGCCGCCGGTCCGCGAGGGCTGGTGCTGGAGCCCGGCCCCGGCGAGGGGGCGCTCACCCTGGCGCTGGCCGAGGCGGGCGCCCAGGTGGTCGGCTACGAGGTCGATCCCCGGCTGGCCGGGCGGCTGGCCTCACGCACGAGCCGCGACCCCAGGATCGACATCGTCAGGCGCGACTTCACCACGGTGAGAGCGCCGCGGGAGCCGTTCGCGGTCGTGGGCAACATCCCTTACTCGATCACCTCCAAGATCGTCGACTGGTGCCTGCGTGCGCCGGCCCTGACCTCGGCGACGCTGCTCACGCAGCGGGAGTACGCCCGCAAGCGCGCGGGTGACTACGGTCGCTGGAGCCTCGTCACGGTGGAGTCGTGGCCGTGGTTCGGCTGGAGGCTCGGCGACACGGTCGGCAGGGAGAGCTTCCGGCCGGTGCCGTCGGTCGACTCGGCGATCCTGCGGATCCAGCGCAGGACCGAGCCGCTCGTCAGCGACGGCCGTTCCTACCAGGAGCTGGTCGAGCTGGGGTTCGGCGGCGTGGGCGGGTCGGTACGCGCGTCGCTGGGGACCAGGTATGACGGGGTGGACACCGCGCTGGCCGCGGCCGGCGTGGCCGGCGACACCGTCGTGAGCCACGTGCACCCCGACCAGTGGATCACGTTGTGGGAGCGCCTATGCCGGTGACGTGATCCTCGACTTGTCGGAGAACCCCTGAGGAGGGACCGGCCCTGGGGCTGCCGTCACGACGCGGCGGCCCCAGGGCATGGCCAGGGCCAGGATCGGCAGCAGCAGGATGGAGGCGCGCGACCAGTCCGCGTGCTGCAGCCACCACCCGTTGAAGTCGAACTGCGTCATGTAGAGGTAGCCGTAGCCGGCCCAGAGAGACGAGCCGATGATGGCCGACCAGGCGAACTTCGTGGGCCTGGCGACCAGGAACGGCATGAACCACATGAGGTACTGGGCGCCGAGCCGGGGTGTCACGATCATGAAGACCAGCAGCACCGCGATCGTCATGTCGACCGGGTCGGCCCGCCGCCAGTAGAGCACGGCGGCGACGACGCTCACGTAGATCAGCTTCGTACCGAACGAGGCCAGATCGGGCCTCAGTGCCCACTGTCCCTCGGTGAACCATGGGGTCCAGCCCCATTCGCCGACGATGGGCCGGATGTCCTGGATGGTGTGGATGACCGCAGGGATCTGGTCGAGCGACGTGCCCGCGAAAACCGGCAGGGTCACCAGGAAGAAGACGGGCACCAGCCCGGTCGCGAAGAGCGCGGCGACGCGGGCGCGCAGGTGGGGCAGGAGCAGCAGCATGCCGGGGATCAGCCAGATGGGCCAGCTCTTGGCGCACAGCGCGAGGCCCATCAGCACGCCCGCCAGCGCGCCCCGCCTGAGGTCGGCGCGGTCGTCGTCGCCCGGCAGCAGCGCCCGGTGCACCATGCCGCCGCGACCGATCACCCGGGGGACGGAGGCGCGTACGCCGTGCGCGGACAGGCCCGCGCGCACCCGTGCGATCACGTGGGTGGTGACGCCGGGGCGCTCGCTCGCGCCCGGCCCCCTGGCGATCACGAAGGCGGCGACGCCGAACACGAGCGCCACCGGCTCGACCTGGCCATGGATGCAGGCGACCATCACGGCGAGCGGGTTGAGCGCGTACTGCAGGGCCCGCAGCCGCGCCCTGGGGCCGCCGGCCAGCTTGGCCACCAGCGGGATGAGCACGATGTCGGCGACCACGGTGACCAGGCGCCCGGCGTATTCCCACGGGATGCCGACCCACAGCAGGATGCCGTACACGTAGGGGATCGTCGGCAGAAAGTGCCAGCCGCCCTCGCTGGCCAGAACCGGGTCCTCGCCCCGGAGCACGGCCTCGCCCGCGGGCTTGAAACTCTCCACGAAGTCGACGGGCTGCCACGTGTCGATCGCCGACGTGTACATGATCAGCACGCGGACGGCGATGCCCACGAGCACGGCGACAAGGAGGGGCGGCCGCCAGTCGCGCCACTGGGCGACGAGGGCGAGCGCGACACCGGCGACGAGGACAATGCCCGTGAGAACTGCGTAATCCATGGCGGGATATAGCCTGCCGCACCGGGAGCGCCGCCGCCACCAGGGGTTCCGATTCTTATCCCCGACATGCCGACACGTATAGCGATACGGCATCACTCTTTGTGTTGAACTTTTCGCATGGGGGGATCGCAGGTCAACCAGGCACTGGTCAGGCTCTATTTCGAGGTGAGGAACGGGCTGCGCGACCCGGTCGCGGCCTGGGCGAAACTCACAGCGAACCCGCAGGAATACCAGCCGGCCAGGGGTGAACGGCGCGTGCCGCTCGACGACGCGACGGCCGCTGAGCTGGTGGCGGCGGCGATCGTGCACACCGCCGACGAGCACGGGCCCGAGCGGGTGGCGGCGCTGGCCAGCTCCCCGCTGGCGCGGCTCGTCGGCGAGCTCGGCGGGGCGGTGCTGACCGAGCACCCGTGCGCCCCCGAGCAGGTGCTGGGACCGCGCTTCGCCGGTCCTTCGCGCGCCGAGGACTGGGCGCGGGCCGCGTACGTGCTGCTGTGGGGCGAGAACAACCGGCTCGTACGCTCGGCGGACACCCCCTGGGTGATCGCCGGCCGCTACAAGGGGCAGAAGGTGGTGGCGATCGGCACGCATCCGACGCGCCTGTCCGACGAGACGCTGGTCGTACGGCCGGGAACGGACGGCGCGCTGGCCATGGCCATGGGCCACGTGCTGCTCAAGGAGTTCTTCCTCGACCGCACGCCGTTCGCCGGGCAGGCGATGGAGCACACCGACCTGCCGCTCCTGGTACGGCTGCGCGAGCGCGAGGAGGCGTACGTGCCGGGCGGGCTGACGGGCGGCGCCTGCGACCGGCTCAGCGTGTACGGCGGCGAGGCCGTGGAGGTGCTGCTGCCGCGCTTCGACGACGGGCCGGGCGTGCTGCGGCGCGGCGTGCCCGTGCTGCGCGACGGCGGCGAGCTGGTGACGACCGTGTTCGACCTGCTGCTGGCCGTCTACGGGGTGGCCAGGCCACGGATGCCGGGTGTGTGGCCGCGCGGCTACGACGACCGGGCGGAGCCGTACACGCCGGCCTGGCAGGAGGCCTGCACCGGGGTGGCCGCGTCTCGGACGGTGAAGATCGCCCGGGAGCTGGGCGTGACGGCGGAGAAGACGGGCGGCGGGTGCGTGATCGTGCCGGGGCGGCTGGAGACGCCGCACTCCGACACCGCCTACCGGGCGATGCTGGCGTTGCTGGTGCTCACCGGGTGCGGGGGTGGCTGGGCGCAGGCGGGTGGCGCGGGAGTTCCGCTGGTGCCGTACCTGTGCCTGCACGCCTGCGGGGAGGACCGCTCCGACGTGGGAGCGCTGAGCTGGGCGCTGGCCGACGGGTTGTTCGCGCACAAGACGTCGCGCTCGGTGCTGCTGGAGGCGGTGCGCGACGGCTGGCCGATGGCCCCGCCGCCGCGCGTGCTCGCGCTGCCGCGCCCGATCTATCCGCTGCCTCCCGACGTCGATCTGATCGTCGGGCCCGACGACCACTGCGACCTGTCCTCGCCGGACACGGAGCTGGTGGTGGCGGCCGTGACACGGATGATCGGCCGGGTCGACCCCGCGGGGCCGCGCCGGATGCCGACCGCCGGCCGGATGCGGCTGCTGCTGGACCACGCCTGGATGCACGAGTACGGCGAGGCCCTGCCCACCTACCGGCCGCCGGGCCTCGGCGTCCCGCTCAAACCGACCCAGTTGGTCCGCGTCAGGTGAGCCCGTCGAGATAGGCCCGGTGGCTCCGGGAGAACTCGTACGCGTTGTGCCGGTCCCAGTTGATCGACCAGGCCATCAGGCCCCGCAGCCCCGGATAGACGCCGCGCGGCCGGTACGTCCCGCAGCCGTCGCCGGTGGCCAGGCAGCCGAACGCCTTCTGCACCTCCGCCACGGTCGTGAACCCGTTGCCCGCGTTGACCGAGGCGGGCAGCCCGATGGCCACCTGGTCCTGGCGCAGCGGCGGGAACACGTTGCCGGCGTCTCCCATGATCGGGAAGCCGGCCAGCACCATGTCGGCCATGGCCACGTGGAAGTCGTGCCCGCCCATCGTGTGGTACTGGCCGTCCAGGCCCATGATCGGCCCGGAGTTGTAGTGCTGCACGTGGAGCAGGGTGAGGTCGTCGCGCACGGCGTGGATGACCGGCAGGTAGGAGGCGCTTCTCGGGTCGGCGGCGCCGTTCGGCCCCGGCCCGTAGAACTGGTGGCCGAGCTGGACGAAGAACGTCTCGGGGGCCATCGTCAGCACGAACCCGTCGCCGTAGCGGCTCTTGAGGCTCTTCAGGGCCGCGATGAGGTTGACGACGACCGGCGTGGTGGGGGCGTCCAGGTCGGTGTCGCCGGGGTCGAGGTGGAGCGAGTGTCCTTCGAAGTCGATGTCCAGGCCGTCGAGCCCGTACCTGTCGATGATCGCCGAGACCGACTCGACGAACGTGTCCCGCGCCGCCGCGGTCGTGAGCTGCACCTGGCCGTTCTGGCCGCCGATCGAGATCAGCACCTTCTTGCCCTGCGCCTGCTTGGCCCTGATGGCGGCGGCGAAGTCGGCGTCGGACTCGAGGCCGGGGCACTCGGCGGCCGGGCAGCGCTCGAACCTGATATCGCCCGAGGTGACGGAGGTGGGCTCGCCGAAGGCGAGGTTGATGACGTCCCATTCGGCGGGGACGTCGCTCATCTTGACGTATCCGGATCCGTTGGCGAACGAGGCGTGCAGGTATCCCACCAGCACCCGCTCGGGCAGGTCGTCCGCGGCCTGGACGGGGGTGGTGTGCAGGGTGGTGAGGGCCAGGGCGAGCGCGGCCGCCGCGGCTCGGAGATTCATGACGTTCCTTCCGGAGGGCCCGCCCCATCGCCGGGGCAGCCGGGGCGGGCCGGGGTCGTACGGTCAGAAGCCGGCGGTGGTCCTGGTGAACTCCCATTCGGTCTGGGCGATGCCGCTGCAGTTGGAGGTCACGCCGCCGCCGGGGCAGGGCCGGTCACGGTTGACCGACCAGTACGCGAGCCTGGTCAGGCCCTTGGACCTGGCCCAGTCGCGGATCTGTGTCCAGGTGCCCGGCGTGGTCAGCTCCTGCTGGTCGGACACGCCGTTCATGCCGGAGATGCCCATGTGCGCGTAGGCCTGGGCGTCGGACCAGCCGTAGGCGTTCTTGAGCGCGTTCTTCAGGCCCTCGGAGGCGTTGACGGTGTCCTGGTAGATGTTGGAGCTGCCGAAGTCGAACGGCATGATGGTGAAGTTGTCGATCGGCACGCCGAGGGCTCTGGCCTGGTTGATGAGGCGCACGCCGTGGGAGTTCGGGCCGCTCGGGTTGGTGCCGAACGTGACGACGATCTTGATGTTCGGGTTGTTCTGCTTGACGATCTTGAGGCCGTTCAGGATGCGGTCCTGCACGGTGTAGTTCTCGAACTCGTCGGTGTTCTCGATGTCGAAGTCCACGACGGCCGGGCCGACGGCGTTGATGACCTGCTGCACCGCGCCCGCGAACGCCTGCGGCGAGGAGCAGTTGGGGCCGAGCTTGTTGCCCGACCAGCCGCCGAAGGAGATCTGGACGCTGCCGCCCTTCGACTTGACCGTGTTGATCGCCTGCTGGTCGGCGCCGCCGGTCAGCGGGCGCTGCCCGTCCCAGGCCGGGGTGCAGCCGCCGCTGGACAGGATGAACGCCATGGTGAACGACTTGATGCCGGTGGCGTCCATCACGGCGCCGGGGTTGGGCGGGTTGCCCCAGCCCATGTACAGGTAGGGGGCGCCGGGCATCTTGCTTGGATCGTTGGGGGTGCAGCCCGACGTGGTGGCGGTGGCGTCACGGCCGGCCGACTCTCCCGCCGCGTTGTACGCCTTCACGGTGTAGGCGTGGGTCGTGCACGCGCCGAGCCCCGAGATGGTGGCGCTGGTGCCGGAGACCTCGGCGCGGCGGGTCGAGCCCTCGTACACGCGGTAGCCCGACACCGTGCCGCCGGAGGCGCCCCAGCGCAGCGTGATGCTGGAGTTCGTGACCGACGTGCTCAC
>NZ_SMJZ01000278.1 GCF_004348345.1 Nonomuraea longispora
GGTCACGGGGGCGGCCGCGGGGGCGTACGTACTCGACCAGTTCCAGGTCGTGGGTCGAGAGGCCGCGGGGCTGGCCGGGCACGGCGAGCTGGGCGACGCGGAGCACGGCGTCGGGGTGGCCGACCAGCCTGCGGGTGTAGGCGTTGTCCTGCTCCTGCCGGTGCACGAGGGTGAGGCCGAGCAGGTCGCGGTAGAACGCCACGGACCTGTCGAGGTCGGCGACCGTGAACGAGAAGTGCCAGACGCCTCTCATCGCGGCGCCTCCTGCCGTACGAGGGCGCGCACCTCGTCCGCGATGCGGCCGGCGCCGGGCACCAGGGCCTGGGCCAGCGTCGGCGCGGCCGGCATCCGCACGTCGGGCGTGCCGATCCTGAGGGGCGGCGCGAGCAGCGGCACGCCGGCGCCGGCCACGCGGGCGACGACCTCCGCGCCGAAGCCGCCGGTGAGGTTCGCCTCGTGCACGACCGCCAGCCTGCCGGTGCGGCGGAGGCTCTCCAGCACGGCACCGGTGTCGAACGGGTTGAGCCACGGCGTCTCCACGACCTCCGCGTGCATCCCCTGGTCGGCCAGCGTTCCGGCCGCCTCCAGCGCCCGGTGCGTCATCGCGCCCCAAGTGACGATCGTGACGTCGGAGCCGGTACGGCGGGTGCGTGCCCCTCCCATCGGCGCGACCGGGCCGCCCGTCCGCACCCGCTCCTTCGCGCCGGCGTACAGGGTGCGGTTCTCGATCACCAGCGTGGGGTCGTCGCCGTGCACGGCCGTCACCAGCAGGTCGTAGGCGTCCTGCGGCGTGCTCGGCATGCACACCCGCAGCCCCGGCACGTGCAGGAACAGCGCCTCCAGGCACTGCGAGTGCTGGGCGCACGCGCCCGGCGCGCCGCCCTGCTGGGTGCGGATCGTCAGCGGGGCGCTCAGCCGGCCGCCCGAGACGTAGCGCACGTTGGCCGCTTGGTTGACGATCTGGTCGAGCGCCACCAGGGAGAAGTCGGCCCACATGATCTCCACGATCGGGCGGCGGCCCATCATCGCCGCGCCCACCGCGCTGCCGAGGATGGCCGACTCGCTGATCGGCGTGTCGAACACCCGGTCGCCGTACCGCTTGCGCAGGCCCCTCGTCACGCCGAACACGCCGCCGGGCACGCCCACGTCCTCGCCGTAGACCAGCGTCTCCGGCAGCTCCTCCATGAGCCGGTGCAGGGCCGCGTTCACGGCCTCGCCGTAGGTGAGCTCGCGGTCAGGCATACAGGTGCTCCCTCGCGGTCGCAGGGTCGGCGAACGGCGCGTCGAGCGCCGCGGCGGCGGCGGAGTCCATCTCCGCCCGAGCCCGGCGCTCCACCGCGTCGACGTCGGCGGCGGGCACCCCGTCGGCGAGCAGCCCCTCGCGCAGCCGGGCGATCGGCTCCCTGCGCCTGATCCGCTCCAGCTCCCCGGGCTGACGGTAGGTCTCGGCGTCGCCGATGTAGTGGCCGGCCAGCCGCTCGGTCACACACTCCAGCAGCGTCGGCCCGCCGCCCTCGCGGGCGACCTCCAGGGCGTCGCGCATGTGGAAGCGCACCGCCTCGGCGTCGTTGCCGTCGACGCGGTGCCCCGGCATCCCGTACGCGGCCGCGCGGCCGGCCAGGCGCGGCGTGCGCACCATGTCGGCGATCGGCGTCAGCTCCGAGTAGCGGTTGTTCTCGCAGACGAAGACCACCGGCAGGGAGAGGGCGGCGGCGAAGTTCATCGCCTCGTGCACCGCGCCCTGGTTCATCGCGCCGTCGCCGAACACGCTCACGGCGGCCCGGCCGGAGCCGTCGAACCTGCCCGCCAGTGCGGCGCCGCACGCGATCGGCGCGCCGGCGCCCACGATCGAGTTCTCGCCGTGGAACCCGTGCTCGGCGGCCGTGAAGTACGCCGAGCCGCCCCGGCCGCCGTTGACGCCGCTCGCCCGGCCCGTCAGCTCGGCGAACAACGGCTGCGGCGGCACGCCCCTGGCCAGCGCCCAGCCGTGCCCGCGGTAGGTGGCGAACAGCGCGTCGTGCGGCTCCAGCACGTCGCACGCGCCGATGGGGACGGCTTCCTGGCCGATGCACAGGTGCACCGATCCCACGATCGGGCCTTCGGCCCGCAGGTCGCGCACCTTCTCCTCGAACGCGCGGATCCGCCACATGGCCAGCAGGTCCGCGAGCCGTCTCTCACTCAACGCTCTTTCTCCATGCGTCCAGGGCCGCGGCGCAGATCGCCCCGGCGTCGCCGATGTAGGACTCGGGCGGGATGGGCAGCGCGCCCAGGCCCGCCAGGTCGTCGGGGCCGGCGACGTCGCGCAGGGCGTCGGCCAGCGCCCGCCCGCGCTCGCGCGCCTCGTGGGCCGCCCGGTAGACCAGGTCGTGCGCCTTCTCCCGGCCCAGCACCGGGGCCAGGCGCATCATGTACGCCTCCGCCATGATCAGGCCGCCCTCCGCGCCCAGGTTGGCCCGCATGACGGCGGGGTAGACCCGCAGCCCGGCGGCCACGTCGGCGGCCGTGGCCAGCGCGCCCGCGGCCAGTTCAGCCAGCAGCGGCACGACGTACCACTCGATCTGCCACTCGCCGGCCGCACGCTCGTGGCCCGCCTCCATCGCGCGGAACAGGCCGGAGCTGAGCGCGCCCGCCGTGCCGGACATGCCGATGACGGCCTCGCAGCCGATGGGGTTGGCCTTCTGCGGCATCGTTGAGGACGCTCCCCGGTGGTGGCCGCCGGCCTCGCGCACCTCGCCGATCTCGGTCCTGGACAGGTCCACGATCTCGCGGGCGAAGCGGGCGGCCGTGGCCGCCAGGCCCGCGCAGGTCACGCCGAACTCGGCGACGCCGTCCCTGGCCACATGCCAGGGCACCTCGGTGGCGCGCAGGCCGAGCCGCCCGGCCATGCCCTCGCGCACCTCCCGGGCTCGCTCGCCCATCGCCGCCGACGTGCCGCCGGCACCGAACAGCGACACGACCCGCACCTGGCGGGCGGCG
This sequence comes from Nonomuraea longispora, assembly GCF_004348345.1. Lineage (GTDB taxonomy): Bacteria > Actinomycetota > Actinomycetes > Streptosporangiales > Streptosporangiaceae > Nonomuraea > Nonomuraea longispora. The sequence goes on from NZ_SMJZ01000278.1 coordinate 2,977, forward strand.
CGGGCCACCCGCTCGCGCTGCCGCGCCGCCTCCGCCAGCAGCACCGCCAGCTTCGCCCCGAACGTCGTGGGCACCGCCTGCTGGGCGTGCGTGCGCGCGGCGGCGACGGTGTCCGCGTGCGCGGCCACCAGGCGGGCGATCTCCTCGCCGAAGGAGCCGAGCAGCGTGGCCAGGCGGTCGAGGGCCTCGCCCATCTGCAGGGCGAGGCCGGTGTCCATGATGTCCTGCGTGGTGGCGCCGTAGTGCACCCGGCCGCCGGGCCCGTCCGGCAGGGCCGCCGCGATCATCCGTACGAGGGGGAGGATCGGGTAGCCCACGTTCGCCGCCTCCTCCCACAGGCGGTCGAGGTCGATCGTGGCCGGCACGCAGGCCGCGGCGATGGCCCGCGCGTCGGCCGCCCCGATGACGCCCGCCTCGGCCTGGGCCAGGGAGAGCGCGGCCTCGGCGCGCAGCCAGGCGAGCACGGTGCGCTCGGCCGAGAAGATCACGGCCATCGCGCGGTCGCCGAACAATTCGGGCAGCAGCTTGAACGTCTGCGTGGGGTCGGCGGGCACGGTCAGTTCATCTCCAGCCCGCCGTCGACGTTCAGCGCCTGGCCGGTGACGAACGACGCGAGGTCGCTGGCCAGGAACAACACCGCGGAGGCGACCTCCTCCGGTCGGCCGGGGCGGCGCAGCGGGGAGCGTTCGCCGACCTCCCGCAGGTAGCCCGCGCCCGCGCCGGAGCCGAAGCGCCGGTCGCGGTCGCGGATGATCTCCTCCCACATGGGCGTGAGGAAGACGCCGGGGCAGACCGCGTTGACCCGTACGGGGGCGAGCGCCTCGGCGGCCGACTTCGTCAGGGAGAGCAGCGCCGTCTTGGCGGCGGAGTAGTGGGCCGCGTCCGGGCGGCCGGAGCGGGCGGCGACGGAGGCGAGGGTGACGATCGAGCCGCCGCCCTGCCCGGCCATGCGCCGGCCGACGGCCTGGGTGAGCCAGAAGGCGGCGTTGAGGTTGGTGTCCACGATCCGCAGCCACTCGTCCGGCTCGATGTCCAGCAGCGGCGTGGTGCGCATGGCCCCGGCGCAGTTCACCAGCACGTCGATCCGGCCCGGACCGGCGGCCAGCGCCCGCACCTGGGAACGATCGGTGAGGTCGGCGGACCGGGCGGTGACGCCCAGCGTGGCCGCCGCCTCGGCGAGCCGCGGGCTCTCCAGGTCGGAGAGCACGACGTCGGCCCCGGCCTCGGCGAGCGCGCGGGCGCACGCCAGCCCGAGACCCCCCGCGCCGCCCGTGACGAGCGCCGTGCGCCCGCTCAGGTCGATCGTGACAGCCATCCCCGATGATCTCCCTCACGCAGGTCAAACGATTGACTTGACCATAACAGCGGCCTCGTCGACCGAACAAGAGGGAGATCAACCGTTCTATCGGGAAATATCCGGCCAACCGAGTTCCGCGTAGAACGCCGCGCTCGCCCGCGCGAACGCGGCGCGGTCGAGCACCGCGCCCTTGTGGCGGCCCTCCGTGATCGGCTCGTCGTGCATGCGCGCGGGCAGCTCGCCGGGGCCGCCGCCCTCCCTGACCGCGTACGCCCGCAGCTCGTCCAGCCGGAGCTGCCCGGCGGCCAGCAGGTCGTCCAGCGTGAACCCGTCGCCGAGCACGGCGGTGACCAGCGCCGTCAGGCGGTCGATGGTCAGCGGGCGCGTGGGGGAGGAGGCGAAGACGCACAGGTTGAGCGCGTCGAGCCCGCTCCAGAGCCGCAGCAGCCGGGCGGTACGCCGCCCGCGCTCCTCGTCCAGCACCCCGGCGGGGGCGGGCTCGGCGCCGATCCGCCGCGCCTCGGGGAAGCTGTAGCCCAGCCCCAGGACGGGATCGAAGTCGAGGTCGTGCTCCACGGCGTCGTAGCGCGGGCCGCCCGGCGCGAGCGCGTACCCGAGCCCCACGCCCGGCTGGACGCGCGGATCGAAACACGGCATCTCCACGCCCCTGACGGCCATCGCGTACGCCGCCGCGCCCGCCCCCACCCGCGCCGCAGCCCTGGCAGAGCCCTCCGCCAGCAGGTCGCCCATGGCGCCGGCGCGGGCGGCGACGTCCTCGATCAGGCCAGGCAGCGCCGTCGCGTCGCCGAACGCCGGGCCGCCCGGCAGCAGGCCGCGCGCCGCGCACTCCATCGCGAAGGCGAGCGTCCCGCCCAGTGAGACCGGGTCGAGTCCGAGGTCGTTGCAGAGGGCGTTCGCGGCGAGCACGGCGTCGAGGTCGTCGATCCCCAGGTTCCACCCGAGCGACAGGAACGCCTCCTGCCCGAGCCCGCCGGTGCGCCGCTCGGCCGTCCCGGGCGGGGCGTACACCTTGAGGCAGTCGTTCGGGCATCCCGGGCACGCGCCCGTGGTCGCCACCGCCCGCCCGTCGTAGTCCCCGGCGTCCGGGACACGCAGCCCGCTCGCCCCCGGCATCGAGAAGTTCCGCACGGACACGTAGCCGGGGTCGAGGGGATCACCCGCCCACCCGGCGAAGCCCGGCTCGCGGGCCTGCAGTGCCGCCAGCGGGTTCGTGTCCAGCGACTCCCGGTAGAAGGCCGTCAGCGCGGCGACCGTGCCGGGATCGGCGACCGGCGCGGGGGCGTCGCCCGCGCACACGATCGCCTTGAGGTTCTTGGCGCCGAGGACCGCGCCCAGGCCGTACCGCCCGGCGGGATGGGCGTGGCCGGTGACCACGCTCGCGTATCTGACGAGGTTCTCCCCGGCCGGGCCGATGGTCGCCACCTGCGCCGTCGCGCCGTGCCTGGCGCGCAGCGCGTCCGTCGTGGCGGCCACGCCGAGCCCCCACAGGCCGCTCGCGTCGTGGCAGGTGACCTCGCCGCCCTCCACCAGCACGTACGACGGCCGCTCGGCCCGCCCGGTCACGGCCAGCGACTTCGCCACCGCCCCGCGCATCCCGGCCGCGAACGGCCCCAGCGCGTGCGCCTCCCCGGCCACCCCCGTCAGCGGCGACTTGGCCAGGAACACGGCCTTGGCCAGGCCGGGCGCCTCCGTCCCGCCCAGCATGCCCGCGGCCACGTACAGCAGGGCGCGGGGGTCGTACGGATCCAGCCCCGCGGGCACGCGCTCGCTCAGCAGTCGCAGCCCGAGAACGGACCCGCCGTAGTGTCCCCTCTCGGCGGAGCGGTCTTCGCGAACGACGTTCCCGCTGGTCAGATCGACGATGAACGGCAACAAAGCCTCCTTGAGTCGAAGGAGGCGGCCGGCCCCGGGCAGGCCCGTCGCCGTCCGCCAGGCCCAGAAGCGGCACACCATCACATATCACCGCAGGGGCGCAACCCCGCCTTCTTGCACGTGACGTGCGAAAGGGGGCGGACGGGTTGTGCGGATTTTTCGCGACCGCCAGGGCAGGAGATCAGGCGATGACCACTCCCGATCTCATCCTGGCCCTGGCCGGTGGAGCCGCGCTGCTCGCGGCCTTCCTGCCGCAGGCGCTCGCCAGCAGACCCCTGTCCTTACCTCTCGTCTACCTCCTGGGCGGCATGGTGCTGTTCGCCCTGCCGATCGGCCTGCCCGACCCCGACCCCGTCGCCCACCGGACGGCGCTCGAGCACATCACCGAACTGTGCGTCGTCGTCTCCCTCATGGGGGCCGGCCTTGCCATCAACCGGCGGGCCGGGCTGCGCTCCTGGTCCACGACGTGGCGGCTGCTCGGCCTGTCGATGCCGCTCACCGTCGCCGGCGTCGCCGTCGCCGCCACCCTCCTGCTCGGCTGGCCGGCCGGGGCGGCGTTGCTGCTCGGGGCCGTGCTGGCGCCCACGGACCCGGTGCTCGCCTCCGACGTGCACGTCGGCGAGCCCGTCGACGCCGAGAACGCCGACGACGAGGTGCGCTTCGCCCTCACCTCGGAGGCCGGGCTCAACGACGGGCTGGCCTTCCCCTTCGTGCACGCCGCCATCGCCGTCGCGGTGGCCGGCGGCGCCGGCTGGGTGGGGGAGTGGGCGCTCATGGACGTGCTCTACCGCACCGCCGCCGGCATCGTCTCAGGACTGCTGATCGGCTGGCTGCTCGGCCGCCTGTTCTTCCGCGCTCCGTCCGGGGGGCTGCGCCTGTCGGAACGCCGCGACGGCTTCGTCGCACTCGCCGCCACGCTCCTGTCGTACGGGGTGACCGAACTCGTGCAAGGGTACGGCTTCGTCGCCGTGTTCGTCACCGCCTGCGCCATCAGGCGGGGCGAGCACGGCCACGGCTACAACAACGTCCTGCACGGCTTCGTCGAGCAGATCGAGCGGCTGTTCACTGCCTGGCTGCTGCTCCTGCTCGGCGGCTTCGTCGCGGCCGGCGGCCTGTCCGGGCTCACGTGGCGCGGCACGGCCGTCGGGCTGCTGCTCCTGCTCGTCATCCGGCCGCTGACGGGCTGGCTCGCCCAGGTGCGCGGCCCGGCCGGGCCCCGGGAGCGCCTGGTGATCTCCTTCTTCGGCATCCGGGGAATCGGGTCGCTGTTCTACCTGGCGTACGCGCTGGGCCAGACCGGCTTCGGCGTGCCCGCCGAGGAACTGTGGGCGGTGACGGGTTTCACCGTGGTGGCCTCGGTCGCCCTGCACGGCCTCACGGCCACTCCGATCATGAAGCGCATCGACGCGCTCCGCGACCGCGCCGGAAACGGCGTGCCCGCCGCCGGGCCGCCCGGCTGACCGGTCCGGCGCACTGCCCGGGGCGCCACGAGCATGATTGCCCCCCGCGGCGTCAGGGCGGGCCGAGGCTCCAGATCCGTACCGTCCTGTTCGCGTCCACGCCCGCGACCACCGGCCTGCCGCCGAGGTCGGCCAGCGCCAGGGCCTGGGCGGCGCCCCCGTCCGCGGGGCCCAGCGTGCCGATGGGTTCGCCGTCGTCGAGGTCCCAGACCCGGACGAAGACGTCGCCGCCCAAGGGGGCGTGGGTCACGGCCGCGATGGGCAGTTCCCCGAGCCGCCCCGCCACGAGCGCGATGGTGCCCCGGTCGTCAGGGCTTGCGCCGCTGAAGTTCCACATCTTCATCCGCTTGCCCGTCGCCAGGTCGTGCACGCGGAGGGTGGCGTTCTGGTGCGTCGAGACGACCACGGGCCGGCCCGCCACCTCGCCGCCGGCCAGGAGTTCGATCCCGCTGTACGTGCCCATGCCGAACGAGTGCCGCAACTTTCCCACCGGCAGGCGCCACACCCGGACGCGCCCGCGTCCGTCCCCCGTGACCAGCACGTCGTCGCCCCCGAGCCGCCCGAACGCCAGCCCGTGAACACCCTGGTAGTGATCGTCGATCGCGGAACCGATCTGCCTGCCGGTGCCGATGTCCCACAGCCGCACGACGCTGTGCAGGTCCCTGGTGATGTCGTACTTCTGCGACACGGCGATCGCCGTGCCCTCGTCCGTGACCGTGACCGCGATGATCGGGTCGCCGGCCCGGTGGCCGGCCAGGCTCTCGCCCGTCAGGCTCCACAACCGCATCCTGCCGTCGGCGTGCCCCGAGGCGACCACCGGCCGGTCACCCACGCGCCCGGCGGCGACCGAGGTGGCCGCCGCCCCGCCGTCGCCGATCCGGATGACGCCCCGAGCACCGTCGCCCGCAGCGCCGTCGCCCGCAGCGCCGTCACCCGCCGTGTCCCAAGCGAGCACCGCCCCCTTGCGGGTGGCGCACACGACCGTGGTCCCCGAGACGGACATGGCCACCGCCTGGCCGTACTTCGAAGGCAGCGCCGCGGGTTGCCTGACCGGCGTGCCGAACGGCTCGGCCGAGGCTGCCGGTGAGGAGACAGGTGAGGACGCAGGGGTGGATTGCGCGGTCGGTGCCGGGCTGCCGCTCGCTCCTGGCGAGGAGACGCCCTGACCGGGACGGTCCGTACGTTCGCCACCCGGCCGGAGGACCGGGCGGCCGGGATCCAGGAGGCCACGGTCGGGGCGGAACACGGCGAACGCGGACAACCCGAGCGCGGCCGTTGCGGCCACCCCGCCGATCAGAACGCGGCGGCTGAGCGCCCCCGCCCGCGGCGGCGCGGTCTCCGTCTCCGGCGACCCGTCACCGCCGTCCGCCGCCCCAGATACGGACGCCGCCCCGCCGCCCGGTGCGGGGTCGTGGACCGGTGCCGGTGGTGGCAGGCCGTCCGGCGCCTGCCCTTCCAGGGGTCCGGCCGTCGCAGGGTGCGGGCGG
>NZ_SMJZ01000279.1 GCF_004348345.1 Nonomuraea longispora
GGCCGGGCCCCAGCTCCCGACCCCTGCGGCGCAGTCGCGCGGGGTGCGCAAGGTGAGCCTGGCGCTGATGCCGTACCAGGGGTCGTGGGAAGAGGTCGTGCCCCAGGCGGAGGTCTTCCGCCACGACCTGCTGGCGGTGCCCGGCCAGGGCCCGCGGGACCTCCCCCTGCCCGCACCGGCGGCGGGCCTGACGGTGACGGGCAAGGGCGTGACGATGACCTCCCTGCGCGACCGGGACGGCCGGCACGAACTGCGGGTGGTCGCCCTCACGCCCGGGAACACGGAGGCCGTGATCACCGGCGACTTCACCGAGGCCACGCACGCCGACCTGCGCGGCCGCCCCGGCGACCCCCTCCCGGTCACGGACGGCACCCTCCGCCTGCCACTGAAGCCCTGGGAGATCGCCACGATCCATCTCGTCAACTCTAGGTAATCTTTAGAACACATATAGTAATGTCGTGCCCGTGATCACTCCCCAACACGAAGGGCTGACCAAGCTCGTCACCCTCGATCTCGGGCACACCGGCTGGAATACATCGCCAACTTCCGGGCGCGCGAGAAGTGCCGGGTCGTCCTGACCGTCATCTGCCCCGATCGCCAGATAGCACGCTGGGCGGCCAAGCCCATAGAGACCGGCCATCCGGGACTCGTGCTCAATCCCCTGGTGATCGGGCCCGACAACACCCCGCTCATCACCGACGTGGCCGAGGCGCTGGGCAACATCGGTCTGGCCGTCATCTCCGCCGTCACCAAGGCCCAGGACCCGTTGATCAAAGAAGTCCTGAGCACGTTGGATGCGGCCCTCAGCAAAATCGATCAGAAGCTGGCCGGACGATACGGTCAGTACATCTACGTCTCTCTGACTGGCGTCGCCCAGAAGGAATGGGGGAACCTTATGGCTATGCTGACACATCCGTACCAGGGGGAGTTCGCCGAGAGCCTCCTCGCCGAGGGCGAGGCCAAAGGCCAGGCCATAGGTGAGGCCATAGGTGAGGCGAAGCTGCTGCAGATGCTGCTCAAGGCGCGGGGCATCGAGGTGTCTGAGGAGGTGCGGGCGCGGATCACGTCGTGCATGGACACGGCGGTGCTGGAGGAGTGGTTCCAGCGGGCGCTCACGGCCGACTGTGCGGAGCAGGTCTTCGGGTGAGCCCCCGGGGGGCCCGCCGCCAGGTCGCTCAGCGGGTGCCCCAGGAGTAGGTCTGCTTACGCAGTTTCAGGTAGACGAACGACTCGGTGGCGCGTACGGCGGGGATGGCGCGGATCTTGCTGAGGATCTCCAGCAGGTGCCCGTCCCCCTCGCACACCACCTCCACGATCACGTCGAACGAACCGGCCGTGAGCACCACGTAGTCGATCTCCTCGATCGCCGCCAGTTCGTCGGCCACCGACTCGAGATCGCCCTCGCAGGTGACGCCGATCATGGCCTGGCGCGGGAAGCCCAGGGTGAGAGGGTCGGTGACAGCGACGATCTGCATGACGCCGGCGTCCTGCAGCCGCTGGACGCGCTGGCGCACCGCGGCCTCCGAGAGTCCGACCGCCTTCCCGATCGCCGCGTACGGCATGCGCCCGTCGGCCTGCAACTGCTCGATGATCTGCTTGGACAGGTCGTCGAGCACCACGGGCCCTGGGCGGGAGGCGGAGCGGCGTACGCGCGGCGGCGTGGTCATCGGCTGTGGTTCCTCCTAGCGGTCCGGCATGGCGGTGGTGTTCCCGCTGGGATGCCGTCCTGGTGCGACATGTTGTCAGTTCCCGGTCGACTGTCAAGCGAATTCGTAGCAATTTGATATATTCACCACGAAATCCCTTGTTTCGCTGCGACCGCTCTGTAAGAGTCGCGGGCATCTCAGCCACCTCACGAGGAGGTCATTCATGACCGAGCTTGCCGAGGTCATCCATAGCCACAGCACCTGGGTCAGGCGACCGACGAAGGAGGGCGCATGACGACCCGTCTGCAGAACTATGTCAACGGCGAGTTCGTGGACGCCAAGAGCGGCCGGTTCTCCGACATCATCGACCCGTGCACGGGCGAGGCCTACGTTCAGGCCCCGGTCTCCGGGCAGGACGACGTCGACGCGGCCTTCGCCGCCGCTGCCGCGGCGTTCGAGTCGTGGGGGAAGACCACCCCGGGTGACCGGGCCAACCTGCTGCTGAAGGTCGCCGACGCGATCGAGGCGCGGGCCGACGAGATCAACGAGGCTGAATGCCGCGACACCGGCAAGCCACGCGCCCGCATGGCCGAGGACGAGACGCCGGTCGCGGCCGACCACTTCCGCTTCTTCGCGGGCGCGGCCCGCACGCTGGAGGGCCCGACGGCGGGTGAGTTCCTCGCCGAGCACACCAGTGTCATCAGGCACGAGCCGATCGGCGTGGTCGGCCAGGTCACGCCGTGGAACTATCCGGTGATGATGGCGGTCTGGAAGATCGCCCCCGCGCTCGCGGCCGGCAACACGATCGTGCTCAAGCCGTCCGACACCACCCCGGTCGCCACGCTCAAGCTCGCCGAGATCCTCGGCTCGGTGCTGCCCGCCGGCGTCTTCAACGTCGTCACCGGCGACCGCGAGACGGGCGCCCTCGTGGTGGGCCATCCGACCGCCTCCATGGTCGCCATCACCGGCTCGGTCGGCGCGGGCATGTCGGTGGCGAGGAGCGCCGCCGACGACCTCAAGCGCGTGCACCTGGAGCTCGGCGGCAAGGCGCCGGTCGTGGTCTTCGAGGACGTGAAGGACCTGAGCAAGGCCGCCGCCGGCATCGCCGAGGCCGGTCTGTACAACGCCGGCCAGGACTGCACCGCCGCCTGCCGGGTGCTGGTGCAGGAGAGCGTGCACGACGAGTTCGTGGCCGCGCTGACCGAGGCCGCCGCCGCCACGGTGACCGGCGGCCTCGACACCGAGGACGCGCTGTACGGGCCGCTCAACAACGAGAACCAGCTGGCCAGGGTGCAGGGCTTCATCGACAGGCTGCCCGAGCACGCCACGGTCCTCACCGGCGGCGAGCGTGTCGGCGACAAGGGCTACTTCTTCGCCCCCACGGTCGTCGACGGGCTCAGGCAGGACGACGAGATCGTCCAGAACGAGGTCTTCGGCCCCGTGATCACCGTGCAGACGTTCACCGACGAGGCCGACGCGCTATCCAAAGCCAACGACGTGAGATATGGCCTGAGCGGCTCGGTCTGGACCTCCGACCACGGCCGCGCCATGCGGATGTCCAACGGGCTGGACTTCGGCACGGTCTGGGTGAACACGCACATCCCGTTCATCTCGGAGATGCCGCACGGCGGCTTCAAGCATTCCGGATACGGCAAGGATCTGTCGGTGTTCGGGCTGCACGACTACACCAGGGTGAAGCACGTCATGCACTACATCGGCGAATAGCGGCAAGGGCGAAACCTGGACATGACCGGGCTATCGGCAATCGAGCTAGAGGACGTCGTCAAGGAGTACCTCTCGCATGGTGAGGTCGTCCAGGCGGTCAAAGGCGTGACGCTGGACATCGCCGAGGGGGAGTTCTTCTCCCTCCTCGGCCCGTCCGGCTGCGGCAAGACCACGACCATGAGGATGGTCGCCGGGTTCGAGGCGCCCACGAAGGGCCTGGTGAAGCTGCACGGCCACGACGTCACGGACGTCCCGCCGAACAAGCGTGACGTCAACATGGTCTTCCAGTCCTACGCCCTCTTCCCGCACATGAGCGTCTGGGACAACGTGGCGTTCGGCCTGAAACAGCGCAGGACGCCGCAGGAGGAGATCAGGCGGCGGGTCGGCGAGATGCTGGAGATCGTCGACCTGGCCGGCAGGGAGAAACGCCGGCCGCGCGAGATGTCCGGCGGCCAGCAGCAGCGCGTGGCGCTGGCCAGGGCCCTGGTCAACCGGCCGCGGGCGCTGCTGCTCGACGAGCCGCTCGGCGCGCTCGACCTGAAGTTGCGCCAGGCCATGCAGATCGAGCTGAAGCGCATCCAGCGCGAGGTCGGCATCACCTTCGTGTACGTGACCCACGACCAGAACGAGGCGCTCACCATGAGCGACCGGATCGCCGTCATGAACGACGGCCTGGTCGAGCAGCTCGCCAGGCCGCGCGACATCTACGAACGACCCGCGACCGCGTTCGTCGCGGGTTTCATCGGCACCTCCAACCTGCTCGCGGGCACCGCGACCGGCGGCGAGATGAAGGTCCGCGGCGGCCGGGTGCTGGTGCCAGGGCACGACGGCGAGGTGTCGGTGACCGTACGCCCTGAGAAGATCGCCATCGGGCAGGACGAGCCGGGTCCGGAGCTGAGCGGCGTACGCGGGACCGTCGCCGAGGTCGTCTACCTCGGCACCTACACCAGCTATTCCGTGAGCCTCGCGGACGGGGCGGACATCACCGTTTTCCGGCAGAACGCGCATGACTCGCTGGCCGCGGCGGAGCGGGGAGACCCCGTCTGGCTGTCGTGGCAGGCGCAGCACTCGTACGTGATTGGAAGTTGACAGCGCCTCATGAACCCCCCACATCGCCTCATGGGCCGATTCCGCACCCGACGTGACGTCTTCCGGCTCGCCGGTTACTCGGCCGCCGGGCTTGCCCTGGCCGCCTGCGGCGTGCAGGGGCAGAAGGCCGCTCCGCCCAAGGCGGACGCCGTCAAGGACTTCTGGGCGAAGCAGACCAAGAACGGCAAGGTCGTCTTCGCCAACTGGCCCGAGTACATGCCGGGGGACAAGGGCCCGCTCGAGCGGTTCAAGAAGGACACCGGCATCGCGTACGAGTACAAGGAGGTCATCCAGGAGAACGCGGACTTCTTCGGCAAGGCCGACCCCGTGCTGCGCGCCGGGCAGTCGCTGGGCTACGACATCGTCGTCATGACCAACGGCGTGCAGCTCCAGCACATGCTCGAGCTCGGCTACGCGGTGCCGCTCGACCACACGCGGCTGCCGAACTTCCTGGCCAACGCGGGCCAGAAGTTCAAGGAGCGCTCCTATGACCCGGGCAACAAGTACACGGTCCCGTACGCCTCGGGTGTGACCGGGATCGCGTACAACACCGACCACGTCAAAGAGGAGATCACGAGCATCGAGGCGTTGTTCGATCCCCGGTACAAGGGGCGGGTCGGGATGATGAACGACGCCCAGGAGATCGGCAACTTCGGCATGTTCGCGGTGGGCGTCGACCCGGAGAAGTCGACGGAGGCTGACTGGAAGAAGGCCGGGGAGAAGCTCAAGGCGCAGCGCGATGCCGGACTTGTGCGGAAATATTATGATCAAGGGTATATCGATGCCGTGTCGAAGGGCGATGTCTGGGTGACCATGGCCTGGTCGGGCGACGTCTTCCAGCGCCAGCTCGCCGGCGAGCCCGTCGCGTTCGTGGTGCCCGAGGAGGGCGGCACGATCTGGACCGACAACATGCTCATCCCCAAGGGAGCGGCCAACCCTCTCGACGCGCTCATGCTGATGGACTACCTCTACCAGCCCGCCGTGGCCGCCGAGCTGGATGAGTTCATCCAGTTCGTCACGCCCGTCCCCGCCGTCCAGGACCTGTTCAGGGAGCAGGCCAAGACGGCCGGGGCCAAGGAGAAGAAGGCGCTCGACGCCATGATCGACAGCCCGCTCATGTTCCCGAGCGAGGCCGACTACGCCAAGCTGCGCACGTACACCACCCTGACCAACGAGCAGGAGCAGGTGTTCAACCCGATCTTCCAGTCGATCACCCAGGCGTAGGCGCGGACCATGCGGCGGCTCACCCCCTACCTCCTCGCGCTGCCCGGCTGGATGTGGCTCGCGATCTTCCTGGTCGTGCCCATGGTCGCGATGGCCTCGGTCTCCCTGCAGACCGGCAACGCCTACGACGGCTACGCCATGACGTTCAGCTTCTCCAACTACGGGGACGCGCTCGGCAGGTACAGCACCCAGCTGCTCCGCTCGCTCGTGTACGGCGCGCTCGCGACCGCGGCCATGTTGCTCATCGGCTATCCCGTGGCCTACTGGATCGCCTTCAAGGGCGGCGACCGCAAGTCGATGTACCTGTTCCTGCTGCTGCTGCCGTTCTTCGTGTCGTTCGTACTGCGGACGATCTCGTGGAACTTCCTGCTGGCCGACAACGGCATCCTCTTCGGCACGCTGAAGGACTGGGGGCTCCTGCCCGACGACTTCCACGTGCTCGCCACGACGCTCGCCGTGGTGGGCGGGCTGACGTACAACTTCCTGCCGTTCATGATCCTGCCCATCTACGTGGCGCTGGAGCGGGTGGACCCGCGGGTGGTGGAGGCCGCCCAGGACCTGTACGCCACACGCGTGGGAGCCTTCCGCCGGGTGGTGCTGCCGCTGTCGTTGCCCGGAGTCTTCGCCGGGGTGCTCATGACGTTCGTGCCCGCCACGGCCGACCCCATCAACGCGCAGATCCTGGGCGGTACGGGCAACACCATGATCGGCAACAACATCCAGACCGAATACCTGGTCAACCTGGACTACCCGACCGCATCCGCGCTGTCGTTCACGCTGATGGCGGTCCTGCTGGTGGGGATCTTCGCCTACGCCAGGGCGCTCGGGACGGAGAACGTGCTAGAGGCGGCGGCCCGATGAGGCGCGGCGCGCTCGGCGACCGGCTGCTGCACGCCTACACGTGGCTGGTCATCGTGTGGTTGTCGGCGCCGATCGCCGTGATGATCCTGTTCGGGTTCAACGACAAGCAGAGCAAGTCCAACACCACCTGGCAGGGCTTCACCCTCCGGTGGTACGCCGAGCTGTTCGAGATCTCCGACCTGACCGTGGCGCTGCGCAACTCCCTGGTCATCGCCCTGGTCAGCACCGTCATCACCGTCGTGCTCGGCACCATGCTCGGGCTCGCGCTCGGCCGCCACCGCTTCCGCGCCAAGGGCGTCACGAACTTCCTGGTCTTCGCCGCCATCTCCACGCCCGAACTGGTCATGGGAGCGTCGCTGTTGTCGTTGTTCGTCTCGGCCAACGTGCCGCGCGACGCGAACACGGTCATCATCGCGCACGTGTTGTTCTCGCTGTCCTTCGTGGTGGTGACCGTGCGGGCGCGGATCGTCACGCTCGACCTGTCGCTGGAGGAGGCGGCCAGGGACCTGGGCGCCACGGCCTGGGGCACGTTCCGGCAGGTGACGCTGCCGTCGATCATGCCCGCGGTGATGGCGGGTGCGATGTTGTCGTTCGCGCTGTCGATCGACGACTACGTGGTGACCAGCTTCGTCAACGGCTCGACCGTGACCTTCCCGCTGTGGATCGTCGGTGCGGTGAAGACCGGCATCCCGCCGCAGGTCAATGTCATGGGTACGCTCATCTTCGGCGTCGGGGTGCTGATAGCCGTCGCCAACGCGGTCGTGGCCAGGCGGCGGGCCTGACCACTGGGCCGGGGTCCGCGAGAGGATCGTAGGGATGTGGAAGTGTGGATCCGCTGCAGGCGCTGGCCGACGCTGAGCGCAGGCCGTACTGGCTGGACAGCCCGTTCAGGCCCGAGCCGGCCCCGCGGCTGGCCGGCGACACCACCGCCGACCTGGTCGTCGTCGGCGGCGGCTTCTCCGGCCTGTGGACGGCCCTGATGGCCAAGGAACGCGACCCGTCGATCGACGTCGTCCTGCTCGAAGGGCGCAGGATCGGCTGGGCGGCCAGCGGCCGCAACGGCGGTTTCTGCATGGCGACGCTCACCCACGGCCTGGCCAACGGTCTGGAACGGTGGCCGGAGGAGATCGACCGGCTGGAGCGCATGGGCGTGACCAACCTCGACGAGATCGAGCGCACGCTGTGGCGCTACCGCATCGACTGCTCGTTCGAGCGTACGGGCGAGTTGCACGTGGCCACCGAGCCATGGCAGCTCGACGGCCTGAACGAGCACCAGGAGCTGATCGACGAGCTTGGCCTCGACTACGTGCCGCTCGACCGGGATCAGGTGCGGGCCCAGGTCGACTCGCCGACCTACCTGGGCGGGTTGTGGGAGCGCAGCGGCTGCGCCATGGTCGACCCCGCCCGGCTGGCGTGGGGGCTGCGGGACGCGTGCCTGCGGCTCGGCGTACGCGTGCACGAGCGCAGCCCGGTGCGCTCGTTGCACGACGACGGCACGACGATCACCCTGCGCACGCCGTACGGCACGGCCGCCGCGCGCCAGGTGGCCCTGGGCACGGGCGTGTTCCCGCCGCTGCTGCGGCGGCTGCGCCACTTCGTGGTCCCGGTCTACGACTACGTGCTGATGACCGAGCCGCTGACCCCGGCCCAGCTCGCCGAGGTGAATTGGAGCAACCGGCAGGGCGTCGGCGACTCGGGCAACCGGTTCCACTACTACCGGCTGACCGACGACAACCGCATCCTGTGGGGCGGCTACGACGCCGTCTACTACAACGGCGGCCTGGTCAGGCAGGAGTACGACCAGCGCGACGCGACGTTCGTCAAGCTCGCCGAGCACTTCTACGCCACGTTCCCGCAGCTCGCGAACGTGCGCTTCAGCCACCGGTGGGGTGGCGTCATCGACACCTGCAGCCGGTTCAGCGCCTTCTACGGGCGTGCGCACGGCGGCCGGCTGGTCTACGCGGCCGGCTTCACCGGCATGGGGGTCGGGGCCACCAGGTTCGGCGCGAACGTCATGCTGGACCTGCTGGCGGGCGAGCGCACCGAGCGCACCGAGCTGCGGATGGTGAAGGAGAAGCCGATCCCGTTCCCGCCCGAGCCGGTGCGGTCGGGGGTGATCCAGTTCACCCGGTGGTCGATCGCCCGCGCCGACCGGCACCAGGGCAGGCGCAACCTGTGGTTGCGCGCTCTCGACCGGATGGGGCTGGGGTTCGACTCATAGCGCAGACTTGGGCGTATGAAAGCAGAATTCGCCGTCGACGGCCTCACCCTGATCGGTGACCTGCGGGTTCCGGACGGCGCGGGGCCGCGTCCAGGGCTGGTGTTCACGGGTCCGTTCACCGGGGTGCGCGATCAGGTCACCGGTCTGTACGCGGCCCGGCTGGCGGAACGGGGCTACGTCACGCTGTCCTTCGACCACCGCAACTGGGGCGAGTCGGGCGGGCAGCCGCGCCGGCATGAGGATCCGCAGGGCAAGCTGCACGATCTGCGGGCGGCGGTGTCGTGGTTGCGGTCGCGACCGGAGGTGGACGCGGAGCGGGTCGGGGTGGTGGGGATCTGCC
>NZ_SMJZ01000027.1 GCF_004348345.1 Nonomuraea longispora
CCCATGAACGATCTGACGCGCCGCGGCTTCCTCTTCCTGAGCACCGCCACGGCCACGCTCGCCCTTTCCGGAACGCCCGCCGTCGGTGGGCCGGGGAGGATCTGGTCCTCTCGCCCGGCCCGGTCCGCGCGGCCCATGGTGCGCTGGTGGTGGCCCGACGCCCACGTCGATCCCGCCGAGATCCGGCGGGAGGTCGACCAGCTCGCCGCCGCCGGGTTCGGCGGCGCGGAGATCGCGGCGGTGCACCACAGCATCCGCGACAAGTCCGTGCTAGACCCCGCCGGCCACGGCTGGGGCACCCCCGCGTGGAACGCCGCCGTCGAGGCCGCGCTCGACCAGGCGGCCAGGCGCGGCATCCGCATCGACCTGACCGTCGGCCCGTCCTGGCCGGCGGCGGTGCCGTCCATCACCCCGGACAGCCCGGCCGCGGTCAAGGAGCTCGCCCACGGCTCGGTCACCGTCGCCGCGGGCGCCACGTACGCGGGCGCCGCGCCGCCCCCGGCCGTGCCGCCCGGCGAGGGCGTCACCGAGCGGAAACTGCTGCTCGTCCAGGCCGCCAAGGTCGAGCCCACCCACTCCACCGGCGACGAAACCGGCCTCGACCCCGCCTCCGTGCGGGAGGTGCCCGTGACCGGCGAGAACGTCACCTGGACCGCGCCCGCCGACGGCGAGTGGGTGCTGATCTCCTACTGGGAGCGCGGCTCCGGCCAGCGCCCCGAGTCCGGCCCGCACACCGCGCCCGAGGCGTACGTGGTCGACCACTTCAGCGCGGCGGGCACCCAGGCGGTCATCGACCACTGGGAGTCGGAGCTGCTCACGCCCGCCACGCGCCGGCTGCTGAAGAAGGCGGGCGGCGCGCTGTTCGAGGACTCCATCGAGATCGAGACCGACGCGCTGCCGTGGACGCCGGGGCTGCTGGAGGAGTTCGGGCGGCGGCGGGGCCACCCGCTCGCGCCCCTGCTGCCGGTGGTGCTGCTGGCCGAGGAGGACCCGGTCTTCGCGTACGAGGCCGCCATGACCCGGCACGCCCGCAAGGACTACTGGGACACGATCTCCGAGCTGTTCAACGAGCACCACTTCGCCGGGCTGCGCGACTGGGCCCACTCGCTCGGGCTGAAGCTGCGCGCGCAGCCGTACGGGTTGCGGACCGACGCCATCGCGGCGGCGGCCGTGCTGGACATCCCCGAGGGCGAGTCGCTCGGGTTCAAGAACCTCGACGACTACCGCTGCCTGGCCGGTGGCCGGGACCTGGCGGGGCACGAGCTGCTGTCCAGCGAGGCGGGGGCGTACGCGGGCGGCGCCTACACCACGACGTGGACGAGGCTGCTCACCACCATGGGGGGCGCGTACGCGGCGGGGCTCAACCAGACGGTGCTGCACGGGTTCAGCTACGCGAGCGCGCCGGGGGCGGCCTGGCCGGGGTTCGCCGCGTTCACGCCGTACGACGGGACGGCCGGCTATGCCGAGTCGTGGGGGCCGCGCCAGCCGACCTGGCACCACGTATCCGATATTTCTGGATATCTCGCCCGTGTCCACGAGGTCCTGCGTGAGGGCGTGCCCCGAGCCGACGTCGCCGTCCTGCGGCAGACCGGCTACACCAAGACCGGCATCGGCGCCTCCTGGTTCACCGGCGACGGCATCCCCACCGGCTGGACCCACCAGTTCGTCAGCGGCCCCCTGCTCGACCTGCCCGCCGCCCGCGTCTCCGGCGGCCGGCTCGCGCCGTCGGGGCCCGCCTACAAGGCGCTGTTCGTCGAGGGCGACAAGTTCTACGCGGGCGAGCCCACGATGACGGTGCCGGTGGCCGGGCGGCTGCTGGAGTACGCGCGGGCCGGGCTGCCCATCGTGCTGCTCGGCGCGTGGGAGTCGGCCTCGGTGCCGGGCCTGCCCCGGGACGGCGAGAACGAGCGGCTCCGCGAACTCGTCGCCGCGCTGCTGGCCGAGCCCACGGTGCGGATGGTCGCCGGCCAGGCCGACGTCCCCGGCGCGCTCGCCTCCCTCGGCGTGCGGCCCGACGTGCGGTACGCCGCCCCCAGCACGCTGCTCACCCTGCGACGGTCAGCCGGGAAGATCGACTACTACTACCTGTGCAACGGCAGGCACGTCGAGAACCCCAAGCCGCCGGTCGCCCCGATCGACCACGACGTCACGCTGGCCCGCGCGGACCGCCACGGAGTCCCGTACCTGCTGGACCCGTGGACCGGGCGGGCCGAGCGGATCGCGCTGTACACGGAGGAGCCCGACGGGATCCGCCTGCGCGTCGCCCTCCAGCCCGGGCAGGCCCGGATCGTCGCGATCGGCCGGGCCGGGCTGTTCGGCGACCGTACGGGCCGGCTCCCCCACGCCACCGCCACCGACGCGGACCGCGCCCTCTACACCGGCGGCGACCTCGCCATCCGGGCCGCCAAGGCAGGCACCTACACCACCACCCTCTCCACCGGCCGCACCGTCACCACGGCCGTCGGCGAGGTCCCCCCGCCCGTGGAGCTGTCGTCGTGGCGGCTCAGGGTCGAGGACTGGCAGCCCGGCGCCACGCCGACGCAGACCTCGAAAGTCATCCACGAGCTGGACCTGGACACGCTCGTTCCCTGGGCGGAGCTCCCCGGACTGGCCGACGTGTCGGGCATCGGGACCTACACCACCACGGTCGACCTGGACGGCCCGGCGTACCTGGAGCTGGGCGAGGTGACCGACACGTGCAGGGTGCGCGTCAACGGCCGCTGCCTGGACCCGGCCGACCAGATCTCCCCCGTGGTGGACGCCGGCCCCTACCTCAGGCGCAGGACCAACACCATCGAGGTCGAGGTCGCCACCCCTCTCGGCAACCGGCTCAGAGTGGCGGACCCGGACGTCTACGGCGGGCTGAAACGGCAACCGTACGGGCTCATCGGCCCCGTCAGGCTGGTGCCCTACGGGGAGGCGCGTGTGCGCCCGTGAACCGCCGGACGTGCGCTAACGACACTCTTCACCCGGTTCGTTGAACAGGTCCTGGAGGATCCGGGCGGTGGCCGCGCGGGTAGCCCAGTTCTCGAGCTGTGCCAGGTCGGTGCAGGAGATGATCCGGGTACGGGTGTCGTCGGGGACGTCGAAGCCGCGGGCGGTCAGCACGAGCAGCACCATTCTGGCCGCCTCTTCCGCTTTGCCTTCTGCTTTGCCTTCTGCCTTGCCTTCTGCCTTGCCTTCTTTGAGGCCGCGGCCGTAGTGCTCGCGACCCCAGGGTGTGTAGACCGGCCAGTCGGTGGACGTCATGATCTCCTCCATGAGGCAGCGAATTTCGGGCGCGGACATGCTGTAGGCGTATTCAGCATACTTCGTAGCGTGATCGTCACGGGTGGTGGACAGTGCTGTGGCGAACGCCTCGATGACCTTGCGGTCACGACCGTGGACCATGACGGACATGGCTGCAAGGCCCGGGTGAGCGGCGGCCTCCTGGGGGTCGGTGATGACCGGAATGCCGTCCGGCCCCAGCACGCGCGCCTGCAGGCGGTAGCCGGTCAGCCCTGAATCGATCGGCTGCGCGTAGTAGGCGGCGGTCGCACGGTCGGGACAGACGACCAGGACTGTGACGTCGCAGCCCAGCAGCAGCCACAACGAGGCGGCGTAGCGGGCGAACTGCCGAGGATCCTTGGACGTGCCCTGCTGGATCTCCACGATGACGGCGTGTGCGGGGGACTGCGGTGGCCCAAGAGTGAGAACCAGGTCGGCCTCGATGTCGTCGGAGGGCCGCGTGTTGAAGGTGCGCTCCTCCTGCTGGATCAGTGGAGTGTCGGGCAGGTTCACTCCCATCTGGTCACGCAGGATCTCCACCACCAGCTGAGGGCGGTCGGTGAACATCTGGACGAGGGCGTCGTGTCGGGGGGACGGCATGACACTCATTGTCACATAACGAACTCGGACAGTGACGTAGATTCTGTCGTAACGAAGAGTGGTTCCCGGAGAAGTACTGCCGGCTGGCTCGTCAAGCACGGCAGCGGCACCCTCGCGGTCCGCGACGCCCGCCCGCTCTTTCGAAGAGGTCTGCCGCATCTGGGCCGCGGACTTGGCAGGGGCAGAAGCCTTCAACGGCGTCCCGGCGGAGGTCGGTCACGGCGTCGTCAACGATCCGGAACGCCGGTCCAGCCACGAGGTGGACGTGGTTTGGATCCCACACCTCGATCACGCCGCCGACCGGCGTGGCGCCGATGCCCGGTCCCTGGCCGCACTGTCACCCACCGAACAGGACCAACCGGCCGCCCTGCTGCGCAAACTCCTGCTCAGCCACGGGGACGCCCCGGCCTCATCCCGTAGATGAACACAACCATCCCCGGGCGGGTTGCCGGCACGGCGGCACCAGAGAGGCCATGACCCGCGCGGCGGGTGGATCGTCGGATGGCCGGTGGGCGACGCACCGGCATGGCAGACCGACATGCTTTCTCACCCCTCCCGGTGTCGGCGAAACAGAAATTCGATGCGCCCCCACGTTGGATCACCCGCGGGCCGGCCTCCGGACCGCTGGCGTTCTCTCGCACAGGGGCCGCTGTTCAGCTCTCTCGGAAAAGATCGTTCGGCTGCCATGACGGCCGCACCGAACGACTCACCGGAGAACGCTTATGTTGAGTCCCTCCCGAGAAGGCATCAGACTCCGCGTCGCCCTGACCCTCACCTCCCTGGTTGCCGGCTCAGCCGTCGCGATCGGCCCCGCCTCGGGCGCCGCGGCGAGCACGCTGCACGGTGCCTGGAACAAGACCGCCTACCGCGGCCACGTCGAGGTCGTCCGCACCCCTGACGGCCCGGCCGACCCCTCGGTCCTGACCGGGACCGTCTTCGACGACCGTGACCGAGACAGCGTCCACGACCGGCACGAGCCCGGCCTGCGCGACGTCGTGGTGTCGAACGGGCGCGACGTGGTGACCACCGACTCCCGCGGCCGCTACCGGCTACCCGTCTACGACAACATGACGGTGTTCATCACGCAGCCGGCCGGCTACCAGGTGCCGGTGGACGCGTCCAACGTGGCGCAGTTCCACTACAACCACCTGCCCGAGGGCTCGCCCGAGCTGCGCTACGGCGGCATCGCCCCCACCGGCGCCCTTCCGAACGCTGTGAACTTCCCCGTCGTCCGGAGCACGCGGACGAAGACCAGGGAACAGCACTGCGTGATCGCGGGCGACCTGCAGCCCTACAACAAGACGGAGATCGGCTACGCCCGCAAGGGTGCGATGGCCGACCTCGCGAAGCGCCACGACTACCAGGGATGCGGCACGCTCTTCATCGGTGACGTCGTCGGTGACGACCTGTCGCTCTACCCGGACGTGAAGGAGCTCACGAGCCTGACCAACGGGCCGGCCCGGTTCCTGCCCGGAAACCACGACCTCGACTTCGACGCCGAGACCGCCGAGCACTCGTTCGACACCTTCCGCGCGCAGCTCGCGCCCGCGTACTACTCGTACGACGTGGGCGAGGTGCACGTCGTCGCGCTGAACACGGTGCGCTACCCGTGCACCCCCGACGTGGACAACGCCGACGGCCTGCGGCCCCAGTGCGACGACCCGGCGGGCAAGGCGGCGTACAACGGCAGGCTCAGCGAGGACCAGCTCACATGGCTGGAGCGGGACCTGGCCACGGTCGACCGCGGCAAGCTCATCGTGGTCGCCGGCCACATCTCCCTGCTGAACTGGGCCGACGAGGGCAGCCCGATCCACAACGTCGACCAGGTCCGCAAGGTGCACGAACTGCTGGACGGCCGCAAGGCCGTCGCCGTCTCCGGGCACAGCCACTCCATCGAGAACATGAAGACCGGCGACCTCGCCCAGGGCTGGCGTGACCTCTTCGGCGTCGAAGGGTTGCCGTTCCCGCACATCACGGCGGGCGCCATCTCCGGTGACTGGTACTCGGGTGAGCTGACCGACGAGGGCTACCCCGTGGCCGTCGGACGCGACGGCGGCATGCCGGGCCTGCTCACCCTCGACATCAGGGGCAGTTCCTTCAAGGAGCGGTACACGGTGACCGGCAAGAGCGACAGGGTGCAGACGCAGCTGGGCCTCAACAGCCCGGCCTATCGTGAGTGGTACGCCGCGCGGCAGGCCTGGAACGAGGATCAGCAAGGAGAGGCGCCGGAACTGGGTGACCCCAATGTCGTGGATCGCGATGATCTGAACGGGCGCACCTGGCTCACGACTAACTTCTGGATGGGCTCCACCGGCTCCACGGTCAAGGTCTCGATCGACCACGGCCCGGCGCGCGAGGCCACGCGTACGCAGGACCTCCGCGGCGAGGACCAACTGGTCGGCCCCGAGTGGTCCGACCCGCACGCCGTCGCACGGCAACTGGTGGGCGACGCCAGCATCGCGGACCGGTCGATGCATCTCTGGCGGTTCGAGCTGCCCGCCGACCTCGCCGAGGGCGAGCACAGGGCGAGGGTCACCGCGACCGACTCCTACGGCCGGAAGTTCACCGACGAGTTGCGCTTCACCGTCGCCGAACAACGGTAGGGCTCTCCTGCCCGTTTCTCCAGGGCCGCCACCCGCATCGGGTGGCGGCCTCCGCGCGTTCGCGGCCTCTCCTCGTCGGCCCTTTCCCGGCCTGGAACCTGCCCGATGCCCTGCGGAAGCCATGGACGCGAGCGAACAGGGGGCTTTGCGGCCTTGACCGGACCTGCTGAGACGTATACATATCTATTCACAGCCAATTATCCATTCGCCACGAGAGGTGCAGGTGAAGGCAACCATCACGGTGCTCGCGACCACGGCGGCGCTCGTCTTATGCCCGGTGACCGCACAGGCCGAGGCGGGTGACGAGCCGCGCTTCTCGGTGCCCGGGCGGGGCGGCGGGACCTGCGTCGACACGCCCCTGACCATCACGTTCCCCGAGCCGCCGGCCCTGGGCACGACCGGCGCGATCGAGGTGCGCCGCGCCGACGGCACACTCGCCGACCGCATCGAGGCCGCCACCGCGAAGACCGACAGGAAGAACGTCGGCAGCGCCATCTCCGACACGGGACTGCCGCACGACTTCTCGTACGAATCGATCATGATCGAGGGCCACCGGGCCGACGTCTACCTGCACCACCGGCTGGAGTACGGCCAGGAGTACTACGTCACCGTCGACCAGGGCGTGTTCGCGGGCTTCGACGGCGTGCGGGACCCCCGGGCCTGGCGGTTCACGACGACCAGGCGCGAGCCCAAGCCCGGCCGGCTGACGGTGTCGGCCAAGGGCGCCGGCGACTTCTGCACCGTGCAGGGCGCCATCGACGCGGTGCCGACCGGCAACACGACCCCGGTGACGATCGACGTGCGGCCCGGCGTCTACACCGAGATCGTCTACGTCCGCGAGGACCGCCCGCACATCACCGTGCGGGGCGCGGGGGCGAAGCGCACCGTGATCCGCTATCCCAACAACGACCTGCGCAACGGCGACAAGGCGCTGAGCGACGGCGGCCCCGAGGACGTGTGCCCGCGCCGCGTGCTGGAGACGTCCGACCTGCACAACTGCTGGCGGGCCTCGTTCGGGGTGGACGCCTCCGACTTCCGGATGAGCGACGTCACCGTGCACAACACGACGCCGGACGGCGGCTCGCAGGCCGAGGCGTTCCGGGGCAACAACGAGCGCATCGCGCTCGAACGCGTGCACCTGCGCAGCTTCCAGGACACGCTGCGCCTGCAGGGCAAGGGCTTCGTGACCGACAGCCACATCAGCGGCGACACCGACTTCGTCTGGGGCACCGGCACGGTGTTCATCCAGGACACGGTGCTGGAGTCGACCGACCGCGGCTACATCTCGCAGAGCCGCAACGACGAGACCCGGCCGGGCACGGTGTTCGTCAGGACCAAGCTGACACGGGCTCCCGGCGTTCCGGACGGCTCGGTCGCGCTGAGCCGCAGCGCGGTCTGGCGTTTCACGCACAGCCAGGTCGTGTACATCGACACCGAGATGGACGGCCACATCGACCCGGCCGGCTGGCAGATCGACCCGGACGACTGCGCGCAGGCCCGGCAGACGTCCTTCTGGGAGTACGACAGCACCGACCTGTCCGGCCGCGCGATCGACACCTCGCGGCGGCTGGCCTGCTCGCGCCAGCTCACGGACGCCGAGGCGAAGCAGTGGAGCGACCCGGCGTACGTGCTGGGCGGCTGGGATCCGGAGCGGGGCCACCGCGGAGAGCACGGGAGCACGCCTGATGCACACGAATGACGGGACGGACACGGGAGTGGCGAGCCGGCGCGGGATGCTGGGCGGGGTGCTGGGCGGGCTCGGCGCGGCCGTCGTCGCGGGCGCGGCGGCGCCGGCCGCGGCGGCCACCGCGCAGGCCGCGCACACCACCCCGCGGGCCGGGGCAGGAGCCAGGCCGCCGCGCCCGGTCGCGCCGGTGAACCAGGAGGTCGCCGCCAGGTTCGGCCCCGAGTACAGGACGTTGCCCGCGGCCGTGGCGGGCGTCGACATCGAGCCGCTGATCGGCATGCACTCGGCCGCCGACATCGCGGCCAGGCGCAAGGCCATGGCGGACTACATCTGGAAGGGCGCGGGCCTGCCCACGTCACTGCCGGAGGTGAAGAGAGGTGTCGAGGCGCCCGACTTCGCCTCGCTGACCGGCGTGCGCAGGATCGATCTGCTGACGGTCCCGCTGCGCTACCGCGTCTCGGCCAAGGTGTACGACCTCCTGCCGCGCAAGCGCTGGAACCGGCGGCTGGCCCTGTACCACAACGGGCACGGCGAGCCGTTCGACACCATGCTCCGCACCGTCCAGGAGCTGCTCGACCGGGGTTACCGGGTGATGGCGTACGCGATGCCGTTCCACCACTGGAACGCCCAGCAGATCGCCGACCCTGACGACCCGGACACGCTGCTGCCCGGCCCGTCACACCGGGAACTGCCGCCGTGGGAGCGGGCCGGGTTCTCGACGCTGACGTTCTTTCTCGAACCGATCACGGTGACCCTGAACTACGCGACGGCGACGTACCGGCCGGCCTCCGTGGAGATGGTCGGCCTGTCGGGCGGCGGCTGGACGACCACGGTCTACTCCGCGCTGGACCCGCGGGTGACGCGCAGCTATCCGGTGGCCGGGTCGCTGCCGTTCTTCCTGCGCCCGGCCTCGCCGAAGCCGAGCCCGACGATCGGCGACTTCGAGCAGACCAAGGAGGCGCTGCCGGGCTTCTACGCCGCCGAGTCCGACGACTTCCTCGACATGTACGTGCTGGCCTCGGTCGGCCGGGGGCGCGGCCAGCTGCAGGTCCTCAACCGGTTCGACGACTGCTGCTTCAACGGGGTCGGGCACCGCGCGTACCACGCCCCGGTGCGCGACCGGGTGGCGCTGCTCGCGGGCGGGCGGCCCGAGGAGGGCCGGTGGGACATCCTGGAGGACGCCACGCACGAGGACCACACCATCTCGCCGCACGCCCTTTCCGTGATCCTCTGGGATCTTGACACCTCAAATATCACAACCTAATATCGGAATATAGATACATTGCTGAATAAATATTCAGACGGAGGGTTGCGTGGCGGTCAGGACTTTTTCCCACCGGCGCCGGGTGATCGTGAACACCGATGCCAAGAATGAGGCGGACGACCAATTCGCGATCGTGCACGCCCTGCTCTCCCCGAGTCTCGACATTCGAGGCCTGATCGCCGCGCATTTCGGCAACAGGCGCACCCGGTCGAGCCTGGAGGAAAGCCGGGAGGAGATCGAGCTGCTGCTGTGGCTGACGAAGCTCGACGGCCGGGTGCCGGTGGCCGACGGCGTGCCGTACGCGCTGCCCGACGTCGGCACCCCCGTCAGGACGCCCGGCGTGGAGCTGATCATCTCCGAGGCCATGCGCGACGTGGAGGAGCCGCTGTTCGTGGCGTTCCTCGGCCCGCTCACCGACATGGCCTCGGCCCTGCTGCTGGAGCCGCGCATCGCCGAACGGGACGTCACCGTGGTCTGGATCGGCGGCGGCGGATACGACGGCAGGGAGGGCGAGCCGGGACGCCCCGAGTTCAACCTGTCCAACGACATCGTGGCGGCCAACATCGTGTTCTCCTCGTCGTTGCGGGTCTGGCAGGTCCCCGCGCCGACGTACCGGATGATGGCGGTCGGCTACGCCGAGCTGGACGAGAAGGTCGCGCCGTGCGGCGAGATCGGCGACTACCTCGTGCGCCAGCTCGTCGAGTGGAACGAGAGCCGGCACGGCGGGTCGATCGAGTTCCGCGTGCTGGGCGACTCCCCCGCGATCGGGCTGATGCTGCACCCGGCGTGCGGGACGTGGGTGGAGCGGCCCGCTCCGAACTTCCGCCACGACGGCTCGCACGACTTCTCCGTCGTCAACCGGCCCATCCGCACCTACGACTCGATCGACGCACGGTTCATCCACGAGGACTTCTTCGCCAAGCTGCGGGCCTTCGCGCAGAGGAGGGTGTGACATGAGCGCGCTGACGTTCGGCGCCGGGATATGGGCGTTCGGGCAGATCGTCGACCGGTACGCGACCGACGGCTACGGCCCGTCGAGGACGATGACCGAGATGCTCGACCTGGCGGCCTCCGTGGACGGGCTGGAGTGCCTCGACATCAACGTGCCGTTCGCCGAGGGCGTCTCCAAGACGTCCGAGCTGGCGGCGGCGCTGGCCGAGCGCGGCCTGCGGGCCAGGGCGATCACGCCGCACCTGTACACGCGGGAGTTCGCCAAGGGCGCCTTCACCAACCCCGACCCCGCCGTGCGGGAGCGCGCCGTGGAGCGCGTGCACGAGGCCGTCGCCGTCGCGCGGGAACTCGGGGCCGGCTACGTGAAGTTCTGGCCCGGCCAGGACGGCTTCGACATGCCGGGGCAGGCCGACTACGCGCGGCTGTGGGAGTTGACGGTCTCCGCGATCCGCGAACTCGCCTCGGCGCACCCGGACGTGCGGTTCGCGATCGAGTACAAGGCCAAGGAGCCGCGGGTGCGCATCACGCTCTCCGACGCGGCCCGCACCCTGCTCGCCATCGAGGAGGCGGGGCAGCCGAACGTCGGCATCGTCATGGACTTCGGCCACTCCCTGCTCGCCGGCGAGACGCCCGCCGAGGCGGTGCAGCTCGTGCACCGGCGCGGGCGGCTGGTGTCGGTGGAGCTGAACGACAACTGGCGCGGCTGGGACGACGACCTGCCCGTGGCGTCGGTGCACCTGTTCGAGACCATCGAGTACCTGCTGGCGGTGCGGCGCATCGGCTGGAGCGCGCCGGTCCTGCTCGACCAGTTCCCCTTCAGGGAGGATCCGGTACGCGCGCTGTCGCAGAGCATCGCCACGATCCGCATGCTGGAGCAGGTGTGCGACCGCGTGGACCTCGACGCGCTGCGTGAGGCGCAGGAGCGGCAGGACGCCCTCGCGGCGCAGGCGCTGCTCTGGTCGGCGCTCGGAACCGCCCGCGAGACGCCGTGACCCTCGCCCAGGCCGCCGGCGGCCTGCTGCTGCCCGACCACGACGCCATCGGCGCATGGCGCCGGCTGCGCGACCGGCTGGCGCACGCCGACCGGGCCGCCCGCGCCGCCGCGCTGGCCGCGCTGGCGGGCGGGATCAGACGTACGGCGATCAGCACGATCCACGCGGCGGGCCTCGGGCACACCGGTGGCGACCTGTCCGTCACCGACATCCTCACCACGCTGTACGGCGCCGTGCTGCGCATCGACCCGGCCAGACCCGACTGGCCCGAGCGCGACCGCCTCATCCTGAGCAAGGGACACTGCTCGGTCGCCCTCTACACCACGCTCACGACCTGCGGGTTCTTCCCCGCGGACCGGCTCGCCACGTTCGCCGCCCCGATGTCGCCGCTCAACGGCCACCCCAGCCGCAGGGCGGTGCCGGGCGTCGAGACCAGCTCGGGCCCGCTCGGGCACGGGCTGCCCGTCGGCGTCGGCGTGGCGGTCGGCCTGCGCCTGCGCGGGTCACCGGCGAGGACCGTGGTCGTGCTCGGCGACGGCGAGCTGCAGGAGGGCAGCAACTGGGAGGCCGCCATGACGGCGGCGCACCGGGGGTTGTCGTCGCTGACGGCCGTCATCGACCGCAACGGGCTGCAGCAGGGCGCCCGTACCGGCGACACCAACGACCTGGAGCCGCTCGCGGACAAGTGGCGGGCGTTCGGGTGGGAGGTCGCCGAGGTCGACGGCCACGACCATCTGGCGCTGCTGGACGCCGTGACCGCACCGCACGCGGGGTCGCGGCCGCGCTGCGTGATCGCGAGGACCGTGAAGGGGCGAGGGGTGTCGTTCATGGAGGACCGGGTGGAGTGGCATCACAAGGTGCCGGACGCCGAGCAGACCCGCATGGCGCTCGAGGAACTGCGTTGACCGTCGAGGAGACGTACGACTGCAGGGACGCCTTCGCCGCGGAGCTGGTGCGGCTGGCCCGCGCCGACGACCGGATCGTGGCCGTGTGCAACGACTCGGTGGGGTCGAGCAAGCTGGCCGCCTTCGCCCGGAAGTTCCCCGAACGGCTGATCAACGTCGGCATCGCCGAGCAGGACATGGTGGGCATCGGCGCGGGGCTGGCCAACGCGGGGCTGGTGCCGTTCGTGTGCGGGGCGGCGACGTTCCTGACCGCGCGGGCGCTGGAGCAGATCAAGGCCGACGTCGCCTACAGCCTGGCCAACGTCAAGCTGTGCGGGATGAGCCCCGGCCTGGCCTACGGCGCGCTCGGGCCCACCCACCACTCGACCGAGGACCTGTCGTGGTTGCGGGCCATCGCCGACCTGCCCGTGGTCGTACCCGCCGATCCCGCGCAGACCAGCGCCGCCGTCCGGTGGGCGGCGCAGACGACGGGGCCGGCGTTCCTGCGGATCGGCCGCTTCCCCGTGCCGGACGTCTCACCGCCCGGCGAGCCCGCCTTCACCTACGGGCGGGCGGCGCGGCTGCGGGACGGCGCGGACGCCACGCTCGTGGCGACCGGCACGATGGTCAGCCGCGCGCTCAGCGCCGCCGCGCTGCTCGCCGGCCACGGGGTGGACGCGCGGGTGGTGAACGTGTCGACGATCAGCCCGCTCGACCGTGAGGAGATCGTCGCCGCGGCCCGGCAGACCGGTGCGGTCGTCACGGCCGAGGAGGCGGTGCCCACCGGCGGCCTTGGGGCTGCGGTGGCCGAGGTCGTGCTGGAGACCAGGCCGGTGCCGATGCGGCTGCTCGGTCCGCGTACGTTCGCGCCGACCGGGGAGACGGCGTTCCTGCTCGAACACTTCGGGCTCACCGCCGGGGGCATCGCCCGCGCGACGCTGGACGTGCTGGGCCTCGATGCTGGCGGGCTCGGAGCAGGTGGACTCGGAGCAGGTGGACTCGGAGCGGGCGGGGCGGGGGGTGTGGGCGTTGACGACGGGTGATCCGCTGGTGCTGGGTGTCGACCAGGGGACCAGCGCGACCAAGGCGATCCTCGTGGACGTCGCGGGCGAGCCGGTGGCGCGGGCCTCCGCGCCGCTCGCGCAGCGGCATCCGGGGCCTGGCCTGGTCGAGCAGGACGGCGAGGAGTTGTGGCGCAGCGTCCTCGACGCGGTGTCGGCGTGCCTGTCGGGGGTGCCGCCAGGACGGGTGGCCGCCGTGGGGCTGAGCGTGCAGCGTGAGTCGCTGATCCTGTGGGACGGCGCGTCGGGCACGCCGCTCAGCCCGCTGGTGAGCTGGCAGGACCGCCGGGGTGCGGACCTGTGCGCCCGGCTGTCCGCCTCCGGCGCGGCGCCCATGGTCCGCCGGATCAGCGGCCTGCCGCTGGACCCGATGTTCTCCGCGGCCAGGGCCGCCTGGCTGCTCGGCCACCACGGAACCCGTGACGGTTGCCGTCTGGGGACGGTGGACTCATGGGTGTTGTCCCGGTTGGGCGCCGGGCACGTGATCGAGGTCGGCAGCGCCTCGCGTACGCAGCTGCTCGACGTGCGGGCCCGCCGCTGGAGCCCCGAGTTGCTGGAGCTGTTCGGCGTTCCCGAGGAGACCCTCCCCAGGGTCGTGCCCTCCGCGGCGCCCCAGGCGCACGCCGACGCCGCAGCGCTGCACCCGTCGCTGGCCGGGGTGCCGGTCGGCGCGGTGATGGGCGACTCGCACGCCGCCCTGTTCGCGCACGCGGCGGGCCGTCCGGGGCGGGTCAAGGTGACGTACGGTACGGGTTCCTCGGTGATGGGCCTGGCCGGCCCGGATGCCGGCGGGGACGAGGGGTTGTGCCTGACCATCGGGTGGCAGGACGGCGAACCCGCGTACGCGCTGGAGGGCAATGTCCTGGCCGCCGGGGCGACGCTCACCTGGCTGGCCGGGGTGCTCGGCACGGAGCCGGAGGAGCTGGCGCGGCTCGCGGCCCGGGGTCGCAGGGGCGCGGTGCAGCTCGTGCCCGCGTTCGGCGGTCTCGGCGCTCCGTGGTGGGATGACCGGGCGGTGGCGGTCATGGCGGGGTTCGGGCTCGACAGCCGCAGGGAAGACCTCGCCAGGGCGGCGGTCGACTCGATCGCGCTGCAGGTGGGCGACGTCGTGGCGGCCCTGGAGCGGGCGGCGGGCCCGGTGGACGAGCTGCTGGCCGACGGCGGTCCCACCGCCAACGCCGACCTCATGCAGTGGCAGGCCGACGTGATGGGGCGCGTGGTGCGGGTGGCGAGGCGGCCGGAGCTGTCCGCGCTGGGGGCCGCTCACCTGGCCGGGATCACGTACGGTGTATGGTCCCGCCGGGAGCTGTCCGGGCTGCCCCGCCACGGCCGGTGCTACACACCCGGCCTTCCGGTGTGCGAGCGCCGCCGCGCCCTAGCAGAATGGCACTCGGCAGTGGCCCGGGCTCGCCACCGGACCAGCAGGAGCGGCGGAGCCGAAGCGGAGGCCAGCGATCGTGGGAGCTGACAGTCAGTTCGAGAAGAGCCGTGCCGGCGGGGAGCCCGTGAGATACGCCGGGCGCCGGCTCAGCCAGGAGTCCGAACGCATGCGGCTGCTGGTGCGGGTCGCGCGCCTCTACCACGAGCACGGCGTACGCCAGCCGCAGATCGCCGCCCAGTTGCGCATCTCGCAGCCGCGGGTGTCCCGGCTGCTCAAGGAGGCGGCGGAGATCGGCATCGTGCGCACGGTCGTGGTGGTGCCGAGCGGCGTGCACGCGCTGCTGGAGGAGGACCTCGAGCGGAAATACGGCGTGGAGCAGATCATCGTCGTGGACGCCGCGGGCGACAACAACCACGACGTGGTGGCCGCGCTGGGGTCGGCCGGGGCCACCCATCTCGACGCCACCCTCATCGGCGGCGAGCACCTCGGCATCTCCTCGTGGAGCGCGAGCCTGCTGGCCACGGTGGAGGCAATGCAGCGCCGTCCCGTGCGGGTGGCCGAGGAGGTCGTGCAGCTCATCGGCGGGGTGGGCAAGGGGTCGGCGCAGGTGCAGGCCACCCGGCTGGCCGCCCACCTGGCGGACCTGACGGGCGCCGAGCCGGTGTTCCTGCCCGCTCCCGGCCTGGTCGGCACGCCGGAGGCGCGTCAGGCGCTGTCGGAGGACCACGTGGTGCGGCAGGTCGTGGACGCGTGGTCGCGGCTGACGACCGTGCTGGTCGGCATCGGCAGCCTCGACCCGTCGCCGTTGCTGCGTGACAGCGGCAACGCCATCGACGAGGAGGAGCTGGAGACGCTGCGCGGGCTGGGCGCGGTGGGCGACGTGTGCCTGCGCTTCTTCGACGCCGAGGGCCGTCTGGTCGACTCGCCGCTGGAGCGGCGCATCCTCGGCATTCCGGCCGCCGACCTGCTGCGGGTGCCCCGGCGCATCGCGATCGCCGGGGGTCGCCGCAAGACGGCCGCCATCCGGGCGGCGCTCAGGGGCGGCTGGGTGAACACCCTGATCACCGACGTGGGCGTGGCCGAGCAGCTGCTCAAGGACTGACCACCGCCTCCCCCGGGCGATCGCGCCCAGGGTCTCCTCTCGCGCGGAAAGGCCGCCGGGCATCTGGCCCGGCGGCCTTTCGTCGTCCGCGCGCCCGGTCATTGTGACGGATCCGTGAACCGGCTGTTCCGTTCGCGTACGAAAGCGCTCTTGACAGTCACATCCGTGTCGTTCACGATGTGATGAATCCACTCCATTCATGCGTGAATAAAAATTCTCAGCAACGACAGCGTGGTTCCGGAGTCGTGCCGAAAGACGGCACAGCCCTGTCTATTCGGGGCGGAAAGAGAGCGTTTCGCATGACCGAGGCCCTTGGCTTCGATCGCCATCATTCACATTTCAGCCGCCGGGATTTCGTGCGGTCCGCGGCGTTGGCCCCGCCCGCCGTGGCGTGGGCGGGCACATCGAGCGGCACATCGAGCGGCACATCGAGCGTGGCGGCGAAGCCGAGCCCGAGCCCCACCCCCACCGTCGAGGCGAAGGAGCGGGCCAAAGGAGTGCCCGCCTTCCCCGGGGCCGAGGGGGCCGGGATGTACACCACCGGCGGCCGGGGCGGCGCGGTGTACGAGGTCACCACCCTCGACGACGACGGCCCCGGATCATTACGCGAGGCGGTGGCCAAGTCCGACGGGACGATCGTCTTCCGGGTCGCCGGCACCATCCGGATCAAGGGCGGCCTCGACATCACCGGCAGCAACCTCACCATCGCCGGCCAGACCGCCCCCGGGCACGGCATCACCGTCACCGGCAACGAGACGCAGATCAAGGGCGACAACATCATCCTGCGCCACCTGCGCTTCCGCGGCGGCGACGAGCTCGGCACCGCCATCGACACCTTCGGCGCCCGCGACGTGCGCGACCTCATCATCGACCACTGCTCGTTCAGCTGGGGCGTGGACGAGTGCTTCTCCGTCTACGGCAACACCAACGTGACCGTCCAGTGGTGCGTCATCTCCGAGGGCCTGGTGAACTCGGTGCACCCCAAGGGCCGCCACGGCATGGGCGGCCTGTGGGGCGGCGACACCGTCACCTACCACCACAACCTGCTCGTCCACGAGAACGGCCGCAACCCGCGCTTCAGCTTCACCGAGGGCATGAGCCTGAGGGTGGACCACCGCAACAACGTGATCTACAACCCCGGGATCACGTCCTGCTACGGCGGCGAGTGGTCCAACGGCATCAACATCATCGGCAACCACTACAAGCCGGGCCCGAACACGCGGCCCCCGATCGCCAGGACGATCGTGGCGCCGGGGCGGTTCGGCCAGTGGCACGTCAGCGGCAACACGGTCGAGGGCCACGACGACATCACGGCCGACAACACGCTCGGCATCACCTACCCCGTCGGCGGCATCACGCTGCTGCCCAGGCCGGTGGAGTTCGAGCACGGCATCACGGAGCAGACCCCGGCGCAGGCGTACGCCGCGGTCCTCGAACAGGCCGGAGCCACCCTGCCGCGGCGGGACGCCGTCGACGCCCGGCTGGTCGGCGAGGCGCGCACGGGCACGGGACGCCACATCAACTCGCAGAAGGACGTCGGCGGCTTCCTGCCGCTGCCGTCCGAGACGCCCGCTCCCGCCGACAGCGACCACGACGGCATGCCGGACGAATGGGAGAGCGCCAACGGGCTGGACCCGGAGAACCCCGACGACGCCGGGACGGTGGACGGCAGCGGGTACACGAACCTGGAGCGCTACCTGAACTCCATCCAGCGGGCCGGTGCCCGCAACCCCCAGGTGGCGATCCTCTCCCCCAAGGCCGACCAGGTGTTCGCCGCCGCACAGGACGAACAGTCCGTCGTCGTCAAGGCCGACGCCAAGGCCATGGACGGCGCGTCCATCGCCACGGTCGAGTTCTTCCACGGCGACAAGAAGATCGGCGAGGCCACCGCGGCGCCGTACCAGGTGACCTGGGAGAACGCGACGGACGGCACCTACTGCCTGACGGCCCGCGCGACCGACAGCACGGGGTCGGCCACCACCTCGTCGCTGGTGCCGATCCACGTCACCCGCACCAGGCCCCACAAGCCGTGGAAGGCGCAGGACATCGGCGAGGTGCCCATCCCGGGCAGCACGGCGCTGAAGGACGGCGTGCTCACGCTGAAGGGGTCGGGCAAGATCGCCGGCTGGAAGGACTCCTTCCACTTCGCCCACCAGGCGGTCGGGTTCACCAAGCGGGGGCAGGTCGTCGAGATCACCGCGCGGCTGGACCACATCAGCACGGGTCACATCGATGCCGTGGCGGGCGTCATGGTGCGCCAGGACCTCGCGCCGAACTCGCCGTTCATGATGGCCGGGATCGGTTACTCCGCCAGCGGCGACGACGGCGCCGGACTGCGCGCCAAGGCCATCAGGGTCGCCCAGCACGGCAAGGAGCCCAGCGTCGGCCTCTGGCCGTACGACGGCGAGGACCCGCTGAGCGTGAAGCCGTACTGGCTGCGCCTGGTGTGCCGGAGCCTGCCGACCGGCGACCACGAGTTCGAGGCCTTCCTCTCCGACAACTCCCTGAACTGGGACCGCATCGGCTACGAGCGCATAGCGATGCGCAGCGGCCGGTTCTACGTCGGCCTCGCGGTCGACGGGAACCAGGAGGCGATCGCCGTCCGCACCTACACCACGGCGCAGTTCAGCCTCGTGAAGATCAATGGCTGACCAGACAGGAGCGTGCTCATGACACCACGACCGTTGACGAGGAGGGGTCTGCTCGCCGGCGGCGGCTTCCTGCTGCTGGCCTCCGCCACTGGATGCGGCTTCTTCGACACGAGCCCCGACACGGGCGGCAAGGTCGCGAAGGCGGCAGACCTGTCGGCCAAGGAGGCTCCCGCGCTGGCCGAGCTGGTCAGGAACGGCAAGCTGCCGCCTCTCGCCGAGCGCCTGCCGAAGAACCCCCTGGTGGTCAAGCCGCTGAAGGAGGCCGGTGCGTACGGCGGCACGTGGAACTCGGCCATGGTGGGAGAGGACGACTGGGACTGGCTGATCTACACCCTCGCCTACGAGCCCGTCGTCCGGCTCAAGCCCGGCACCAACGGCCAGAAGGGCCCGGACGACATCATCCCCAACGTGGCCGAGTTCGAGGTCGAGAACGACGGCCGGGAGTACGTCTTCCGGCTGCGCGACGGCCTGAAGTGGTCGGACGGGCAGCCCTGCACGGCCGACGACCTGCTCTTCGCCTTCGAGGACGTGGCCGTCTACAAGGACCTGCACACGACCGGCGTCTACGACCTCTACCTGGAGAACGGCAGCACGGACGAACTGGTCAAGGTGGAGAAGGTGGACGAGCGGACGGTCCGCTACGTCTACAAGGAGCCGAAGGCCGGCCTGCTGTTCCAGATCGCGGTCGCCACCTTCGAGCGGGGCGGGGCGGCCGGGTTCCTGCTGCCCAAGCACTACCTCAAGCAGTTCCACAAGAAGTACAACCCGGACGCCGACAAGCTCGCCAAGGAGCAGCAGTTCGAGGACTGGACCCAGCTGTTCATGCAGAAGAACGACTGGGCGCACAACGCCGACATCCCCACGCTGCACCCATGGAAGATCATCACCGCGATCGGCGACGGCACGGCGGTGGTGGCCGAGCGGAACCCGTACTACTGGAAGGTCGACGACCAGGGGCGCCAGCTTCCCTACATCGACCGGTTCAGGTCGGACCTCCTCGGCGACGTCGAGGTGGAGCTGCTGAAGATCATGAACGGCGAGATCCACATGCAGCTCCGCAACTTCAACACGCCGGAGAACAAGCCGGTGGTCGCGCAGAACGCCGGGAAGGGCAAGTACCGCCTGTTCAACGTGCCGAGCCGGCTGAGCAACACGATGATCATCCAGTTCAACCAGACGATCGGCGACGACGACCTGCGCGGGTTGTTCCAGAAGAAGGACTTCCGGATCGGGCTGTCGTACGCGATCAACCGCAAGGAGATCATCGACGGCGTGTACGCCGGGCAGGGCGAGCCCTGGCAGGCCGCGCCGTCCAAGAACAACGCCGTCTACGACGCGGAGTTCGCCAAGCAGTACACGGAGTACGACGTCGCCAAGGCGGGCGAGTACCTGGACAAGGCCGGGCTGACCGAGAAGGACTCCACCGGCAGGCGGCTGGGCCCCGACGGCAAGCCACTGGTCGTCACCGTCATGACCAGCGCGGAGTTCCCGCACCACGTCCAGGCGCTCGAGTTCGTCAAGAGGCACTGGGAGGCGGTCGGGGTCAGCCTGCGCGTCGATCCCGTCTCGGACACGCTGTTCACCGAGCGCACGATGGGCAACAACCCGCAGGCGTCCACGTTCACGTGCAGCGACTTCGACGTGATCACCGGCACCGGCGGCAGCCACTACTACGTGCCGAGCAACTCCGGCAGCGCCCGCTACGCCATCCGCTGGGCCCTGTGGTACGGCAGCAAGGGCAAGAACGGCGACGAGCCGCCGGCGGTGGTCCGCGAGCAACTCGAGGCGTTCACCGCGATGCGTACCGAGCCGGACGTCAACAAGGCGCTGGAGCACGCCAGGAAGGTCGTGCGGATCGCCAAGGACCAGTTCTACGCGATCGGCATCAGCTCGCATCCCGACGAGTACGGCATCGTCTCCAACGAGGTCAAGAACGTGCCCGACTCCATGTCCGTCTGTCCCGTGAACCCCGGGCCGACCCAGCCCGAGCAGTACTCCTTCTGAGGCGCCGGCATGCTGGGTTATTTCGGCCGCCGCCTGCTGTACGTGGTGGTGACGCTGTGGGCCATCTCGATCGCCGCCTTCGTCATCATCAACCTGCCGCCGGGCGACTATGTCTCGACGCTGATCGCGAACGCGCAGGCGGGCGGCGAAGGCCTCACTCCGGCGGAGATCGAGAACCTCAGGCTGCGCTACGGCCTGGACGATCCGATCTTCTTGCAGTACTGGCGCTGGATCACCGCGATCCTGCTCCACGGCGACTTCGGTCAATCGTTTGCCTGGAATCAGCCGGTCGCCACGCTCATCGGCGAGCGGGTCGCGCTCTCGGCGATCCTGTCGATCAGCTCCCTGCTCATGGTCTGGGCGATCGCGTTCCCCATCGGAATCTACAGCGCGGTCAAGCAGTACTCCTGGGGTGACTACGGGTTCTCCTTCCTCGGCTTCATCGGGATGGCGGTCCCCGAGTTCATGCTGGCGCTGGTCCTGATGTACATCGGGTTCCGCTACTTCGGCGCGAGCGTGGGAGGCCTGTTCTCGCCCGAGTTCCAGGACGCGGCCTGGAACCTGGGCAAGGTCCTGGACCTGATGGGACACCTGTGGGTGCCGATCCTGGTCATCGGGGTGTCCGGCACGGCGGGCATGATCCGGGTGACCAGGGCGAACCTGCTCGACGAGCTCTACCGGCCCTACGTGCACACGGCCAGGGCCAAAGGGCTGCCGGAGTGGAAGCTGCTGCTGAAGTACCCGGTGCGGATGTCGCTCAGCCCGTTCTTCAGCACGGTGGGCTGGCTGCTCCCGGGGCTCATCGGCGGGGAGACCATCGTGTCGGTCGTCATGAGCCTGCCGACGGGGGGCCCGCTGCTGCTCAGCGGGGTCATGAGCCAGGACATGTACCTGGTCGGCAGCTTCATCATGATCCTCAGCACGCTGACCGTGGTCGGCACCGTGGTGAGTGACCTGGCGCTGGCCTGGTGGGACCCGCGAATCCGCAAACGGTACAAGAGAGAGTAGCGCCACATGTTCCTCAGGCGACCGACGAAGGAAGTAGGGACGCTGCCGCAGTGGCGGCTGATGTGGCGGCAGTTCCGCCGGCACCGGCTCGCGATGGCCGGCGCGGCGATCCTGATCCCGGTGTACTTCGTGGCGATCTTCGCGGAGTTCTTCGCGCCGATGTCCAGCTCGACGGCGAACACGTCGATGACGTACGCGCCGCCGCAGATGGTGCGGTACTCGGGCGAGCACGGCCTGCACGTCTACGGGTACACGACCGAACGCGACGCGACGACGTACGCGCAGACCTACACCGAGGACCCCGCCAAGGTGGTCAGGGTGGGGCTGTTCGTGCACGGCGACGAGTACAGGTTGCTCGGCCTGATCCCGTCCGACATCCACCTGATCGGCCCGGTCACCAAGGGCGAGCCGGTCTTCCTGCTGGGTTCCGACGGGAACGGCAGGGACCTGCTGTCCAGGCTCATCCACGGCGCCCGGGTGTCGTTGTCGATCGGGCTGGTCGGGGTCGCCGCCAGCTTCTTACTCGGCATGCTTATAGGCGGCATTTCCGGATATTTCGGGGGCGGCGTCGACAACGTCGTGCAGCGGGTCATCGAGTTCCTGATGGCGATCCCGACGTTGCCTCTGTGGATGGCGCTGTCGGCCGCGCTCCCCACGGACTGGGGGCCGCTGACCCGATATTTCGCCATCACGGTGCTGCTGTCGCTGATCGGGTGGACCGGGCTGGCCAGGGACGTGCGGGGGCGGTTCCTGTCGCTGCGCGAGGAGGACTTCGTCACCGCCGCCCGCCTGGACGGCGTCGGCCGGCTGTCGATCATCTTCCGGCACATGATCCCGTCGTTCGCCAGCCACATCATCGCCTCGCTGTCGCTGGCCATCCCGGCCATGATCCTCGGCGAGACCAGCCTGAGCTTCCTCGGCCTGGGGTTGCAGGCGCCGGCGGTGAGCTGGGGCGTGCTGCTGGAGGGCGCGCAGAACGTGCGCGTCGTCGCGAACGCGCCGTGGCTGCTGGCGCCGGGCGTCGCGGTGGTGATCGTCGTGGTCGCCATGAACTTCTTCGGAGACGGCTTGAGAGACGCGGCCGACCCGTACGGATCGGCCGGCGGAGCCCGGAGAAGGAAGCCCTTCTGGCGCCGCGCGGGGCGACGTGCGAGCGCGACCATCAACATGGCGACGGAGAGGTGAGCAGGCGTGCCCGCAGACGACGTGCTGCTTGAGATCGAGGACCTGCGCACCCACTTCCTGCTCGACGACGGCGTGGTGTGCGCGGTCGACGGCGTGGACCTGCGCGTGCGCAGAGGCGAGACGCTGGCCATCGTCGGCGAGTCCGGCTGCGGGAAGAGCGTCATGGCCCGCTCGATCCTGCGCCTGGTGGACCCGCCGGGACAGATCGAGGGCGGCCGGATCACGCTGCACCGGCAGGACGGGCCCGTCGAGCTGGTCGGCGCGGACAAACGGCTGCTGCGGCAGGTGCGCTGGCGGGACATCGCGATGGTGTTCCAGGAACCGATGGCCTCGCTGAGCCTGGTGCACACCATCGGCAGCCAGATCGTCGAGGCGGTCCGGCTGCACGAGAACGTCGGCAAGGCCGAGGCCCGCGAGCGGGCGATCGACATGCTCGAACGGGTCGGCATCCCCAAGCCCCGGCACCGGGTCGACGCCTACCCGTTCGAGCTGAGCGGCGGCATGCGGCAGAGAGCCATGATCGCCATGGCGCTGTCGTGCCGCCCGAGCCTGCTCATCGCCGACGAGCCGACGACCGCGCTCGACGTGACCACCCAGGCGCAGATCCTCGAGCTGCTGCGGGACCTGCAGGCGGAGTTCGGCATGGCCATCATGCTGATCACGCACGACCTCGGCGTGGCCGCGCAGGTGGCCGACCGCATGGCCGTCATGTACCTGGGCCGGGTGGTCGAGTACGGCGCCGCCGAACAGGTGCTCGCCGCCCCCCGGCATCCGTACGCGCAGGCGCTGCTGCGCTCGATGCCCCGGCTCGGACGCGCCTCGCGCACCCGGCTGGCGGCGATCAGGGGCATGGTGCCGCCGCCGTTCGCGCGGCCGGACGGCTGCACGTTCCACCCGCGCTGCGACAGCGCCATGGCCGGCCGGTGCGACACCGTGACCCCGAGCAGCGTCGTGGTGGGCGACCGCGAGGTCTCCTGCCTCCTCTACGACGACGAACAGCAGGAGCGGGAGGAGCGGCGATGAGCACGGAGCCCCTGCTCAGGCTCGAAGGCCTGACCAAGCACTTCCCCATCCGCAGCGGCCTGCTCGGCCGGCAGGTGGGCGCGGTCAGGGCCGTGGACGCGGTGGACCTGGCCGTCGAGGAGGGCACCACGCTCGGCCTGGTCGGTGAGTCCGGTTGCGGCAAGACCACGCTGGGCCGGTGCATCGTGCGAGCGCACGACCCGTCCGGCGGGCGCATGCTCTACCGGTGGCCGGACGGCTCGGTGATCGACGTGGCGGGGCTGAAGGAGAAGGAGCTCAAGCCGTACCGGGGGCAGGTGCGGATGATCTTCCAGGACCCGCACTCGTCGCTCAACCCCCGCAAGACGCTGCGCGAGATCATCGGCGAGCCGATGCGGGCGCACGGGTACGGCACCAAGGAGGAGGTCCACGCCCGCGTCGGCGACCTGCTCGACCGCGTCGGTCTGCGCCCCGAGTACGCCGACCGCTACCCGCACGCCTTCAGCGGCGGCGAACGCCAGCGGGTCGGGATCGCGCGGGCGCTGGCCCTGTCGCCCCGGCTGGTCGTCGCCGACGAGGCGGTGAGCGCGCTCGACGTGTCGGTCCGGGCCCAGATCCTCAACCTGCTGACCGACCTGCAGGACGAGTCGGGTCTCGGCTTCCTGTTCGTCAGCCACGACCTCGGCATCATCGAGCACGTCGCCGACGTCGTCGCGGTGATGTACCTCGGCAAGGTCGTCGAGCAGGGTCCGACCGGCGAGCTGTACGGGCGGCCCCTGCACCCCTACACCGAGGCGCTGCTGTCGGCGGTGCCCGACCCGGACCCGGCGGCCAGGAGGCACCGCGAGCGGATCAAGCTGCTCGGCGACATCGCCGACCCGGCGCACGTGCCGCCCGGCTGCCCCTTCCACCCGCGCTGCGTGTACGCCAGGGACGTGTGCCGCACGGACCCGCCGCCGCTGCGCGAGGTCGGAGGGCGCCGCGTCGCCTGTCATTTCGCGGAGGAACTGGAGTTGCGCGGCGTCCCC
Organism: Nonomuraea longispora; assembly: GCF_004348345.1. Taxonomy (GTDB): domain Bacteria; phylum Actinomycetota; class Actinomycetes; order Streptosporangiales; family Streptosporangiaceae; genus Nonomuraea; species Nonomuraea longispora. Next base: position 24,671 of record NZ_SMJZ01000027.1, read on the forward strand.
GACCCGGACGTGCGCGAGGACCCGAAGGTGAGCGCATGACCGACCCCCGTTTCGACGGCGTCCTCCGTCCGTCGGGCACGCTGCCCGGCACGCGGGAGGCGCTGCTGCCCGCGCCGCACGGCCCGGACAACCACGCGGCCAACCTGCTCCGCACGCGGGACGGTGAACTGCTGTGTGCCTGGTTCAGCGGCCCAGAGGAGGGCTCCCCCGGCACCGATGTGGTCGTCTCCCGGCTGGCCGGCGAACGCTGGGAGACGCCGCTGCTCGTCGCCGCCGACCCGCTGCGCAGCGAGCAGAACCCGGTGCTGTTCGACGGCGGGGACGGGCTGGTCCGGCTGCTGCACACCTCCAGCGAGCCGTACGACCAGACGACGGCGCACGTCGTGGTCAGGACGTCGGCCGACGCGGGCCGCACCTGGAGCGAGCCGGACGTGCTCTTCGCCGAGCCGGGCGTCTTCGTCCGGCACCCGCCGCTCGTCCGGGCGGACGGGACGTGGCTGCTGCCCGCCTACCACTGCGGCAAGGCGGGCGACCGCAGCGTCGTCCAGGTCAGCGCGGACGGCGGCCGTACGTGGGCCGAGCACGCGGTCCCCGGCAGCGGCGACCTGGTGCAGATGACCATCGCCGAGCAGCCAGGCGGACGGCTGCTGGCGATGTACCGCGACCGGCGGGCAGGGCGGATCTACGCCTCCACCTCGGCAGACGGCCGCACCTGGTCGGCGCCGGAACGCACCGGCCTGCCGAACAACGACTCCTCCGTCCAGCTCACGAAGCTCGGGGACGGGCGACTGGCGCTCGTCTACAACGACGCGAGCCTGGAGCGCGGTGAGTACCGGTGGGTGGTCAAGAACGGCAGGCAGCGCAAGAAGGCGCTGCGCACCCCTCTGGTGCTCGCGGTGTCGGACGACGGCGGCGAGAGCTGGCCGTACCGGCGGGTCCTGCAGGACTCCGACGACGAGTACTGGCAGAACGAGCTCGGCTACTCCTATCCGAGCGTCATCGACGGCGGCGACGGGCGCGTGGACGTCGCCTTCTCCTACCTGCGCAAAACCATCAAACATCTGGAGATCGGCCTGTGATGAAACTTCGGCAGAGCATGTTATTCGGGGCCGCGGCGGTGGCCGTGGCGCTTCCCTCCACCCTCGCGGACGGTGCCGGGGAGGGCGACGTACGGGTGGAGCCGACCGGCTCGTACGCCTGCCGTCAGGACGTCGCCGCGCCCGACCCCGGCGTCCCCAAGGTGCACGCGGCCGGCCTGGCGCAGGCGCCGAACGGCGACATGCTGACCGTCTACTACGGCGGCACCACGGAGGGGGCGCCCGACCAGGCGCTCTACCTGTCGCGGCTGGCGGCGGGCAAGCGCGCGTGGTCCGCGCCCGAGGTGGTGTTCGACGAGGCGGGTAAGGCCGACGGCAACCCCGTGTTGTGGTCCGACGGCAAGCGGCTCTACCTGTTCTTCGTGACGATCGAGGGCCACGGCTGGGAGCAGGCCCCGATCCGGCTGATCACCTCGGACGACAGCGGGAAGACCTGGAGCGACCCCGCCACCATCCGCGAGGAGTGGGGGTGGATGGTGGGCACCAACCCCATCCGCATGTCCAACGGCGAGGTGCTGCTGCCCATCTACGACGAGGGCGGCTCCAGCTCCGGCTTCTACGTCTTCAGCGAGGACATGTCGTCGTGGAAGGCGTACCCGGAGGAGCACGGCGACTGGATCCGCACGCCTGAGGGATCGATCCAGCCGACCGTCGTGGAGGTCGAGCCGGGACGGCTGCGCGCCTACCTGCGCACCGGCGACGGCGCCATCCACACCAGCGACTCGACCGACTTCGCCCGCACGTGGAGCACCCCCGTGGCCGAGCCCATCGGCAACCCGAACTCGCGCGTCGCCGCGCTCAGGCTGGACGACGGCAAGCTCGTGCTGGCCTACAACCCGTGGGTCGAGCACCGCTCCCCCATGCGGCTGTCGCTCTCACCCGACAAGGGCCGCACGTGGGAGCACTCCGTCGACGTGGAGGCGCAGTCGGGGCCGCAGTTCACCTATCCCGTGCTGGCGCAGAGCGGCGACGGCTTCATCCACATGGTCTATTCCTACAACCGCAACAACATCCGGCACGTGGTCTTCAACGAGCCGTACCTCCGCGACGCGGTGGGCCTGCTGTCCAACTACCCCGAGCACACGATCACCGAGTTCAAGAACGGCGTCCGGCGCGACGTGGTGCGCCGGTGCAGCTACTCGCCCGCGAAACAGCCCTGAGGAGACCCCCCTGATGAAGAAGTCACGCGGCTTCGCGCTGCTCGCGCTCGCCCTCGCCGTCACGACCGCCGTCCCCGCCGCCGCCAGTGCGACCTCCTCGCCGCCTGCGGCCTGCAAGGACGTGCCCAACCAGTACGACGTGCCGTTCAGCGTCTGCGACGACGAGCTGTTCATCTTCGCCGCCAACTACAAGCCGTTCGAGTCGACCGTCACGGAGGACACCCGGGAGGGCACCAGGGTCTTCGACGAGGTCATCGGGAACAAGCTGCGGGCGGCGTTCCCCGACGTCAAGATCAAGTATGCGACGTGGGACCTGCCCGTCCGCTACGACGAGCTCAAGAACGCCGGCGTCGTCCCCGACATCATCATCGAGGACCCGAAGAACCGCATCGACCGCGACCTCGAACCGATGGGCTGGGTCGGCGACCTCACCCCCGACCTTGAGCAGGCCGGCATCGACCTGAACACGCTGAACACCTCCGCGGTGGAGCTGACCAGGTCGCGCTCCGACGGCGGGATCTACGGCGTGCCGCTGTTCATCGACGAGCACGTGCTGCTCTACAACAAGAAGATCTTCGACAAGTTCAAGGTGAAGCACCCCAAGCCCGGCATGACGTACGACGATGCGTACAAGAAGGCCAAGCGGCTGACCGCGGACGACGGCCTGGATCACTACAAGGGCTACATGCAGCACCCTGACCAGTATCTGGACTTCAACCAGGCCGGCCTCTACCCGTTCCAGCCGACGACGAGCGAGGAGCCCGCGCCCGAGGACGTCAAGGTCGACATCAGCAGTGACGCCTGGAAGACGTACGTCGACAACCTGTACCGCTTCCTGGAGATCCCGCGCAACGACTTCACCACCGTCACCGACTTCTTCAAGGGCGACATGAGCCAGCCGGGCCACCTGGCCATGGCGGTCGACACGTTGTCGCGGCTCAACATGTACGCCGGCAGCGAGCTGTTCATCGAGGACGGCGACGAGGACTCCTTCGCGGAGCACGCCAAGAGCGTCGACATCGGCGTCAGCGCCGTCCCGGTGCTCAAGAAGGGCTCCACGACGACCTACCAGCCGAACACGCGGGCCGCGTTCATCCCGCCGTCCTCGCCCAAGAAGGACCAGGCCCTGCAGATCGTGAAGTGGCTGGTCTCCGAGGAGGGCCAGACCGAACTGTCCAGCCACGGCCTCAAGGCGGTCCTGCAGACCGACGAGGTCGTGCGGAGCTTCGGCACGGCCATCCCCGAACTGGCCGGCATCGACACCTCCGCCGTCTACTGGGGCGAGAACGCCACCATCTCGAACTACGAGAACACCGAGTACTGGGACCTGCCGCTGTGGTCGGTCTACCGCCAGCACATCCTGCGTGACGGCGGGACGCCCGAGCAGGCGCTGACCCTCTCCCAGCAGCAGGACATCCCCAACTACATCAAGGCGCAGGCGGAAGCGGGCAAGGACTGGTGACGTTCTCCACCACCGTGGAACGCTGGGGCGTCCACGAGATCGAACTGGCCGGACCGTCCGGCGGCAACCCCTTCGCGGAGGTCCGCCTGTCGGCCCGGTACCAGTACCGCAACCGCGTCGTCGAGGCCGAGGGCTTCTACGACGGGGACGGCGTCTACCGCGTCCGGTTCATGCCGGACGCGGTGGGTCCGTGGCGGTTCACGACTGTCAGCAACGTGGAAGAGCTGGACGGATGCTCGGGCGGCTTCGAAGTGGGGCCGCCCGCCCAGGGCAACCACGGCCCCGTGCGGGCCGCCGGCACCGGCTTCGTGTACGCGGACGGCACGCCGTACCTGCCCTTCGGCACGACCGCGTACCACTGGACGCACGACATGGACGAGGAGCGGGAACGCCGGACGCTGCGGACACTCAAGTCGTCGCCGTTCAACAAGCTGCGCATGTGCGTGCTGCCGACGGGCCCGATGACGCCGCCGGAGGTGCCGTTCGCCGGAAAGGACCCGGACGGACTGGACCTGACCCGGTTCAATCCGGTGTTCTTCCGCCATCTGGAGGCCGGGGTCCGCGATTTGCGCGACATCGGCGTGGAGGCGGACGTGATCCTCTTCCACCCGTACGACGGCGGCGTACGCGGTTTCCAGGACATGGGCCGTGAGGTCGACCACGCCTTCGTGCGCTATGTCATCGCCCGGCTGTCCGCCTACCGCAACGTGTGGTGGTCGGCCGCCAACGAGTACGACTTCAACCGGGCCAAGACCGTGGCCGACTGGGACGACATCCTGCGCACGATCGTGCGCCACGACCCGTACGAGCACCTGCGCTCCATCCACAACGGGACCCGCATGTTCGAGGTCGCGTCGTTGTACGACTTCACCAAGCCGTGGATCACGCACCAGAGCATCCAGCACTGGGACGCCACCCCGACGGACGCCTGGCTGGCGGCCTGCCCCAAGCCCGTCGTCATCGACGAGATCTCCTACGAGGGGAACATCGGCAAACGCTGGGGCAACGTCACCGCCCAGGAGCTGGTGGACCGGTTCTGGGAGGGCGTGACGCGCGGCGGCTACGTGGGGCACGGCGAGTCGCTGGCCGGCTTCCAGGACCGCGCGTGGATCGGCAACGGCGGCGGCCTGTACGGCGAGAGTCCGGCGAGGATCGCCTTCCTGCGCACGATCGTGGAGCAGCGCCGCGACGGCACGCTCCTGCGCTACCTGGGGCGGCGGCAACCGGCCCACGTCACGGTGGACCTGCCGGCGGGCAGCGCGTACGAGGTCGAGCTGATCGACACCTGGAACATGACCGTCACCCCGGTAGACGGGGTGCACCGCGACCGGGTGCGGGTCGGGCTGCCGCGCGAACCGTACCTGGCGCTGCGGATGACGAGAGTGGGAGATCGATGAGGATCGGGCCGATGGCGACCACCGCGCTCGGCTGGCACCTGCACGACGAGAAGCGGCGCTCGCGGACCCTCGCCACGCTGGAGTCGTCGCCGTTCCAGCGGGTGCGGATGGCGGCGTTCGCCACCCGGTGCTCCCTCGACGCGCTGGAGGAGCGGGTGGCCGAGCTGGCCGGGATCGGCGTGACCGCCGAACTCGTGCTCATGCATCCCGGCGAGGGCGTCTCCGACGTCGAGACCGCCCGCCGCTACGTGCGGGACGTGGTGCCGCGCCTGTCCGCGCACCCGAACGTGTGGTGGTCGCTGTCCGGCGACCCCTCGCGGTTCCCGGCGTTCACCGAGCACGACTGGGTGCGGCTGGCCGACCTGGTGGCCGAGGAGGACCCCGGCCACCACCCGCGCTCGATCACCGTGCCCGCGGACTCGCCGCTGTTGTGGCGGCGCACGTTCACGCACGGCAGCGTACGCGCGCCCAGCCCGCGCGACGCGTGGGTGGCGACGCGCGACCACCACAAGCCGGTGCTGATGGACATGTGCGGGTACGAGGGCGACGCCGAGGACCCGTCCCTGAGCCTGCCGCCCGAGAAGGTCGTCACCATGGCCTGGGACGGGTCGGTGCGCCGACGCCACCTTACGCACGGCGAGTCGTACGTGGACGACGACGGGCTGACCTGGTCGCAGGACGGCGGCACGCTCACCGGGGCCGCTGTGCCCCGGCTCGCGCTGCTGCGCCAGGTCGTCGCCGGCACCCCGGAGGAGGCGCGCTACCAGGACCGGGACGCGCCGATGCTGGAGGTGCCCGGGGAGTTCTACCTGGAGTACTGCGGGGAGCACCGCTTCCCCGACAGGACGTACGAGGTGCCGCAGGGCCGGTACGAGGTCGAGGTGATCGACACCTGGGAGATGACCGTCACGCCGCTCGGGGTGCTGGACGGCGGGACGATCACGGTGCCGCTGCCCGGGACGGTCGGCCAGGCCGTCAGGATCCGGCGGCGGCCATGACTGCGGGCGTTCTCATGGCCGTCGAGGAGCCGGGCGGGAAGGTCGTCGAGGTGGTGGCCGGCGCGGGCGGGCCCGAGCTGCTGCTGCGCCGCCGCGACACGGACGGGCCGCACCTGCGGGCGCCGCTGAGCGGCATGCTCACCGCCTCCACGGGCCGCCCGTGGCGCGTCGAGCCGGCCTTCGGCGACTCCGTCCGCGTGTGTACGGCGGGCGGGACCGTCGTGGTCACGGCCGGGCTCGGGCCGCTGAGCGCCCGGCTGGAGCTGGCCTTCGCCCACGGCGGCCTGCTCACCCTCACCACCACCTGGCGCAACGACGCCGAGCACGAGGTCACCGACGTGGCGGCCGGCCTCCTGCTGCCGCTGCCCACCACGGACGCGCACGTCACCATGCCCGGCGTGCTCTACAACGGCAACCCCTCGTCCGACCCACGCAGGAAGGTGCCGCGCGAGGGGTTCGTGGGCGAGGAGCACCGCCTGCCCATCCCCGCCGTCAACGCCGCATGGGACGGCCGCTACGTCAGCCTCTTCGCCCACCCCACGCCGGCCAGGCTCGACGACGGCACCGTGGCGTACGGCTCGCTCGGCGTCGTACGGTCGCCGGGCCTGACGGTCGCGGCGATGACCGGCGTGATCGCCTTCGACGGCGAGCCGGACGTCTGCTACGTCAGCAAGGCGGAGGTGGCGGACCGGCCCGTCGGCTACCGCGACCTGGGGCCGGGCGAGACCGTCACCACCCGCCACACGCTCGACTGGGGCTCGGTGGAGCCGCGCGGCCTGGGCTTCACCAGGCTCGTCCGCACGGATCTCTACCGGGACACGGGCGCCCGGCCGCTGTCCCGGGACGAGATCGTGCGGCTCAAGACGAACGCCATGGACGCGCGCTGGGCGGGCGAGGGCTACCTCGCCTACGACGGCACCCGGCCCGGCAAGCCCCGCTCGTACCTGTACGGCTGGACGGGCCAGTGCATGAAACTGGCCCGCTGCGACGCCGAACTGGGCCTCGAACGGGAGGAACCCGAGCGTGTCGGGCGAGCTCGTCGTGCCGCCGCCTTCTACGTCGAGGGCAGCCGGATGCCCGTACGCGGGCTGCGGCACGGACGCCACCTGCTCGACGAGGACAGGTGGGAGGCGTTCCGCAAGGACGGCGCCGCCTTCGTCTCCAGCCGCGCCCACGGCGAGACGGTCGCCGACCTGGCCGAGCTCGCGCTGCGGTTGCGCGAGGCCGCCCTGCCGGTGCCGCCGGACTGGGAGGAGGCGGTGGAGGACGCCGCCGCGTTCTTCTGGCGGACCCGGCTGCCTGAGGGCGTCGTCCCCCTCGGCTGGACCCCGGACGGCGACCCGTTCTCTTCTCTGGTCACCGCGGCGGGGGTGGCGTGCGTGCAGGCGCTGCTGGGCGCGTACCGGCTGGGCGGCGAGAAGGTGTGGCTGCGGCGCGCGGAGGAGGTGCTCGGCCACTACCACCGGCTGTACGCGGCCACGTTCGAGCGGCCCTTCGCCCACGCCACCCTCGACGCCTCCGGCGAGGACAAGGAGGCCGGGATGTACTACTTCCAGGCCGCCTTCGAGCTCTACCGCCTGACCGGGCGGGAGACGTACGCGCGGTGGGCGGAGACGGCGGCCGACTGGCTGCTGACGTTCGTCTACGTGTGGTCGCCCGAGTTCGACGAGGGCAGCACGTTCCGGCGGCGCGGCTTCCAGGCGTGCGGCTGGCCCGCGGTGAGCGTGCAGAACCACCACCTCGACGTGTTCTTCCCGACGTCCGAACTGATGGAGTTCGGCCTGATGACCGGCCGGACGCACTACGCGGAACGGGCCGAGACGATCCTGCACGCCATGGGGCAGGGCATCTGCACGGAACCCGGCGACTGGGGCTTCCACGTCCCCGGCGAGCAGGGCGAAGGATTCTTCCAGACCAACTGGCAACGCAAGGGTGAGGCGAACACGTGGAACCCGTCCTGGGTGATCGCCCTGCCCCTGCACCACGCGCTGCGCATGAGGAAGGTGGCATGAACGAGGAAGAGGCCTGGCGGTACGCCGACGAGCTGCGGAAGCGGGTGCGGCCGCCCGAGTTCCCCGACCGGTGGTTCGACGTCACCGGTTTCGGCGGCGGGGAGACGTGGACGAGGGCGTTCCGCGCCGCCATCGAGACGTGCCACGAGAGCGGCGGGGGGCACGTGCGCGTGCCGCCCGGCACCTACCCCACCGGCGCGATCCACCTGCTCTCCAACGTGGACCTGCACGTGGAGGCGGGCGCGACGATCCTGTTCAGCACCGACCCCGCCGACTACCTCCCGGCCGTCTTCACCCGCTTCTCCGCAATCGAGTGTTACAACTACTCCCCCTTCATCTACGCCCACGGACAGGAGAACATCGCCGTCACCGGCGCCGGGACGCTCGACGGCGGGGCCGGGCCCGAGCACTGGTGGTGGTGGGTGGGCACGCCAGCCTTCGGCTGGCGGCCCGGCATGCCGAACGAGGCGGACGACTGGGCGGCGTTGCAGCGGATGGCCGCGGATGGGGTGCCGGTCGAGGAGCGCGTGTTCGGCGCGGGCCACCACCTGCGCCCGAACATGATCCAGCCGTACCTGTGCCGCAACGTGCTCGTCGAGGGTGTGCGCATCGTGCGCTCCCCCATGTGGGAGATCCATCCCGTACGGTGCGAGAACGTCCTCGTCAGGAACGTGTCGATCCACTCGCGGGGACCCAACAACGACGGCTGCGACCCCGAGAGCTGCCGCTCCGTGGTGATCACCGGCTGCGTCTTCGACGTCGGCGACGACTGCGTCGCCATCAAGGCCGGCCGCGGCCCCGACGGGCGGCGGGTGGGGGTGCCGTGCGAGGACGTGCTGATCGAGGACTGCGACATGCGCTACCGGTACGGCTCGGTCGCCATCGGCACGGACACGACCGGCGGCATCCGCAACGTCTTCGTCCGCCGCTGCCGCTGGGGCGGCCCCGGACTCTACTTCGGCCTCTACATCAAGACGAACTCCGTGCGGGGCGGCTACGTCGAGAACGTCTTCGTCAAGGACGTCGAGATCAGCGAGCTGACCAAGGAAGCCGTCTCCATCGACCTCTACCACGGCGACGGCCACAACGGCGACGACCCGCCCCCCATCCGCAACATCAACGTGGCGGGGCTGCGCAGCGACCGGACGCGCAGCGCGTACCTGCTGCGGGGCTATCCCGAGCAGCCGCTGCGGGACGTCACGATCAGGGACAGCACGTTCGCCCACGTGCAGCGCGCGGACCTGGCCGCCGACATAACCGGCCTGACCCTCGCGAACGTCAAGGTGGCCGCACCACCGTCCTGACGGTGCAGGTCATCAGCGGAATGGCTGGCCCCGTCCGGGAACGCGACCGCCGTAGCGCTCGGCGCGACGCACCACATGGTGGGCAGGGAGGCCATTGTCCACTTCCTCACTGTCGACTTCCCGCGCATGTTCGTCGCCGATGTGGCGGTGGATTTCCGCGGGTTCTACGCCGACGGCGATGTTGTCGTGGTGGAGGAAACCATGCAGGCCACGCTGGCAGACGGCAACGCCTACAGCAACGACTACTGCTTCATCTTCCAACTGCGGGACGGGCTGATCCATCGGGTGCGCGAGTACATGGACACCGCCAAGGGGCATCGCATGGTGTTCGGGGACGCGGGAGGCGACAGAACCGACGACCATTGAGCCCTTTCATCGGACCGACCGTCCGGGCCGCGGTCACATCGTGGACGCCACCGGGCAGCGCGGGCGAGCTCCGCACCAGCCAACCCCCGGAATCGGCCAGGACTTCTCCGGCCACCGTCAGTCCGAACGCCGTCCCCTTCAGCTTTCAGGCTTGGCGAGGGCGGCCAGGACCTGATCGAGACGCGACTCCACACCGGACAGGCGACGTTCCACCGTGCCCTCAAGACCGGCCAGGCGGCCGTCGGCCTCGGGCCTGAGCCCGTGGCCGACGGCGCCTGAACTTCTGTGACGCTAATGGTCGTAGACCGCCATCGAGATCGACCCGCTGCCGGTTTCGATGGGCGAGGTGTAGACGCTGAAGGCCGGGAAGCCCGTGTTGCCCACGAAGGTGAACCCGAACATCTGCAGCGCCTGGGGGTAGGAGTGGGTGTCGCTGCCGTCCACCGCGGCCGACAAGCTCCAACGCCCCGGATTCCCCTCATCGGTGTACGCGTACGTGAGGGCGAAGTTGATCAGTGAGTTGACCCCGTTGACGGCTTGCCCGTCGCCGATGCAGAACTGAAGTTCCACACTTGTGTCGTCGTCGAAGGCGCTGGACTTGGTCAGCACCACCGCGTCGGTCTGCCCGGTGTACAGAGGATTGGGAATGTTGGTGATGTCTCCGTGGCTCGGGCGGTAGTTGTAGAGGGTCAGCGGCTTGGTCGAGTTGTTCGTGATGGTGATTTCCAGGGACCCCGTCGACTTTTGCGACAGCACCATATTGGCGATGTTCACGCCGAGCAGAGCGGCCTGGAGGATGGTGGACGAGACCGAGGAGGCCGCGCTGACCACGGCGGCGCCCGCACCGACCGCGGCGGCGCCCCCTGGGGTCGCTGCCTGCCCGTTCGGCGCGGGACCGGCCGGCCCTGTGAGGTATTGAGAGAAGGCGGCGACATCTTTGTTCGCCTGCGCGGCCGCTTCGTTCATATCGTCGATGAACGTCACCGTGCCGTTCGTGGTTGCGATCGGGTCAGCCGTAGCCATTCCGCCGGCGGTCAAAGTCATGTTGCCTCCTGATGCTGTGCCGGCCTCAAATTCAGCCGACGACGAACGGCGGGATAGCCATTCGAGGATGACCATGATCCATCACGAATGCCGGCATTCCGAAGTGCAACCCGAGCTGTTGGAGGTAATCGATGACACATTTGATGCACAAGAAGGGACAACTGCTCCCTGTACGGGGCGGCCCACATGCCTGCGGTGATCGACTTCCTCTGCGAGTCGCTGGGCTACGTGGCGGTGGAAGCAGAGTGGTTGACCATCCGCAGTTACGCGAACCGTTCGTAGCCGGCTGAGGCGAGGCGGGCTTGGCCAGCCAGTCGCCGGTCCTCATCGGCGGCAGCATCGACGAGGAGAAGGCCGTGAGAACGGCCGGCGCTCGGCCTCGTTCTCCACTCCCGGGATCGGGGCGGACAGGACACACGGTCGGGTGCCCGGGGTGGCGCTCCGGTGGCGGGCCGAAGGGAATGAGTGGCCCGTCGACGTCAAGGAAGAGGGCCGCCCACGCGCGGGACCCGCCGTTCGGTGGCCCGGGCCAGTAGCGGGTGTCCATCCCCCAGCGGGGCGAAGAGGTGGCGCTGGAAACGTCCACCAGGGTGTGCCCGGCCTGACCCTCTCGGACGTCAAGGTGGCCGAACCGCCGTCCAGACCGTGACGACGGGCTCAGTCCGTTTCTTCGGGAGCCATTCGTACGGCGAACGCGACCGAAGACAGTAGTTCGCCGCTCGATCTGACCTCCCACACATAACGCCGGCCGTGTTGTAGCGGGAGTTCCGGCACCGTCACAGCGAAGCCATTGTGCACGTCCACCAACTTAGCGACCGTGTCTATATCGGCCGAAGAATCATCGAGCTGAACGGGGGGTGGGAGGTGTGGCGGTTGGGGCAGCAGATCACTCCGAGCGTCACGAACCGGCCGCCGTGCAGCCATTCGCCCCACTGCACGTCCACGCCCCGGGACAGCAGGTCGCGGGCGGAGTCGAGTCGTTCCTCCACCGGAACGCCCCCGGACGGCAGCGCGTCCCGGACCTTGCCGTACTCCCCCGCCAGCCACCCGACCGCCTGCTCCACCTCATGGAAAGTTCCCGCGATGCGCGAGGCGGGCTTGGCCAGCCAGTCGCCGGTCCGCATCGGCGGCACCATCGACGACGCGTAGGCCGGTGAGGACGGCCGGCGCTCGGCCTCGTTCTCGCGATCAGTTCCCGTACCGACCCACTGGTAGGCATGCCAATGCATCATGAGGAACTCCCGTAGAGTTGCGGGGGCGGCGGTCCCTGTCTGCTTCGATCAGGCAGGGACCGCCGTTCAGCGGCAGTGCCGAAAGAGTGGACAACCCAGCGGCGCGAAGCTCGTCGCCGGTGAACCGGAGCGTCCCGGCATCCGGGTTCTTCGAGTCACGCAGCGCGTAGGCGTCCTCCACTCCCGGGATCGGGGCGCTGCCGCAAATCGTCATCGGGCTGGCCGTCACCCGCGAAGGCATCCCGGTGCGCTGCTGGGTCTGGCCCGGCAACACCAGCGACATGACCGTGATCGAGCAGGTCAAGGACGACCTGCGGGACTGGCGGCTGGGCCGGGTGATCACCGTGGTCGACTCCGGCTTCTCCTCCAAGGAGAACATGGCCTACCTGCAACGCGCCGGCGGCCACTACATCTGCGGCGTCAAGATGCGCGACGGCTCGCAACAGGCCCGGGAGGCGATGTCCCGCCAGGGCCGCTACCTGCAGGTCCGTGACAACCTACGGGTCAAGGAGGTCCGGCTCGCCGCAGACCCAGGACGGCGGTGGATCATCTGCCACAACCCAGTCGAGGCCGAGCGGGATCTGGCCCGCCGCACACAGCAGCTGGAGACGATCACAGCGGAGCTGGACCGGATCGCCGCCGCTCGCGCCGCCGACGCTGCCAAGGCGAAGGCCAAGGCCGCCCAGCAGGGCAAGAAGAAGACTCCCAAGCCGATGGATGCGCCGCACCGCAAGGCCGAGTGCGCCCTACGTGACCACCCGTCGTTAGGCCGGTGGCTCAAGCAGCATCCCACGACCGGCCGGCTGTCCATCGACGCCACCAAGGTCAAGGCCGAGGCCAACTACGACGGCAAGTACCTGATCGCCACCAGCGACCCGGATCTGAGCCCCGGAGATATCGCCGTGGGTTACAAGAACCTGCTCCAGGCGGAGGCGGCCTTCCGCACCATGAAAACGACCTTGGACCTTCGGCCCGTCTACCATCGCCTGGACGAGCGGATCATCGCTCATGTGCTGTTGTGCTGGCTGGCGCTGCTGCTCATCCGCGTGGCCGAGCGCCGCACCGGGCAGAGCTGGCCCGTCATCAACCGCGAGTTGGGACGCGTGCATCAGGTCACCCTGTCCGGTCCCGCCGGACGGCTCCGGCAGACCACCCGCCTCACACCCGCCCAGGCTCAGCTGTTCAAGGACTCCGACGTCGCAATGCCACCAAAGATGAGCGGTCTCGAACCCACCGAATAGGCCCTGAGCAGGGGAAACGCTCCGCAGAGGCGTAGGCACACGCCGCTGGTGCCACCTCACGCCCGTTTCCCCAGGTCAATCCGCAAAATCCGAGCCCTCGTCTGCCCACCAACTGCGGAACTCGGGTTTGACGCCGGGCCGTCGTGCGTACGGGCTGGTGCTTCTGTTTCCGGTTGACCGCTCACTCGGAGCCGGCGAAAGGCGCACGCGCCGCGTCGGGAACTATCCGGGGCATCGCGGTTGCGAAATTACTCACCTGGGGCGGATCCGTGAAGGCCCCGGAGAATGTCAGGCGTCGTCGTCGACCAGCAGGAAGTCGGGCCGGTTGTCGCGCCATTCGGGCACGTCCATGGAGTTCAGGACGGAGATCAGTTTCTTCTCCTCATAGATGAAGTGCGTCTGCATGACCGCCGACAACGCCCCCACCTCCTCGCGCACCTTGGCCGCCATGGCCGGGTCCGGCTGCTCGGGGAGGGAGTCGAGGAGCTTGCGCAGGTTCCCCATGAGCCAGTCGATCTGGTTGTGGTCGGTGCGCAGGTCGGAGAGCACCTTGCGCAGCTCGGGGAACTTCTCGGCGATCGCCGGGAACGCGGCCCTGTCCTCGCCGGTGTGGTGGCGGGTCAGCACAGTGCAGAAGGACAGGCAGTGGGCACGCAGGTCGCGGGGCGGCAGCCCGTTGCCGTCGAAGTAGTCGTCGATACCGTCCTGGAGGTCGTCCAGCATCTCGCGCAGCCAGATGTGCACCTCGAGCAGCTGCGTGCCCAGAGCGGTGAGACGGTCGCCCGCCTCAGAACGCGCATGCATGTTCTCTCCCCCGGCTCCGTTGACTCTCCCCAGTATGTCCGAACCCATCGAGACCCAGCAGGCGGGTCGGTCCGTACGATGTGCTGCGGACGCGGACGAGCGTATGCAGGGTTTCGGCCTGCGTGCCGGGGGTGTCGTGATGGCCGACTGCATGAATGTCGCCGGTAGAACACCTGAGACACGACGTGGACGTCGCTATCGATCGAGCGATGTCTCCCAGTCGTGAAAACAGCGGCGGAGATTCACGACTTCCTGAGGGCTCAAGCCATGGAGACCCAAGGCCTGGTCGGGGATGCGCGCCAGAGCGGACAGCGCGACCCGGAACATCTCCACGTCAAACCCAGGGTCTGCTGCTCTGGCCAGAGTCATCAATTGCGTTGTGTTGTACCGGCCACTACCGAGCACGGCGAACACATCGACAAAGTCCCGCACTTCCGCTCTGCCGTATAGGGCAGCGACTTTGTTGCCCACCGCATCGTCAGGGTGCAGCACAGGGCCGATCTCCAGCCGAACGGCGGATGGGCACGCCAGTCGACGCCCATTTCAACTTTGACGGATCGTTCCTCGTCACTTCTTACCAGCAGACGAGCGAATCCCTGGTTGCGCAGCATGGTATCTAGAGGTCGACGTCCTCAGACTGTCGGGCGAGGAATTGATGAGCCTGTACTGCATAGCCACCGGCGAGCGCGAACCCGAACCGCTCTGTTGCCGCGAGACCGATGCGCGCGACCAGTTCGTGCAAGGCATCCACAGCAGCTACGCCGCTCGTCGCAGCTGCTGGAAAGACGCTTCCCACGCCCGTCTCGCCTCAATGGGCAGAAAAAGACGGGGCCACAGCTCGATGAGCTTCTCGTAGTTCAGATACATACGCAACTCGTCCAGCCGCGTCGCTTCGCGGATCACACGTTCGTACATCAGTCCCACGTGACTGTTGTCCAACATGTCGTAAAAGCGTTGCTCAGACCAGTCCAACCGGGTGGGTAGCTCCACGACGCCGGTGATGGGGCCGGTCAGCTCAGTGAGATCAGCAGGCACCAGATAGACGCGACGGCTGGCGTAGCGCGAGCTCCAAGTCATGCTTCCAGTGTGCCCGCTGCAGAGGACACTCGCACTGCGGGGCATGATCCCCAGGTCAGAGAATCGGTGATGATGATTTTCCCTTCAGTGGTCGAAGGTGGATAACCGTGAACGGCATACGAGCCGGGCTGGTCCCTACGGCGTGCTGAGGACGCGGGCGAACGTGTGCAGGGTTTCTGGATCCGTGCCCGGGGCCGGCGAGACGCGGAGTACGGGCTCTCGCAGGTCCAGTGGTGCCCTGGTGACGGGGGCGGCCCCCACGAGCAGTCCCGCCTCGGCGGCACGGGCCCTTGCGGACTCCACCGAGTCGCCCGCCGGAGGCCGGAGGGTGACGATGGCGGAGGGTTCGTCGAGTGGTTCCCCCACCTGCCAGCCGCCCGCCCCGTGCAGGAGGTGCCGGGCCGTGCGGCCCAGCTCCGTCACATGCTCGTGCAGGTCGGCCGGGCCGAGCTCCTGGTACTCCCGTACGGCGGCGCCGAGCCCCGCCCGGGATGCGATCGCTCCTTCCGAGCTCTCATAGCGGATCGCCCCCGGGAGCGGTTCGGGCAGGTCGTCCATGCCCCACGTGTGGCCACCGAGCGCGGGGGCGGCGGCGTCCATCCCCGCCACCCATCCACACGTCGGTGCCGGGCCCGTCGCGAGGCCGGGCACGATGAGGAAGCCGGTGCCGCGCGGGCCGGCGAGCCACTTGCGGGACGTCCCCACGTACGCGGTCGCCCCCACCCCGCCCACGTCCGTGTGGCCGAAGGACTGGCAGGCGTCCAGCACCAGCGGCACCCCGGCGGCGCGGCACAACGCGCCGGCCTCCCGCGCGGGCTGGACGACGCCCCGGTGGGAGGCGATGTGGACCAGGGTGACGAGGTCCAGCCCTCCGGCGAGCGCGGATGCGAGGCCGTCGAGGTCGAGGCGGGAGCCGGCGTCCACGGGCAGTTCGACGAGCGTCCACGAGCGGTCGGCGGCGAGGCGGCGCAGGAGCATCAGAGTGCTGCCGTACTCGGTGCGGGCGAAGCCGACACGGCTGCCCGGTGGGAGCCGCCAGCCGCCGAGCAGCGCCGCCATCGCCGCCGTACCGCTCTCCAGGAACGCCACGTCCCCGGGGGACGCGCCCGCCGGGCCGACCAGGGCGGCGAGGGCGGATCTCGCGTCGGTGAGGCCGGGTTCGGCCGCGTAGCCTCCGTGCTCGCGTTCGCGCCGGAGGCGCCCCACGACCGTGTCGAGCACCCGGTCACTCGGTACGTTGCAGCTGGCCGCGTCGAGGTGGCCCGGCGGCACGACGGAGCGTGCCGCCCGCCACGCCTTGCCGATCATGCCTTGCCGTCGATCATGCTTGGGCCAGCACCAGGCTGAAGTCCTCCGCCGGGTCGGTGAACCAGCGCAGGACGGTGAAGCCGGCCGCGTCCAGCTCGGCGCGCAGCCCGCCGGGGCGGAACTTGGCGCTGATCTCCGTACGCGTCTCCTCCCCCTCGGCGAAGTCCACGTCCAGGTCGAGCGCCGCGACGCGCACCCGCATGGCGCGGGAGGCCCGCAGGCGCATCTCGATCCAGTCGTGCTCCTCGTCGTAGCGGGCGACGTGCTCGAACGCGTCCGGCTCGAAGTCGGCGTCCAGCTCCCGGTTGATGACGTGCAGCACGTTGCGGTTGAAGGCGGCCGTCACCCCGGCAGCGTCGTCGTAGGCGGCGACCAGCCGCTTCCTGTCCTTGACCAGGTCGGCCCCGAGCAGGAACGTGTCGCCGGGTCGGAGCGTGCCGCGCAGTTCCTTCATGAAGACCCGGCGGGCGTCGGGTTCGAGGTTGCCGATGGTGCCGCCGAGGAAGGCCACCATGCGCCGGCCGGTACGGGGCAACAGCCGCAGGTGGCGTTCGAAGTCGGCGCACACGGCGCGAACGGCGAGCCCGGGGTGGCGTTCGGCAAGCCGCTGCGCCGCCGCGGCGAGCGTGACCGCGTCGACGTCGACGGGGGCGTAACACCGCAGCGTGCCCGCCTCGGTGAGGGCGTCGAGCAGCAGCACGGTCTTCTCGCTGGTGCCGGATCCCAGCTCGACCAGCGTGTCGGCGCCGCTCGCGGCGGCGAGGTCGGCGGCCCGTTCCCGCAGGATGGCAAGCTCGCGCCGGGTCGGGTAGTACTCGGGCAGCCGGGTGATCTGCGAGAACAGGTCGCTGCCCGCCTCGTCGTAGAACCATCTGGGCGGCAGGAACTTCGGCGACGATATCAGGCCGGCCCTGACGTCGTTCTCGAGGGAGGAGCGCAGATAGTCGAGGTCGAGGTGGTTGACCAGGCGCACGGTCGAAGGGCTCACAGGCACGGTGTCTCCTCAGGAGAAGGGGTCACATGGGCTGGACGCGCACGCCTTCCGGCGAGGCGAGCAGCAGGCTGCGGTCCGGCACGGCCTGCCAGCCGGGCAGGTCGTCGAGCGGTTCGCTCGCCACGACCACGCCGTCCTGGTGACGCTGGACGAAGAGCGTGTCGCCCCAGACGGTCGCGGCGATGGACGCGCCGTCGCAGGCGAGCAGGTTCAGGCGCGCGCCGGGGTCCTTCTCCCCGGCGTGGGCGACGACCTCCGCGAGGGCCTCCCCGAGGTCGGGCCCGGTGCGCAGCCGTTCGAAGACGGCGGCGGCGAGCCAGGCGGAGTCGCAGGCGCTCTCAGCGCCGTCGGCCAGCGCCCTGACCGCGTCCCGTTCGACGCGGCCGTTGTGGCTGAGCAGCCACCGGCCCTCGGTGAACGGCGCGGTGGCGCTCTCCTCGACCGGCATGCCGACGGTGGCGCACCGGACGGCCCCCAGCAGGCAGCCCGCACGGGCGACCTGGGCGAGCGCCGGCAGGTTGGCGTCGGCCCACATCGGGATGGCCCGCCGGTAACGTACGGGCTCGGCGCGGGCGGCGTCGTACCAGCCCATGCCGAAGCCGTCGGCGTTGACCGTGCCGTGCCGCTGCCGCCGGGGCGCGTACGACTGCGCGAGCAGGCCGTGCCCGGGGTCCTGGATCAGCGTGGACAGGGCGCGGGGGGCGCCGAGCCAGGCCGCGTGCCGGCACACTAGGCCGGCTCCGCGTCACGGGCGCAGCGGAACCCCGTGAAGATCTGCCGGCGGATCGGATGGTCCCAGTTCCTGAACGTGGTGCGGATCGCCGCCGGGTCGGCCGCCCACGAGCCGCCGCGCAACACGCGGTGGTCCCGGCCGAAGAAGACCTCGCTGTACTCCCGGTACGGGAAACTGCGGAAGCCCGGGTAGCCGTCGAACCACGTGCCGGTCCACTCCCACACGTCGCCGATCATCTGCTCGGTTCCGTACGGGCCGGCGCCGGCCGGGTAGGCGCCGAGCGGCGCGGGCCGGGCGGCTCGGTGGCCGAGGTTGGCCAGCTCCAGGGTGGGCTCGTGGTCTCCCCACGGGTATTTCCGCGCCCGGCCCGCTCCGGCGTCCCAGCCGCAGGCCTTCTCCCATTCGGCCTCGGTGGGCAGCCGTCTGCCCGCCCAGCGGGCGTAGGCGTCGGCCTCGTACCAGGACACGTGCTGCACCGGCTCGTCCATGGGCACGGGCTCGGTGCGGCCGAAGCGGGTACGGTGCCAGGCGCCGCCGTCCTTGGTCCAGAACAGCGGGGCGAAGACGCCCTGCCGCTGCCGCCACTCCCAGCCTTCGCCGGTCCACCAGCGGGGGTCGTGGTAGCCGCCGTCCTCGATGAACGCGGCGTAGGCGCCGTTGCCGACGGGCAGCCGGTCGATCCAGTAGGCGGGCAGGTCGACGCGGTGGGCGGGGCGCTCGTTGTCGTAGGCCCACGGCTGGGTGTCGGTGCCCATGAGGAAGGGGCCGGCGGGCACGTACACCTCGGCCGGGCCGCCGGGGCGGGCCGGCGGCAGGCGCCCGTCGCGTACCAGGCCGGGTTCCTTCGACAGTTGCAGCGTGGCCAGCATGGTCTCGTCGTGCTGGTGCTCGTGCTGGATGACCAGGCCGAAGACGAAGCCGTCGCGGCGCAGCGGCGCGGGGTCGTCGAAGTCGACGGCGTCCAGGACGTCGAGGACGCGGCCGCGTACGCCCTCGATGTAGCGGCGGGCCTCGGCCGGGCCGAGGATGGGCAGGCTGGGGCGGTCCTTGCGCGGCGTCTTGAAGGCGTCGTAGATGTCGTCGATCTCGGGCCTGAGCGGGGTGAGGCCGCCGGCCTCGCGCAGGACCCACAGCTCCTCGTAGTTGCCGACGTGCGCGAGGTCCCACACCAGGGGCGACATCAGCGGGGAGTGCTGGCGTACGAGCAGGTCGTCTTCGGCCTCCGTGTAGGTCAGGGACCGGCTGCGCACCGCGAGCAGCTCGCTCGCGATGCGTTCCTTGAAGTCGCTCATTCTCGTCCCTCTTCGGTCAGCCAGGCCGGCAGGCGCCGCCCCGGTTCTCTCGCCAGATCCATCAGGTCGGCCGCCGGGGAGCGGCCGGTCGTCACGTGCCGGTCGGTGAACGCCGCCACCGCCCCCGTCAGGGCGGGGGTGGCGCCCAGGCGGGGCAGCGCCTCGGCGGCGGCGCGGAAGCAGGCGACCGCGGCGCGGGCCAGCCGGGGGTCGGCCAGGCCGCGGCGCGCGGCGGAGGCCCACGGCTCGCGGTCCGCCCCCGGCCCTCGCCGCCACCCGGGTCCGAGGCAGGACTCGACGGCGGCGAGCGCGGCGTCGGCGGCGCGGTCGTCGCTGATCAGGGCGTGGGTGACGGCCACGCACACCGGCCAGTCCGCCGGACGCTGGGCGTCCAGGAAGCGGATCTCCAGCCAGCCCCTGGGGCGTACGGGCGGGAACACCGTGGTGGCGTGGTAGGCCAGGTCCTCGGCGGTGGGCGGGCGTTCGCGCGAGCCCAGCCAGTCGCGGAAGGTGGAGCCGTCGCGGACGGTGCGGCAGCGCTCGCCGCCCTCCCGCACCAGCATGACGCGGGCGTCGAGCAGGTAGCGGGCCCAGTCGGCCACCGGATCTCCCGACGCGGGGACGGGCGCCGTCCTGGTGGGGTCGAGGTGTTCCCACACGGCCTGGCGGCCCGACATCCATCCGCACGGCCGGCCCCGGCTCAGCGGCGAGTTGGCGAAGGCCGCGGTCAGCACGGGTCCGAGCAGGTGCGCCCGCTCCCACCGCGTGCGGGGCCGTTCCCCCAGGTCCAGGTTGACCTGGATGGACGCCGTGGAGCACATCATCAGCGCGCCGTACGGCCGGCCGAGGAACTCCGCCATGGCGTCGTACCGGGGTTGGCGTAACTGGCGTACCGCCTGGCGCATCGGGTCGAGGCCCACGCCCGCCAGCACCAGTCCGTCGTGCGCCAGGGCCTGGCGTACGGCGGCCACGTCGGCGGTGAGGCCGTCGATCGCGCCGGTCAGCGAGCCGGCCGGGCCGGAAAGCTCCAGCTGGCCGCCCGGTTCGAAGGTGACCCGGCTGCCGCCGGGCAGGGGCGGCAGCACCCGCTCGACCCGGTCCATCGGTACGTGGCGGGTGGCCGACATGCGGTCGAAGACCAGGAACTCCAGCTCCACGCCCACCTGGTCGTCGCCGCCGGGGCGGAAGCACTGGTGCGCGTAGTCCCCCACCTCGGAGGCGTCTCGGAGCGGCGACCCCTCGGTCGTGAGCCCGATCATCGTCTTGCCCTCGCGTGACGCATGGCTCTATAGAGCCGCCGGCCGGGCGAGCGTTACACGGGAGCGGTCAGGTTCGCCGGCGCTGTCTGAAGGCGGACATCAGCCGCTCGCGCGTGCGGTCCGGCAACTTCTCGGGGGGCTGGTCGCCGACCGCCCGGATGGTGACGCGGAACTGGTGGACGTGGCGCCGGCAGTCGTCGCAGCAGGCCGCGTGGGCCTCGAACCCGGCGCGAACGGGCGGGTCGAGGGCGTCGTCAAGGTACGCGGTGATGGATTCCACCAGTTCGCCGCACGTGAACCGCTTCACGACGTTGACCGCCTTACCCTCTGCGTATTTAACCGTTTCACCTATTCTGGCTGTTTCACCGACGCGAAGTAACTCTCCAGCAGGTCCCGAACCGCCGCACGGGCTCGGTGCAGCAGCACCCGCTGGTTGACGGCGGAGATCTCCATGATCTCGCACACCTCCTCGGAGGTGCATCCTTCCACGTCGCGCAGCGTGATCACGATGCGCTGCCGTGGAGGCAACGTCGCCAGCGCCTCGCCGATCAGACCCCGCGCCTCTGCGGCGAGCGCCTGCCCTTCGGGCGTCGGCCAGGCCGCGGGTGCCTCCTTCCACCTGCCCGCCAGAGCCCCGTCGATTCCGTGGAACAGGGTGGGATCGGCGGCCGGGCTCGTGTCCCGCTCGAAGGCGCTCCACGGCAGTGTACGGCTCTCGCGCACGCTGCGCCTTTTGGCCGTGTTCACCAGGATGCGGTAGACCCAGGTCTTCACCGACGATCGGCCCTCGAACCCGTCGATGGCGCCGATCACCGCCAGCCACGTGTCCTGCACGACCTCTTCCGCGGAGTCGTCGGTGGACACGTAGGAGCGGGCCACCCGCAGCATGCCCCGCGCCCAGGTGTCGAGCAGCGTCGCGAACATCTCCTCGTCGCCCGCCCGCAGCGCGGAGACGACGACGTCATCCGGGGGCAGCCCGTCGCCCGCGAGGGACCCCACGATCGCTTCCTCCCCGTGCCGTTGGGGACATCATCACATCCCGCCGTCCGCCGCTTCCACTCCGGGCATGACGTCGGGGGCGATCGGAAGTCGTCACGAACGGCCGCTACGACATACCCGTTTTCCAGCTGTGATCACAGATCATGAGGGTTCCTTTGCCTTCGCCGGTCATGTCCGGTGCATGGGCGTCCAGACCGTCATCGGCCCGGCGCCCCGGTTGGCCCACAGGTGGTATGGGACGAACGTCAGATCGACCGGGCCCCCGTGCTCCGGCTCGTGGGGGGCGACGGCGGCGCGGTAGGGGAAACCGCCGTCGTCCTCCCGGTGCACGTGGGCCCGGCCGCGCGCGGTGACCGGCACCACGTCGGCGGGCAGGCCGGCGACCGGGCCCGCGTCGCGCAGGTCCGCGGCGGCCAGGCACAAATCGTCGACGATCACCCCCGGGTGGTCGGCCTGCTCCAGGCAGTAGACCAGCGGCCCGCGCTCGACCGCGACCTGGCCGCGGGCGACGTCGAGCCGGGGCACGGCGGCCGTCAGCCGGGGGCGGATCCCGAGGTCCAGCTCCACCCGGTCGCCCGGCCGCCACGTCCTGCGCACGCGGTGGTAGCCGCCCGGCTCGGCCGTTTGCCCGTCGGCCCCGGCCGCGTCGGCCCAGGCGGGGATGCGGCACGCGAGCGTCCACGGGTGGCCGGGGGTCTCCTTGACCACGATCTCGACGCGGCCGGTCCACGGGTAGCCGGTCTCCACCTCCAGCAGCACGTCGCCGGCGCGTACGGTGCCGGGCGCGTACAGGTGGAGCTGCACGCCGTCGGCGTCGCGGGTGGCCAGGTAGTGGTCGAGGGAGGAGAGCAGGCGCATGACGTTCGGCGGGCAGCAGGCGGTGCCGTACCATCCCTGCCGGCCGCGGGCGGGGGAGCGCAGGTCGTCGGGGTCGGCGCCGGCGCGCACGCGCAGCGCGTTGACGTAGAAGAAGTGCTCGCCGTCGAGCGAGACGCCGGGCAGCACGGCGTTGTAGAGGGTGCGCTCGACCAGGTCGGCGTACGCGGGGTCGCCGGTCGCCAGCAACATCCGCCACGACCACTGGACGCTGCCGATCGCCGCGCAGGTCTCGCAGTACGCGGTGTCGGGGGCGAGCTCGTGGTGGCCGCCGAACGCCTCGCCGTACCAGTTGGAGCCGAGCCCGCCGGTCAGGTAGGTCTTGGTGGCCACCATGTCGCGCCACTGCCGGCCGAGTGCGGCGAGCAGGTCGAGGTCGGAGGTCTCGACGGCGACGTCGGTCGCCCCCGCCGCGAGGTACATCGCGCGCACCGCGTGCCCCTCGACCGTGGTGGCCTCGGCGACCGGCACGCGGTCCTGCCGGTAGCCGGGGCCGTGGTGTCCCTTGAGCTGGATGAGAGAGCGCCCCCGCGCGGCCACCTGGCGCGCGGCGAGGTCGAGGTACGCGGGCACGCCGGTCTCCCGGTGCAGCTCGGCCAGGCCCATCTCCACCTCGGGGTGGCCGTCGATCGCGTCCGGGGGCAGGTCCTTGGCCAGGTGGTCGGCGAAGCCGGCGGCGACCCGCAGCAACGTCTCGTCGCCGGTGGCCCGGCGGCCCGCCACGGCGGCCTGCATGAGGTGGCCCGCGCAGTAGAGCTCGTGGCTGGAGGCCAGGTCGGAGTAGCGTCGCCGGCCGGTGAGCTGGGTGTGCGTGTGGAGGTAGCCGTCGGCGCACTGAGCGGCGGCGACCAGCTCCGACGCCTGCGCGTACGAGCGGGCCAGGCCGTCGTCCTCGCGCCTGCCCCGCTCCCAGGCCAGCGCCTCCAGCCACTTGTAGACGTCGGAGTCGGCGAAGATCTTCCCCTCATGCTCGGCGGGGCCTCCCCGGGCGGCCCGGCGCAGGTTGCCGAAGGCGCCGGAGTCGCGTACCCGCTCCCCTCCCAGCGGGATCGTCACCTCGCGGTTGACCCGCTGCCGCGCCTCCCAGAAGCCGTCGTGGATGCGGGCTCCCGTCACGGGCCGCAGGGCCACCGCCGCACCCGAACCTGGCCGTACCACCGGATCAACGCTCATGGCACCATCCTCCCTCAGCCTTACATATCCAACAAGATATGAATATCCATGCAGACCTTGACGCGGGTCAACTGGCGACGCAGGCTGAATGCGACATCTATGCACACTTGAATATTTATGTGCAACGAAGGGACGGCCATGCCAGAGATCCCCGACACCGTGCTGCTCGAAGAGCGGGCCGAGCTGGCGATGAACGCGGTGGCCGGACTGCCCGACACGGACCCGGACACGGGCATGGACGGCGTTCCGTACTTCAGCGCCGACCTGCTCGCCCGGCCCGCCGCGCTGCGGCACGGCGACTGGGACTACGGCTCCAGCCACGGCCGGCTGCTGGACGCCTGCCTGCTCGCCCGGCACATGACGGGCAAGGACACCTGGCGGGAGGTCGAGGACGGCTTCAGGCGGCGGCTGACGAGCTTCTTCGGCCCCGACGGGCTGAGCTACCGGCGGGCCCGCCCCGAGGCCGGCTGGCCCCCGAACGCCAACCTCATCGACCAGCGCGCCGTGCTCCTGTCGCTCACCACGTGGTACGTGTCCGACGGCGACCCCGAGGCCAGGCGGCTGGCCGACCGGCACGTGGCCGCCCTCAAGCGGATCGCGATCAAGGAGCGGGACGTCTGGTTCTACCCCGCTTCCGAGTACACCCCCGACGGCTGGCCGTCCCCGAACGCCATCGCGCTGCACCTGGCCCCCGACCCGGCGTCGTTCAGCGGCCGGCTCATCATGCCGCTGCTCCGCTACCACCAGGCCACCGGCAACGAGGACGCGCTGGAGTTGTGCGGCTGGTTCGCCCGGCTGATCGTGCACAAGAGCGGCGTCTTCCACGAGGACGGCGCCTTCAACGCGGCCCGCGCCTACCGCAGCGGCCACTTCCACACCCGTCTCGGAACCCTCGAAGGGCTGGCCCGCTACGCCCGCCACACCGGCGACCACGAGCTGACCGCGTTCGTACGCCGCTCCTACGACTGGGCGCTCACCCAGGCCACCCGATTCGGCTGGACGCCCGGCGACCTCGAAGGCCAGCGCTACGAACACGAGAGCTGCTCCCTGGTCGACCTGATCGGCACCGGCGTCACGCTCGCCGGCTCCGGGCACACCGCCTACTGGGGCGTGGTGGAGCGGTTCCTGCGCAACCACCTCGTCGAGTCCCAGCTGCTCGACCTGAGCTGGGTCGAGTCGGCCCCTGACACCTCGGGCGACGAGCCCGGCTGGGTGACGCACGTGCGGGTGGGCGAGCGCGTACGCGGCGCCTTCGCCGGGTACGGCGCCCCCAACGACTACGTCTGCGACATCGAGCTGGGCCGCGGGCACACCGCCGACGTGCAGGCGTGCTGCGTCGGCTCCGGCGTGCGCGGGCTGTTCTGGGGGTGGAACTCCGTCGTCACCGGCGATGACCGTGACGTGCGGGTCAACCTGCTGCTCACCAGGGCCACCGAGCGGGTCACCGTGCTCAGCCACCTCCCCCATGAGGGCCGCGTCGACCTCGACGTGCACCGGGACCTGCGCGAGCTGCGGATGCGGGTGCCCGACTGGGCCGGGTACGCCAAGGTGCGCGTCACCCGCGACGGCGACGGCTTCGACGGCACGCGGCCCGGCGCGTGGGCGCCCGACGGCTACCTGTCCGTACGCGCGCCCAGGCGGGGCGAGCGGATCACCGTCACGTTCCCCGTGCCCGAGTCGACGAGCACGGAGGTCGCGTCCGGCCGGGAGTTCCGGGTGCGCTGGCGCGGCGACGACGTGATCGGCATCAGCCCCGAGGGCACCGCCCGGCCGATGTACAGCGGGCGCAAGGTGCACCCCACCGCGCCGCGACGCGACTACCCGCTGTCCCGGCCGGCCACGGAATGGGCCTGGTGAGCGCCGTGAGCGGATGGTCACTTCCCCCTGCTCCCGCCGGGGGCGCGCTGCACCCGTACGACCTGCGCTGTGAGCACCTCGCCACCCCGCAGGGCATCGCCACCCGGGCGCCCAGGCTGAGCTGGCGGCTGGCCTCCGGCCGGCGCGGCGACGCGCAGGCCGCGTACCGGATCACGGTCCGCTCCGGCGGCGCTCCGGCCTGGGACAGCGGCTGGATCGACGGGCAGGACCCCAGCGCTTCGTACGCGGGCACGCCGCTGACGTCGTTCGCCCGTTACACCTGGCAGGTCCAGGTCCGTTCCGCGGACGGCGAGGAGGCGGCGGCCGAGTCGTGGTTCGGCACCGGCGTGCTGCACCCGGACGAGTGGGCGGCCGCCTGGATCGGCCACGACCCGGAGACCCTGCCGCCGTTCGAGCCGCCGGCCGACGACCGCGAGCCCCGCAGCGTACGCACCGCGTCCCTGCCCCCGCCCCGCTACTTCCGGCGCGTCGTCGACCTGCGCCCGGCGACCTCCGTACGGATCGTGTGCACCGCCCGCGGCCTGTACGAGCTGCGCGTCAACGGCCACCGGGCGGGTGACGGCGAGCTGACCCCCGGCTGGACCGACTACCGCTACCGGGTGCCGTACCAGGTGTACGACGTCACCGGCCTGGTCGGCGACGGCCCCGCCTGCGTGGGCGCGGTGCTCGCGGACGGCTGGTGGTCGGGCAGCCTCGGCTGGGACGGCCGCCGGCAGGCCCAGCGCTACGGCAGGCGTCCCGAGCTGCTCGTCCAGCTCGTGGCCGACCACGCCGACGGCTCGCGCACGGTCGTCGGCACCGACGGGAGCTGGCGGGAGAGCACCGGGCCGCTGCGCTACGCCGACCTGCTGATGGGCGAGTGGTACGACGCCCGGCTGGAGCAGCCCGGCTGGGACCTGCCCGGCTTCGACGACTCGTCGTGGGCCCCCGCCCGCGTCGTGGACACCGGCCACGACGTCCTCGTGCCCTCGGCGGCCGAGCCCGTACGCGTCACCGAGGACCTCGTGCCCGTGGGGACCCGGCGGGACGGCGCCGGCCGCACCATCGTCGACCTGGGGCAGAACATCGCCGGCCGGGTGCGGCTGACGGTGCGCGGCGCCCCCGCCGGCACCCGCGTCACGCTCCGGCACGGCGAGGCGCTCGACGAGGACGGCTCCCTCTACACCGCCAACCTGCGCTCGGCCGAGGCGACCGACCACTACGTCGCCGCGGGGCTGCCGGAGGAGACGTTCGAGCCGCGCTTCACCGTGCACGGCTTCCGCTACGTCGAGGTCACCGGGCACGACGACGTCGAGGTGCTCGGCCGGGCGATGCACTCGGACACGCCGGTCGCCGGCGAGTTCTCCTGCTCCGACGACATGGTGCGGCGGCTGACGAGCAACCTCCGGTGGAGCCAGCGGGGCAACTTCGTGTCCGTGCCGACCGACTGCCCGCAGCGCGACGAGCGGCTCGGCTGGACCGCCGACGCGCAGGTGTTCCTGCCCACCGCCTGCTACAACGCCGACGTGGCCGCGTTCTTCACCGGCTGGCTGGCCGACCTGCGCTGCGCCCAGACCGCCGAGGGCGCGGTCCCCGACGTGGTGCCGCACGTGATGACGGAGCGGCACGGCGCCCCCGGCTGGGGGGACGCCGCCACGGTGGTGCCCTGGCACCTCTACCGCGTCTACGGCGACGAACGCGTCCTGCGCGACAGCCTGCCCAGCATGCGCCGGTGGGTCGACCACGTCGAACGTCACAACCCCGGCCTGATCTGGCGCGAGCGGGTGGGCAGCCACTACGGCGACTGGCTGCAGGCGGGCGTGCGGACCTCCCGCGACGTGCTGGCCACCGCGTACTTCGCGCTCAGCGCCGGTCTCACCGCCAGGGCCGCCGCCGTGCTGGGCCTCGCGGACGTCGCCGAGCACTACGCGGAGCTGCGGGCGCGCATCGGGGAGGCGTTCGTACGGGAGTTCGTCTCCGCCGACGGGCGGGTCTCGGGCGACACGCAGACGGGCTACCTGCTGGCGCTCGCGCACGGGCTTGTCCCCGATGACCTGGTTCCCGCGGCAGTGAGGCATCTGGTGGCCGACCTGGAGCGGCGGGGGCGGCGGCTCACCACCGGGTTCGCCGGTGTGGGGCTGCTCGGGCCCGTCCTGTCCGCGTACGGGCACCACGACCTCGCCTACGACCTGCTGCACGACGACCGCTACCCGTCGTGGGGGTACTCGATCAAGCGCGGAGCCACCACGATCTGGGAGCGGTGGGACGGCTGGACGGAGGAGAACGGCTTCGGGCCCGTCGCCATGAACTCCTTCAACCACTACGCGCTCGGCTCGGTGGGTGAGTGGCTGTACAGCGGGGTCGCGGGGCTCGGCCAGGAGGAGGACTCTGTCGGCTTCCGGCGGCCGCTCATCCGGCCGCTGCCCGGGGGGCGGCTGCGGTGGGCCGCGGCGGCGTACGACACGCCGCTGGGGCGGCTGTCCAGCCGGTGGGAGATCTCCGGCGGGGAGTTGACGCTGGAGGTACGCGTACCGCCGGGCGCACTCGCCACCGTCCACGTGCCCACCAAGGACCCGTCGTCGGTCCGCGAGTCCGGAACGCCGCTTGCCACGGCGGGGATCGACGTGATCAAGTCGACCGAGGCCGCTTCGGTGTGCCAGGTGGGCTCCGGCCGGTACACGTTCACCGCGTCGTGGGGTCGGTGACGTACCGGCCGGTGACCACGTGGGCCGCCGCCGCCGAACGCCTCGACGGCGGCGGCCTGCGTGATGTGACCGTACGCAACATCGTGCGGACCACCGTGGGCGGGAACGGCCTGCGCGTACGGCTGACCAACGCCTTCGGGGACCGGCCCGTGACGTTCGGGCACGTCCACGCGGGCGTCCCGCCGGCCGTCCCGCCGGCCGTCCCGCCGGCCGTCCCGCTGGCCGTCCCGCTGGCCGGGGCGGCGCTGGAGCCGGGGTCGAACCGGATGCTGACCTTCGGCGGGAGCCCTGCGGTGACGGTGGCGCCGGGCGCGACCGCACTCAGCGACCCGCTCCCGGTACGGGTGCGCCCCCGCCGCCGCCTCGCCATCAGCCTGTACGTCCAGGGCGAGGCGGGCACGCTGACCGGCCGCAACCGCGCCACCGCCCCGGCCTACCGGTCGGTCCCCGGTGACCACGCCGCCGACGAGGGCTCGGGGGCGTTCACCGAGGAGGTGGCGCTCTGGCACTGGCTGGACGCGCTGACGGTCACCGCGCCCACCTCCGTGTCGACCGTGGCGGTGCTGGGAGACTCGATCGCCACCGGGGTCGGCTCGGAGACCGGCCACGGCTGGGTGGACCTCCTCGCCGACCTGGCCGTACAGGGGTCGCCCCCGCTGGCCGTGGTCAACGAGGGCGTCTCCGGTGGTCGCGTGCTGGCCGCGGGCACCGGCCGATCCGCCGAGAGCCGCCTGACCGCCGAGGTGCTGACCAGGCCGGGCATCGCCGCCGTGATCCTGCTGGCCGGGCTCAACGACCTCGGGGCGGGCGCGCGGGCGGACGACCTCATCGCCGCGTACGGCCGCATCGCCGCGACCGCGCGCGCCGCCGGGGTCCGCGTGATCGGCGGCACGCTCACACCGTACGCGGGCGCCGAATACCACACCGAGGCGGGGGAACGAGCCCGGCAGGCAGTCAACGCCTACGTCCGGAGCGGGGGCGCGTTCGACGGCGTGGCCGACTTCGACGCCGCCCTCCTCGACCCCGCTCCGGACGTAGGCGTTGAC
>NZ_SMJZ01000280.1 GCF_004348345.1 Nonomuraea longispora
GGGCGGCGGGCGGGCCCGCCACCTGCTGTGAGTGAGCTGCGACGGTCATCTACGTGGTCGGCTTGGCCAGGCCGACGGAGACGAGGTCGATCCCGCCGGAGTAGGCGTCGGACAGGTAGGCGCCCGCGATGTTCGAGCCCGTGACCAGGACGACCTTCTCGTAGGCGAGCGGCACCATCGGCGCGCGCTTCATGATCTCCTTGTCCAGCTCGCCGTAGGCCGCGTTGGCCGCCTCGACGTTCTGCATGGCGGCGATCTCGTCGATCCGCTCGTTGATCTCCTTGTCGTCGATCTGCGCCAGGTTCGCGTTGCCCTTGGCGGTGATGGCGCGGCCGTCGAACAGCGGCGGCAGGAACGTCGCGCCGGACGCCCAGTCGGGGCACCAGCCGGTGATCGCGGCGTCGTGCTGCTGCGCCGGAGTTCCGATCACCTCGTAGAACGTCGACGTGTCGATGTTGTTGATCTTGACGTCGATCTTCACCTGCTTGAGTGCCTCCTGGATCGCCACCGCGACCGCCTGCATCTTCGGCACCGGACGGGTGTCGAGCGTGAGCGAGAACCCGCCGGCCTTGCCCGCCTCGGCCAGCAGCGCCCTGGCCTTGTCCACGTCGTACGGGTACGGGTCGTACTCCACGCGGCCCGCGATGGTCGGCGGCTGGATCGCGGTGCCCTTGAGCGCCAGGCTGGAGCCGCCCAGCGCGGCCACCACGGTGTCCTTGTCGACCGCGTGGTTGATGGCCTGCCGCACCCGCACGTCGCCGAGGTGCTTCTTGGTGGTGTTGAGGCTCATGTACGTCGTGCAGCCGCCCAGGCCGCTGAGCGTGCGCGCCTTGAACTGCGGCGCCTGCACCCGGGCCACGGTCGCCGCCTGGATCGACGGGCCGGCGATGGCGTCGGCGTCGGCGCCCTGACCGGCCAGCATGCGCTCGTCGATCGTGGCCGCGTCGAGGCCGAACGTCCACGGGAAGGCGTCCGGCTTGGCCGCCCGCACGTCGTCGGTCCCGCGTTTCCAGTGCGGGTTGCGTACCAGCTTGAGCGAGGCGTTGCGCTGGTAGCTCGCCACCTTGTACGGCCCGCTCGCGATCGGCTTGCTGTCGAACGCGGCCCCCGCGCCGGTGCCCTTGGGGAAGGGCACGAAGACGGGCTGTGCCAGCGCGCTCGGAAAGTCGGGGAAGGGCTTACGCAGGTGGATGACCACGGTCCTGTCGTCGGGCGTCTCGATGGTGTCGAGGTCGCCCGACAGGTAGGGGCCCTGGTAGTCCTTCGGCGCGTCGAGCAGCATCCTGCCGTACGGCGAGCCGATCCCGGCCTCCGGGTCGAACGCCCGCGAGAAGCCGAACTTCACCGCCTCGCTGTCGATCGGCGTGCCGTCCTCGAAGAACAGGTCGTCCTTGAGGGTGAACGTCCACGTCTTGGCGTCGTCGGACGGCGTTCCCGTGTCGGTGGCGAGATCGGGCACGATCTTCGTGCCCTCGGCCCCCGGGCCCGCGCCGAACGTCGTCAGCCCTCGGTAGATGAGCCGGTAGAAGTTGTTCACGCCGCCGTCGAAGCCGCGCGCGGGGTCCAGGTGTGAGAAGTCCGCGTTGGCCAGGACGTGCACGGTTCCGCCCGTCGCGGGCTTCGAGGCCCCGGCGCCCGCGCTCTGCGAGGGGCCCCCGCCGCCTCCGCACGCGGTGAGCGCCAGCAGGACGGTCAGGGTGACGCTCGTGAGCGCCGCCGATCTCCTCATGTCGCCTTCTTTCCGTCAGATCTCGTGGGCCGGGGACCTGACCCAGACCCGCATGGCTTGGGGGCCGCGGTTGCCCCACAGGAAGTAGGGGACGAAGGTCGCGGTGACGTCCGGCTGCGCTTCCGGCTGCGCTTCCGGCAACTCGGGGTAGAGCTCGGCCGAGGGCGGGGGAGCGGATCCGGCCGTCACGTGGAGCACGACGGCTCCGTCCCGCCGCTCGATGTTCGCGTTAACAACGTCGGGAACGCGCAGCACCAGGTCGTCGACGGGCACCGGGCTGTCCTGCTGCTCGACGCAGTAGACGAGCGGCCCGCGGGCCAGGCTGACCGCGCCCCTGGTGGCGTCGAGGTAGGGATGCGAGCCGTGCGCCCTGACCGGCATGGGCAGGCGCAGCCGTACCTCGTCGCCCGCCGCCCACGCGCGCCGCAGGGTGAGCCAGCCGTCTCGCCGCGCGGCGTCCAGCGGCTCGCCGTTGACGGCGACGGTCACGTCCCTGGCCCAGCCGGGAACCCGCAGCACCAGCTCGTACGGCTCGCCCGGGGCCCGCTGGACCGTGAGGCGCACGTCGCCGTCCCACGGGTAGCCGGTCTCCATGGCCAGGTCCAGCTCCGAGCCCTCGATCCTGGCCGGGGTGTAGACGGCGACCAAGACGGCGCCGTCCGGCTCGGCCGCCACGTAGTCGGCGAGCTGCGCCATCCACCGCACGATGTTGGGCGGGCAGCAGGGGCAGCCGAACCAGGCCCGCCGCAGCGGCTCGCCGCCGGGCTCCGCGCCGCTGCGCTGCTCGTGGTCGGGGCGGCGCTGGAGCGGGTTGTCGTAGAAGAAGGCCGTGCCCTCCGCCGACAACCCCACGGCGTAGGCGTTGTAGAGCACGCGCTCGAAGACGTCGACGTACTCCGCGCCGCCTGTGGCGAGGAACATCCGCCAGGCCCACTGCATGACGGCGACGGCCGCGCAGGTCTCACTGTAGGCCCGTTCCGAGGGCAGCTCGTAGCGGTCGCCGATCGCCTCGTCGGAGTGCCGGCTGCCCAGCCCGCCCGTGATGTAGAGCTTGCTCCCCACCATGTCGTCCCACAGCCGCTCCAGCGCCTCGGCCAGCGACGGGTCGCCCGTCTCCAGGAGCACGTCGGCCGCGCCGGCCGCCAGATAGCCCATGCGCACCGCGTGCCCGGTCACCGACGGCAGCTCGCGGAAGGGCACGTGGTCCTGGAAGTAGTCGCCGGGGAAGATGCTGTGCCTGAGCGCGCCCGTGCCGCGGCGGTCGACGAACCGGGCCGCCTGGGTCAGATAGCGGCGCTCGCCCGTCTCCCTGTACAGCTCGACCAGGGCCATCTCGACCTCGGGATGCCCGCAGACGCCCGTCTCGCCGAACCGGGAGACCACCAGGTCGGCGAAGCGCGTCGCCACCCGCAGCAGCCGGTCGTCGCCCATCCTGCGGTGCGCGGCGACGGCGGCCTGGATCAGGTGGCCCAGGTTGTACAGCTCGTGCCCCCAGGCCAGGTCCTCCCACGGCTTCTTGGGCGCCGCCGGGTCCTGGAAGAAGGAGTTGAGGTAGCCGTCGGGGGCCTGGACACGCTCCAGGAGGCCGACGACCTCCTCGTAGAACGGCCGGACCGGCTCCGCGGCACGGCCGTCGCCGAGGTCGTACGCGAGCCCTTCGAGGGTCTTGTACAGGTCGGTGTCGAGGAAGGGGTAGCGGCCGCGGTAGGGGGCGGGGTCCGGGTCCTGGAGGCGGCTCAGGTTGGCGACGTTGCCGGCCGCCCTGAGCTGCTCGATGGTGTGCGGGATCGTGGCCGTGCTGTTCCGGCGCCGCCAGTCGTGGAGCAGACCGCCGGTCATGCGCACCGCGGGGACGGGCCGTACCGCTCCCGCCGCCGTGCGTACGGCGCCGGCCGGGGGTTTGACCTGCTTAGACGTCATGAACCATCCCAGTAATGTGTGGCATTGCACTGACCTTAAGTGCCGGAAAGGCCTGTTGCCAAGGGCTGCGGGAGCACTGATGACAAGAAGATGACCCGTCCGGAAATTTCCGGACGGGTCGGGTGTGCGGCGCCCGCGGTGGCCGCCGGGCCCCGCGACAGCCGTGTCTCAGCAGGTCCTGAGCCCGTCGAAACGTTGCGGCCACTCCCACGTGAACGTGCTGTAACGGCTGCCCGGCTCCATGTACGTGCAGACGCCGTCCGGCCCCGGCGCACGCCCGTCTGATCTTCGTCAGGATCGCCTCGCCCGCCGACGCCGGGCGTCTGTCCCGCTCGCTCGGGCGCGATCGCTGACGGGGTCGCGTCCTCAGCGCTCGATGAGCGTGACCTCCAGCGAGTAGTGCGAGGCCCGGTAGACGTGCGAGCCGTGCTCGACGGCCCTGCCCTGGTCGTCGTACGTCGTGCGGATCATGGTGAGCAGGGGTGCGCCGCGCCGCTCGTCCAGCAGCTTCGCCTCCGACTGGCCGGCGGCGCGCGCGCCGATGCGCTGGTTGGCCACCCGCATCCGCACGCCGGCGCCGCGCAGCAGCTCGTAGAGGCCGCGCTCCTCGAGGCCGGCGGCGGTGAGCGGGGCCAGCCCGAGCGGCAGCCAGTTGTGCAGCACGGCCAGCGGCTCGCCGGCCGCGAAGCGCAGGCGTTCGAGATAGAGGATCTCCGTGCCCGGCTCCACGCCCAGGATGCCGGCGATGTCCTCGTCGACCGGGCGCGGCTCCAGGGCGAGCACCTGCGTGGCCGGCTCCTGGCCGGCCCTGCGCAGGTCGTCGTAGAGGCTCGTCAGCTCCACCGAGCGCTTGACCTGCCCGTGCACCACCTGCGTGCCGACACCCCGCTTGCGGACGAGCAGGCCCTTGTCCACGAGATACTGGATCGCCTGGCGGATCGTGGGCCGCGACAGGCCGAGCTTGTCGGCCAGCAGGATCTCGTTGTCGAGCCGCGAGCCCGGTGCCAGGTCACCCCGCCGGATCGCCTCGGCGATCTGCTCGGCCACCTGGAAATAGAGTGGCACGGGGCTGGATCGGTCCAGGTCGATGGCGAGATCGCGGGTCATGCTGATCAGCTTAACCGAGGTCATAATGTCCTGACAAATAGGTCAGGGAAGGGCGTGCTGCCGCCCGGGATCGGGCATGACGGTTGCGATGACCTCGATCGACTGACGTTGGAGCTCCGCATGGACGTGACCCCTCTGCTGGACACCGCCACCGAGGCGGCCAGAGCCGTCGGCCCCAGGCTGCGCAAGGCCTTCAGGTCCCGGCCCGCCGTGACCACCAAACGCGACTTCCACGATCCCGTGACCGAGCATGACCGGGCGGCCGAGGAGACCATCCGCGCGGTCATCGGCGCCCGCTACCCCGGCAGCGTGATCGTGGGGGAGGAGGGCGGCACGACCGGCTCGGGCGACCTGGTCTGGTACGTCGACCCCATCGACGGCACCGCCAACTTCGCCGCCGGGCTGCCGTTCTTCTGCGTGTCCATCGCCGCCGCCGTCGGGGGCGAGCTGGTGGCGGGCGTCGTGTACGACCCGGTGCGCGAGGACGAGTTCACCGCCTCCGCCGACGGCGCCTGGTGTGACGGCACGCCCCTGCGCAGCGCCGGGGCCGGCGCCGACCGGGAGGCGACGTTGCTGACGAGCTACCCCTCACCCCACGACCTGGACGCCGAGGGCGAGGAGGCGCTGCGGCGCTACCGGCGTTTCCTGGAGTCCTTCGCCGCCGTGCGCAGGCCGGGCAGCGCGGCGCTGAACCTGGCGCACGTGGCCGCGGGATGGTCCGACGCCGCGTACGGCACCCGGGTCAGCCCGTGGGACGTGGCGGCGGGAGCGCTGCTCGTGCGCCGGGCCGGCGGCGTCTACCTGGGAGATCCCCTGGCCGCCGGCGACTACCTGGCCCACGTGGGCGGCTTCGCGCTAGAGGACTCCACGCTGGCCGAGGTCGCCGAAAAGCCCCGCCAGACCGGTCAGTGAGGTGATGCGAGGGAACCCGGCGGGCGGCGGCTCCACGCCGGACCGGTCGAGCCAGACCGACGGCATCCCGGCCGCCGCCGGCCCCGTCACGTCGTTCACCACGTCGTCGCCCACCAGCACGACCTCCTCCGGCGCCAGGCCGAGCGCCGACGCGGCCCCCGCGTACGACGCGGGCGACGGCTTGAAGTGCCCGCCCAGCACCTCGCCGGTCAGCACCGGGCCCACCAGCCCTCCGAGCCCGATCGCCCGGACCTTTTCCTCCTGCATCTGCTGGGCTCCGTTCGTGAGCACGCCGAGCGCGAACCCGCCCAGCTCCCTCACCGCCCCGGCCGCGTCGGGGAAGGCCGTCCACCCGCGCCGGTAGCGGGCGGCGAAGTCGGCGTAGGCGGCGTCGAGGTCGCCGGGTTCGGGCACGGCCAGCTCCTCGCAGAGCGCGCGCAGCCGCAGCCGCCGCTGCTCCTGCACCGAGCACTCGCCGCGCTGCCACATCGCCAGGTACGGCCCCTCCAGCTCCGCCCAGAGCGCGGCCACCTCGCCCAGCCGGGAGTGGCCGGGCGCGCGGGCGGACATCCAGGACACGATGGCGGCGTCGGCGGCACCCCGGTGGTCGAGCAGCGTGCCGTCAAGGTCGAACAGCACCCCCTTGACGCCTCTCATGCCAGGTCTCCCGTGAGCGGGCCGGAGGTCTCCTGGCGGTATTCGCCCGCGCGGTTGATGTGGTCGACCATGATGCGTTCCGCGGCCGCCCCGTCGCCCGCGGCCAGCGCGGTCAGGATGTCCTCGTGCGCCTCCATCTGGGCCTTGACCTGGGCCTCGTCCAGCCAGAGCGACGCCTCGGCGGGCACGGGGAAGCTGTTGCGTACCGATCGGGCGTGCGCGCCCAGGAAGGCGGGGCCGCCGATGTCGACGATGCGCAGGTGGAAGTGCCTGCTCTGCTCGCCGAGCAGCGCGTACCTGCCGTGCTCGGCGTCCGCGGCCATCGCGGCGTGCAGTTCGCGCAGCGAGGCCAGCTGTTCCGGGGTGATCCTGGCGGCCGCCAGCCGCGCCCCCAGGCCCTCGACCACCGCGCGCAGGCCGTAGTATTCCGCGAGCGCCTCGTCGCCCAGGTCGACCACGGTCGCGCCGTGGTGCGCCTCGTAGCTGATCAGCCGGTCCTTCTCCAGCCTGCGCAGGGCCTCGCGTACGGGCGTGACCGACACCCCCAGCCGTTTGGCCACCTCGCCGGCCCGCAACGCCGTGCCGCCGGGGATCCGCGCGCTGCGGATCTCGTCGAGGAGCACGCTGTAGACGTACTCGGCCTTGCTCATGGGAGGTCGTGGGGTCCGCATGCGTCAAGTGTCTCCCAGAAGAGGCTCATGTCTTGACCTATGACATATTTCTTATAAGTTACATTCCCATGACAAGCCTCGCTGACCTGCGGGTCATCGACGCGGCGACCTTGTTCGCCGGTCCCTCCGCCGCGATGATGCTGGGCGACTTCGGCGCCGACGTCGTCAAGATCGAGCATCCCCGCCGCGGCGACCCCTCACGCGGGCACGGCGCGTCCGTGGACGGCGTGGGGCTGTGGTGGAAGACGTTGTCGCGCAACAAGCGCAACGCGGCCGTCGACCTGTCGCGGGCCGAGGGACAGGAGATCCTGCGCCGCCTGGCCGAGCGGTCCGACGTGCTGATCGAGAACTTCCGCCCCGGCACGCTGGAACGCTGGAACCTCGCCCCTGACGACCTCCTGCGGGCCAACCCGCGGCTGGTCGTCGCGCGGATGACCGGCTTCGGGCAGTCCGGCCCGATGGCCTCGCGGCCGGGGTTCGGGACGCTGGCCGAGGCCATGAGCGGGTTCGCGGCCATGACCGGCCAGCCCGACGGCCCGCCCACGCTGCCGCCGCTGGCTCTCGCCGACGGCATCGCGGGCCTGGCCATGTCGTACGCCATCATGGTGGCGCTGCACGCCCGCGAGCGCACCGGCCGCGGGCAGGTCATCGACCTGGCCATCATCGAGCCCATCCTCGGCCTGCTGGGGCCGCAGATGAGCGCGTACAAGGCCCTCGGGACCGTGCCCGAGCGCACCGGCAACCGCTCCACCAGCAACGCCCCGCGCAACACCTACCGCACCCGCGACGGCCGCTGGCTGGCCATCTCCACCAGCGCACAGCCCATCGCCGAACGGGTCATGACCCTCGTCGGGCGGGCCGACCTGGTCGAGCAGCCGTGGTTCGCCAGCGGGCACGGGCGGGTGCAGCACGTCGACGAGCTGGACGAGGCGGTCGCCTCGTGGATCGCCGAGCGGGACGCCGACGAGGTCATCGCCCGCTTCGAGGAGGTGCAGGCCGCGGTCGCGCCCATCTACGACATCTCCGACGTCGCGAGAGACCCGCAGTACGGGGCCCTGAACACGTTCGTGGAGGTGCCGGACGAGGAACTCGGCTCGGTCACCATGCAGAACGTGTTGTTCCGCATGTCGGACACGCCCGGCGAGATCCGCTGGCCCGGCCGGCCCCTGGGCAGGGACACCGACGAGGTGCTCGCGGAGCTCGACTACCCGGACGAGCGGATCACGGCGCTGCGCGAGGCGGGGGTGATCGCGTGAACCCGCCCGTGACCTGGCTGTACGTTCCCGGCGACCGGCCCGAGCGGTTCGGCAAGGCGGTCGCGTCCGGGGCCGACGTGGTGATCCTCGACCTCGAGGACGCGGTCGCGCCCGCCCGCAAGGACGAGGCCCGCGCCAACGCCGTCGCCTACCTGCGCTCCCGCGCGGACGAGCCGTCCGGCCCGCAGGTGCACGTCCGGGTCAACGACCTCTCGGCCGGGCGCGGCCGGGCCGACCTGGAAGCGGTCGGCGAACTGGCCGACGGCGTACGGCTGCCCAAGGTCGAGTCTCCCGCCGTGCTCGACCTGATCGCCGGTGCGCCCGCGTACGCGCTGCTCGAATCGGCGGCGGGGATCGTCGCCGCCCGCGAGATCGCCGCCCACCCGCGCGTCGCCGGCGTCGCGCTCGGCGAGCAGGACCTGGCCGCCGAGCTGGCCGTCACCGACGAGCACGCCATGAACCACCTCAGGCTCCAGGTCGTGCTGGTCGCCGCCGCGGCCGGCCTGCCCCCGGTGCCCATGTCCGTTCACCCGCACGTCGAGGACGAGGCCGGCCTGCTGGCCTCCTGCCGGGCCGGCCGCGCGCTCGGCCTGTTCGGCAGGACCGCGATCCACCCCCGCCAGATCCCCGTGATCAGGCGGGCCTTCCGCCCGGACGACGACGAGGTGGCCAGGGCCGCCGAGATCGTCGAGGCCGCCGAACAGGCCGAACGGACGGACACCGGCGCGATCGCGCTGCCCGACGGCCGTTTCGTGGACGCGCCGATCGTCGCCAGGGCTCGCCGGACCGTGGCCCTGGCCCGCAGGCTCGCCGACCCGCCGTCCTCGGACGGCTGAACCCCGGGAC
>NZ_SMJZ01000281.1 GCF_004348345.1 Nonomuraea longispora
GAGCTGCTGCTGTTGCTGCGCGGTGCGCCGGCGCAGCTCCAGCTTGGCGAGGAGCTCAGCGTCCTCGTGCAGTTCCTCCTCCGACGGCGAGAGGATCACCATGAGGAGCATGGTCAGGGTGATCAGGCTGATCACGGTCATGAGCGGCACGAGGAAGTCGAGCGCGTCGGCGCCGGTGACCACGGCGGGCTGCGAGTCGACCGTGAGGTGCATCGCGTACATGCCGGTGTAGTGCATGCCCGACACGGCGGCGCCCATGACCAAGGCCGCGCCGGTGATCCAGATGGGCTTCCTGACGCGGAGCGTGAACCACAACGCCACCGTCGCGGCGACCACGGCGATGACCACGGAGATGGCCACGGTGACGCGGTCGTAGGAGACCTGGGCGGACATGTTCATCGCGTACATGCCCAGGTAGTGCATGGAGGCCACCCCTAGCCCCGTGAGGAGACCGCCGCCGAGCAGCGCCAGGAGCCGGCCGCGGCCGTAGGAGACGAGGAACAGGCCGGTGCCCACGACGATGATGGCGACGGCCGCGGAGGCCGCGGTGAGCCACACGTCGTACTTGATCTGGGTGCCTTCCACCTGGAAGCCCATCATGCCGATGAAGTGCATTACCCAGATGCCCGTGCCGCCGATGGAGATGGCCGCGCCGAGCAGCCACCGCACCTTGGAACCCCCGCGCGAGGCGTGGGCCTGCGCGGTGAGGCGCAGGCCGAGCATTGACCCGATGCACGACATCACGTAGGCCAGCAGCGGCGTGAGCGGCCCATAGGTGAAATGATTCACAGCGGAGGTCATCTATCGCGTTCCTTGCATTAGGGGTCCCCGGATTCTGCCATCGGGAATGTCCCTTTCGCATGGATACTGTAACTATCTGTCAATTTCTTGTGTCGGAAACATGAGAAGGGCTCAGGGCTATCGAAGGGCCGTTCTGGCGGGCGATCGCCGTCTTCCGCGTCGCGAGTCTCGTCTACGCGATCGTGCTGATGGCGCAGAACCGCGGCTACGAGCAGCCGGTGCTCGGCTGGCTGGTCGTCGGCGTGATGGTGGCGTGGACGGCGGCCGCGACGTTCGCCTACTCCGTCGCCGCGCTGCGCCGGTGGCCGCTGCTCGTGCTCGACCTGCTCGTGGTGCTGGCCTGCCTGCTCGCCTCGCCGTACGTCCAGGGCGCGGCGCAGGGTGAGGAGGGCATCACACCCGTCCCCGCGACCTGGGTGGCCGGGCCCGTGCTGGCCTGGGCCGTACACGGCGGCAGGCGCGCGGGAGCGGTGGCGGCGGTCGTCATGGCGGCGGCCGACCTGTGGCTGCGCGTGCGCGCCCCCGACGTGCCCCTCCTGATCAACGGCGCGGTCCTGCTCTTCCTGTCGGGCGTCGTGGTCGGCCACGTGGCCCGGCTCGCCAAGGAGGCCGAGGAACGCATGCAGCGGGCCGTCGAGATGGAGGCCGCCCAGCGCGAGCGCGACCGCCTGGCCCGCGACATCCACGACTCCGTGCTGCAGGTCCTCGCCTTGGTGCACCGGCGTGGCCGGCGGCTCGGGGGCGAGGCAGCCGAACTGGGCCGTCTCGCCGGTGAGCAGGAGGCCGCCCTACGCCGCCTTGTCGCCGGCGATCCCGGCGGGAGCGGCGCACCGGGCTCGGCCGACCTGCGCGCGCTGCTGCTTCGCCACGCCTCGTCCCAGGTGACGGTCTCCACCCCGGCGACCCCGCTCGTCCTGCCCGCGCCGGTGGCCGAGCAGGCGGCGGCGGCCGTCGGCGCCGCCCTGGACAACGTCAGGACACACTGCGGGCCGTCGGCGCGGGCGTGGGTGCTCGCCGAGCCGGGTGAGGGGACGGTGACGGTCAGCGTGCGCGACGACGGGCCCGGCATCCCGGACGGGCGGCTGGACGAGGCGCTGGCCGAGGGGCGTCTGGGGGTCGCCCGCTCCATCCGTGGCCGCATGGCCGAGGTCGGCGGTGACGTCTCGATCGTCAGCGTCCCTGGACAGGGCACCGAGGTCGAGATCACCCTCCCGGCATGACGTCGCGGCCGGGAGAGGGGGCGGCCTAGAGTGGCGGTCATGGTGCGGGTCATGGTGGTGGACGACCATCCCATGTGGCGTGACGGGATTTCGAGAGACCTCGCCGAGGCCGGCTACGACGTCGTGGCCACCGTGGGGGAGGGGCGGCAGGCGGTCAGGGTGGCCGGTGCGGTCCGCCCCGACCTGGTGGTGCTCGACCTGCGGCTGCCCGACATGCCTGGCCACGAGGTGGCCGCCGGGTTGTCCGGGCTGGAGCCGGCGCCGCGCGTGCTGGTGTTGTCGGCCAGCGCCGAGCAGGACGACGTGCTGGAGGCGGTCAAGGCAGGCGCGTCCGGATATCTGGTGAAGTCGGCGAGCCGGGAGGAGTTCCTCGACGCCGTACGCAGGACGGCCGAGGGCGACGCCGTGTTCACCCCCGGACTGGCCGGTCTGCTGCTGGGCGAATACCGGCGGCTGGCCGCGCGGGCCGCGCCCGCCGAGGGCCCGAGGCTCACCGAGCGCGAGACCCAGGTGCTGCGGCTGGTCGCCAAGGGGCTGTCGTACAAACAGATCGCCGAGCGGCTGGTGCTCTCGCACCGCACCGTGCAGAACCACGTCCAGAACACCCTCGGCAAGCTCCAGTTGCACAACCGGGTGGAGCTGGTGCGATATGCGATCGAGCGGGGCCTCGACGCGGACTAAACTCGGGGGCGCGCGACGTTGGCACCAACACGCCTTTTCCCCATCTCCCGGAGGTCCACCATGACGATGTCTGCCCTGGGCGAGCCGTGCGTGCTGCTCAAGCTGGGCGAGATCGTCCTCAAGGGCAAGAACCGCGAGCTGTTCGAACGCCGTCTGATCGGCAACATCCGCGAGGCGCTCAAGCCGCTCGGGACCAAGGTCGAGGTGCGCAGGCGGCACGGCGTGATCGCGATCTTCCTGCCCCAGGGCGCCGGAGCCGAGCAGGCCGCGGCCGTGGCCGAGCGGGTCGCCGACGTGCCGGGGCTGGTGTGGATCCACCGCGCCTGGCGGGTCGCGAAAGACCCCGAGACGGTGCTGAAGGCCGGGCTCGAGCTCGTCGGGGAGAGCGAGGAGGCCAAGCGCGGCGCCCGCTTCGCGGTGCGCTCGCGCCGGCGCGACAAGCGGTTCCCCCTGCGCTCCAACGAGCTCGACCGTCTGGTGGGCGGCGCGATCAACGACGAGTACAACCTGCCCGTCGACCTGAGGAACCCCGAGCTGACGGTCTTCATCGAGGTCGACAGGGATGAGGTGTTCGTCTTCACCGACGGCATCCCCGGCCAGGGCGGCCTGCCGGTCGGCAGCAGCGGGCGGGCGCTGGTGCTGATGTCGGGCGGCATCGACTCGCCGGTGGCGGCCTACCGGATGATGCGGCGCGGCCTGCACGTCGACTTCCTGCACTTCTCCGGCATCCCGTTCACGACCAGCGAGTCCATCTACAAGGCGTACGCGCTGGTGCGCAAGCTCGACAGGTTCCAGGGCGGCTCGCGGTTGTGGGTGGTGCCGTTCGGCAAGGCGCAGCAGTCGATCCGCACCTCCGGCCAGGACCGCCTGGCCGTGATCGCGCAGCGCCGGCTCATGCTGAAGACGGCCGAGGAGGTCGCCCACCGCATCCGGGCCGCCGCGCTGATCACGGGAGACGCGCTCGGGCAGGTCTCCTCGCAGACCCTGACCAACATCACGGCTCAGGACAACGCGGTGGAGCTGCCGATCCTGCGGCCGCTGGTGGGCTGGGACAAGACAGAGATCATGGCCGAGGCCCGGCGCCTCGGCACGCTGGAGATCTCCGAGCTGCCCGACGAGGACTGCTGCTCCCTGCTGGCGCCGAAGCGCGCGGAGACGCGGGCCAGGATCGACGACCTGAAGCAGATCGAGAAACGGCTCGACGCCGAGGAGCTGTGCGTGCAACTCGCCGACTCGATCCAGGAGTACACCCTCTAGCGGAAATCAGGCGTCGACCTTGAACGGGTCGTGCTCGGCCGGCAGCTTGTCGAGCCTGGCCTGGTCGACGCGGTTGGTGATCTCCGAGAGCTCCTGCCGGTCGCGCACGACCTTGGCCAGCGTGAGCGTCGAGGTGACGACATAGAGCAGTCCGAGGGCGAGGAAGGCCCTGATCCACCCCTCGGCGGGTAGGTGGATCAGGGCGATCGTCACCGAGGCGATCGAGACGGCGAACGACAGGATCGCCTGGGCATAGAACGCGCTGGTCCGCGTGGGTTGAAGACGCTTGGTCATGCGCTCATCGTGGCGCCGGGAGAAATCCGTCACATGGGAATTCGTACTTATTCGCCCATGAGTACGGCCGGCGCGCTTGTGGCGCGGCCGGCCGTCTCACGCAGGCTCGTGGCAGATGGCGGACGGCGGTCGGGTCAGGCGGCGACCGCGGCCGCGGGCGACTTGCCGAGCAGGACGGGGAGGTCGGTCATGACCTGGGCCAGCTCGCCCAGGTCGGCGTCGACGAGCGCCTGAGGGCCGTCGCAGAGCGCCTGCTCCGGATGTGGGTGCACGTCGACGATCATGCCGTCGGCGCCGACCGCGACGGCCGCGCGGGTCAGCGGCAGCACCAGGTCGCGTCGGCCGCCCGAGTGCGACGGGTCGACGATCACCGGCAGGTGCGACAGCCGCTGCGCCACCGGGACGGCCGAGATGTCGAGCGTGTTGCGCGTCGCCGTCTCGAACGTCCTGATGCCCCGCTCGCACAGCACGATGTCCAGGTTGCCGCGCTGCGCGATGTACTCGGCGGCCATCAGCCACTCCTCGATCGTGGCGTTCATGCCGCGCTTGAGCATCACCGGGCGCCCGGCCGCGCCGACCGCCTGCAGCAGCGAGAAGTTCTGCGCGTTGCGGGTGCCGACCTGCAGCATGTCGGCGTACGACGCCACCAGCTCGACGTCCTGGGCGTTCACGACCTCCGTCACGATCGGCAGCCCGGTCTCCTCGCGCACGTCGGCGAGGATCCGCAGGCCCGCCTCGCCCAGCCCCTGGAACGCGTACGGCGACGTACGCGGCTTGAACGCCCCGCCGCGCAGCAGCACCGCCCCCGCCGACTGCGCCATCCTGGCCGCCTCCAGCGTCAGCTGGTGGGTCTCCACCGCGCACGGTCCCGCGATCAGCGTCACGGTGCCGGGGCCGATCGGCACGCCGCCCACGTGGACCGTGGAGCGTTCCGGATGGTTCTCCCGGCTGACCA
Organism: Nonomuraea longispora; assembly: GCF_004348345.1. Taxonomy (GTDB): domain Bacteria; phylum Actinomycetota; class Actinomycetes; order Streptosporangiales; family Streptosporangiaceae; genus Nonomuraea; species Nonomuraea longispora. The sequence continues at coordinate 5,209 of NZ_SMJZ01000281.1, forward strand.
GCTTGTACGGCGTCGTCACCCGCATCACGTCGCGCACTCCCGGCATGCCGCGCAGTCCGGCCGCGTCGAGCTGGGTCACGTCGCCGACCAGGCCGACGATGGTGCGGCGCACGCCCTTGCTGACGAAAGTTTCGACCCCGGCCGCCTGGACGACCGACACGATGGAGGTGAGATCGTCCGGCGTGGCCTCGGGGCCCATCACGATCACCATCTGCTTCTCCTTCTGCCTGAAAACACGAAAGGCCCCGGGTCCTCACGGACCCGGGGCCTTTCGTTCGCCTGTCTGCTAGCGCAGCGTCAGATGGCGAACGGACTCGGGTCCGTCGCCATACCAAAACCAGAACGCTGTACGCATAGACCTCAATCGTAGCGCACCGCACCCGCCCGCGAGGCAGCGCCGGTCCGATGGCAGGATGGCCCAAGACGCGAGACCGGTGAGGGGAGTGATCGTGGAGGAGTCGCGCCTGCCTCCAGGCCAGTACGTCCCGCGCGGCAGACCTGTGATCCACTACGGCAGGGTCCCCACCTTCAAGCCCGGCAGCTGGGACTTTCGCGTGTTCGGGGCCACCGCCACCGGCGAGGAGCACCGCTACACCTGGGAGGAGTTCGAGCGGCTGCCCCGCACGACCCGGCTGGCCGACTTCCACTGCGTCACCAAGTTCTCGCTCATGGCCAACGAATGGCGCGGTGTCGCCCCCACCACGATCATCGGCGCCTCCCCGCCCGACCCCGGCGTGCGCCACGTGATGATCTGGGCCGAGTACGGCTACAGCGCCAACCTGCGGATGTCCGACTTCACCGCCCCGGACACGCTGTTCGCCATGGAGCTCGACGAGAAGCCGCTCAGCCCCGACCGCGGCTACCCGCTGCGGCTCGTGGTGCCTCATCTGTACGCCTGGAAGAGCGTCAAGTGGGTGCGCGGCATCGAATACCTCCTCGAGGACCGCCGCGGCTTCTGGGAGGAGCGCGGCTACCACAACGTCGCCGACCCCTGGCGCGAGCAGCGCTACTCCTACCAGGAGGAACCCGGCGAGGGCCCGCCGTAGCGAGAGATCGTTCTCACATACGGTTTCGCCCCGGACACGGTGCGTTGTTGGCTACGGTGGCCCGCATGCTGACTGGCGTGGCGCTGCTCCTGCCGGCCTTCGTCGCAGGGTACGTGCTGGCCCGGACGCGGTCGCGCCGCGACGTGCTGCCGCGGGGCCGCAGGTCGGACGAGGCGACGTTCACCACCTTGCACATCGCCGCGCTGGCGGCCCCGGCCCTGCGTGCGGGGCTCGGCCGCGACTCCGCCCGCAAGGCCGTCCGGCACCTGCGCACGCTGCTCGGCACCCACGCCGTCGCGATCACCTCGGCCGAGGCGGTGCTGGCCTGGGACGGGCCGCCCTGCGGCGACGTGCTCGCCCACGCCCGCGCCACGCTGGCCGCGGGACGGGCCCAGGTGTTCCCCGGCGAGCCGTACGCGGCGGTGGTGGTGCCGCTGAACGTGGACGGCGCGGTCGTGGGCACACTGGCGGCCCACGACGACGAGGTCAGCTCCGCGCTCGTGCGCACCGTCACCGAGGTCGGCCGCTGGGTTTCCGGCCAGCTCGAGCTGGCCGACCTGGACGCATCGCGGCAACGCGCGCTGGAGGCCGAGATGCGCGCGCTGCGCGCCCAGATCTCGCCGCACTTCATCTACAACGCGCTCACGACGATCGCCTCGTTCGTCCGTACGAACCCCCGCCGCGCCCGCGAACTCCTGCTCGACTTCGCCGACTTCGCCCGCTACGCCCTGCGCAGGGCCAACGACTTCACCACCCTCGCCGACGAGCTGGCCTGCGTCGACCGCTACCTGCTGCTGGAACGTGCCCGCTTCGGCGACAAGCTGCGCTTCAGCGTGCAGGTGGCGCCGGAGGTGCTGCCGGTGCCCGTGCCGTTCCTGTGCCTGCAGCCACTGGTCGAGAACGCCATCAAGCACGGCATGCGCGGCAACGGGGGCGCCGGGGAGGTGCGGGTCGTGGTGCGCGACGCGGGCCCCGAGGCGCACATCACCGTCGAGGACGACGGCGCGGGGATGGATCCGGAGTGCGCGCGGCGCATGCTCGACGAGGAGCCCGCCCGCGAGGGCGGCGGCATCGGGCTGGCGAACGTGGACCTCAGGATGCGCCAGATCTACGGCGACGGCTACGGGCTCGTCGTGGAAACCGCACTGGGCGCCGGCACCAAGGTGAGGCTGTGCATACCGAAGACGCAACTTAGCGCATAGTAGTCAATTCATTACGCTAAGCTCGCTTGCCTCTTGTGGCCTCTGCTTTTCTACGGCAGCGTGGTGCACATGCTGAGAGTTCTGGCCGTCGACGACGAAGTGCCGGCTCTGGAGGAGCTCGCCTACTTGTTGCGCCAGGACGACCGGATCGAGCAGGTCACGACCGCGGCCGACGGCGTCACCGCACTGCAGGACATGGTGCAGATGATCGGCGCGGGAGAGCGGCTCGACGGCGTCTTCCTCGACATCCGGATGCCCGGGCTCGACGGGCTCGATCTCGCCCGGCTCGTCGGCGGCTTCCCCAGCCCGCCCCGGCTGGTGTTCGTCACGGCGCACGAGGAGTGCGCGGTGCAGGCATTCGAGCTGGAAGCGGTCGACTACCTGCTCAAGCCGGTCAGGGCCGAGCGGCTGGCCGAGGCGGTGCGCAGGCTGGAGGCCGCCGCCTCGCCCGCCGTCGAGCCCGGCCACGACGACGTGATCCCGGTCGAGCTGGGCGGCCGCACCCGCTTCGTGCCGCAGCAGGCCGTCTGGTTCGCCGAGGCCAAGGGCGACTACGTGCGCCTGCACACCGTCGACGGCAGCTACCTGGTGCGCATGTCGCTGGCCGCGCTCGAACGACGCTGGTCGGAGTCCGGGTTCATCCGCATCCACCGCAGCACGCTGGTGTCGGCCAAGCACGTCACCGAGCTCAGGTTCGAGGGCGGGCGGGTGTCGCTGACCGTCGGCACCGAGACGCTGCAGGTCAGCAGGCGGCACAGCCGCCAGGTCCGCGAGCAGCTCGTACGCCAGCACAGAGGCGTGATCTCGTGACGGCCGGCCGGGGAACGGTCCGGTGACGGCGGAGCGCCGCGTCGTGGTGCCGCGCCGGCCCGTCGCCCTCGGGCGCGGCCGGCGGCGGGCCGAGACCGACGGCCGGCAGGTCCCGCCCGACGTGCCGGCCATCGTCAGGCGCCAGTTACGGCAGGCCATGCTGACCGTGGCCGCCGTCGCCGCAGTGCTGACGGGGGTGCCCGTCATCGCCATGTGGGTGCCCGCGCCCGAGGTCTGGGTGGCGCTGTCGCTGGCCGCCCAGGCCGCCTGGGTGGGGCTGGCCGTGGTGCAGCTGAGGCGGGCGGAGCGGCTGGAGAAATGACCGTCGCGGTGCTCACCGGGATCGCCTTCGTCGTCGTGCTGGGCGTGATGGTGGGCGCCGCGCGGCCGCGCCGCTCCAGCGGGCTCGCCGACTTCCACGTGGCGGCCAGGGAGGTGTCGCCCTGGTGGAACGGCGCCGCGATCTCCTCCGAGGTCACCTCGGCCGCGGCCTGCCTGGGCACCGCCGGGCTCATCGCCACCCACGGCGGGCCGATGTTGTGGTATCCCGTCGGGGCCGCCGCCGGGTTCGTCGTCATCCTGGCCCTGGTCGTGGCACCACTGCGGCGCTCGGGGACGTACACGCTGCCCGACTTCGCCGGGTGGCGGCTGCGCTCGGCCCGGCTGCGCCCGTTCACCACCTGTTTTCTCCTGGTGATCGGGCTGTCGTTCATGGTCGCGCAGCTGCACGCCGCCGGGATCGTGGTGCGGCTGCTGACCGGGCTGCCGCCGTGGCTGGGGTGGGCGGCCGTGGGCGCTGCGACGCTGGG
>NZ_SMJZ01000282.1 GCF_004348345.1 Nonomuraea longispora
GGGGGCGGCGGGCCACCTCGGCGGGGGCGCCCTGCTGGACGACGGAGCCGTTCTCGACGACGATCAGCCGGTCGGCCAGCACCATGGCGTCCAGCGGGTCATGGGTGACCAGGACGGTGGCGCCGTCGAAGTCGGCCAGGTGGCGGCGCAGCTGGGAGCGGATCTCCAACCGGGTGTGGGCGTCCAGCGCGGCCAGCGGCTCGTCGAGGAGCAGCAACCGCGGGCGTACGGCGAGCGCCCGCGCGAGCGCCACCCGCTGCGCCTGGCCGCCGGACAGCCGCCGCGGCCTGGAGGCGGCGTGGCCGGACAGCCCGACCCGCTCCAGGAGGGCGGCGGCGACACGGCGGGCCTCGGCCTTGGAGGCGCCCTGGCAGCGCGGCCCGAAGGCGACGTTGTCCAGGGCGGACAGGTGCGGGAACAGCAGGTAGTCCTGGAAGACCATGCCGATCGGCCGCCGCTCGGTGGCGAGCCCGTGCACGGCGCCGCCGTCGAGGGTGATGTGGCCGCCCGTCAGGGGGGTCAGCCCGGCGAGGGCGCGCAGCGCGGTGGTCTTGCCCGCGCCGTTGGGGCCGAGCAGCGCCACCACCTCGCCCGGCGCGACCTCCATGGCGAGGTCGAGGGTGAAGGCGGGTCTGACGACCACCAGACGGGCCTGCAGCGTCACGGGCTGTTCACCCACCGGTCGCGCAGGCTGGCCAGGATGACCACCGAGACGGCCAGCAGAACCAGGCTGAGCACGATGGCCGCCTCAGGCTCGGTCTCCAGCGCCAGGTAGACCGCCAGGGGCATCGTCCGCGTGGTGCCGGGGAAGTTGCCCGCGAACGTGATGGTCGCGCCGAACTCGCCCAGCGCCCGCGCCCAGCACAACACCGCGCCCGCCACCACGCCCGGCATGACCATGGGCAGCGTCACCCGCCGGAACACGGTCAGGCGCGAGGCGCCCAGCGTGGCGGCGGCCTCCTCGAAACGCCGGTCGGCGCCGCGCAACGCGCCCTCCACGCTGATCACCAGGAAGGGCATCGCGACGAACGCCTCGGCCACGATCACCCCCGCCGAGGTGAACGGCAGCGAGATGCCGAAGGCGGCCTCCAGCCACTGCCCGGCCAGGCCGCGCCGGCCCAGCACCAGCAGCAGGGCGACGCCGCCCACCACGGGGGGCAGCACGAGGGGTACGGTGACCAGGGCGCGTACGAGCCGCCGGCCGGGGAACTCCACCCGGGCCAGCAGCCAGGCCAGCGGCACGCCGAGCAACAGGCACACCGCGGTGGCGACGGTGGCGCACACGAGGGACAGCCGCAGCGCCTCCAGCACGTGCGGCTCCGCCAGGCGTACGAGCAGCGTGGGCCAGGGGGCGCGGACCAGCAGGCCGGCCAGAGGCAGCACGAGGAAGGCCAGCCCGGCGAGCGCGGGCACCACCAGCAACCACGGCAGCCGCCCCGAACCCCCGCGTCCGGCGCCCCTGGGCCGCTGGTGACCCGTGCCTCCGGGACGCCCCTCGGCCGGGGGGCGTCCGGCGGATCCACCACGCGGGCCGGGCGGCTGGGATCGCGACGCTGGGGTGTCCATCGTGATCAGGGGACCTCGAAGCCGGCTTCGGTCAGGGTGTCCCGGCCCTGCCGCGACACCACCAGGTCGACGAACCGGCGGGCCAGGTCACCGGCCGGGGCCTGCGCCAGGACGGCGATCGGATAGTCGTTGGCCGCCTGGTCGGCCTCGGGGAAGGCGATGCCCCGCACGTCGTCGCCGGCGGCCATCACGTCGGTCCTGTAGACGAGGGCCGCGTCGACCTCGCCGAGCTCGACCTTGGTGAGGGTGGCCTTGACGTCCTGCTCCAGGGTGACCGGGGTGACCTGGAGGCCGGCCGCGCCGAGCGCCTTGACCGCCGCGGCGCCGCACGGCACCTGCTCGGCGCAGAGCGCCACCTTCACCTGGGGATCGGCCAGGTCCTTCAGCTCGCCGACCTTGGCCGGGTTGCCGGCGGGCACGGCGATCTGCAGCTTGTTGCGTACGAACGTGGTGGGCGAGCCCGCGAGTGCGGCGTCGGTGACCGTCTTCATGGTGGCCGGGCTGGCCGAGGCGAACACGTCGGCCGGCGCCCCCTGGACGATCTGCTGGGCGAGCGTGGCGCTGGAGCCGAAGTTGAGCCGCACCGTGGTGCCCGGATGCGCGGCCTCGAAGGTCCTGCCGAGCGTGGTGAACGTCTCGGTCAGCGACGCCGCCGCGAACACCGTCACCTCCTTCGAGCCCCCGCCGGCGGACGCGGCCGGTCCGCCGCCACCGCAACCCGGCAGCCCCGCCAGCGCGAGCGCGACGGGCAGGACGATCGCCCATCGGGGAAGACGTCTGAACACCACAGGAGCGCTCCTCACACGTGACCGGCCACACGCTCGTGACCGGGGATCTCCACGACGACGTTGGTGGACTTGATCACGGCGACCGCCACCACCCCCGGCTCCAGGCCCAGCTCGTCGGCGGCCTGGCGGCTCATCAGCGACACCACGCGGAACGGCCCTGCGGCGATCTCCACCTGCGCCATCACCGCGTCGCGGAGCACCTCGGTGACGATCCCGCGGAAGCGGTTGCGCGCCGAGGAACGGCCGCCCTCGCCGTCGCTCTCGACCTGCGAACGGGCGAAGGCCGCCAGGTCGGCGCCGTTGACCCGCCGATGCCCGTGCTCGTCGCGATCGGCGGCCAGCCGGCCGGCGTCCACCCACCGGCGTACCGTGTCGGAGCTGACCCCGAGCAGCGCCGCGGCCTCGCTGATCCGGAACGTCGTCACAACCCTCACCATACTCTCCGCGCATTCCAGGGAAAATCCCGGGATTCCCTCGCAGAAGCGATCCGGAAGCCCACTCCGCCATGGCGTCCGCGAGGTCAGGAGCCCTCCGCCGCGGCCGTACGCGGCAGGCCCGGATGCGCGGCACCGCAACCCTCGCTAAAGTTCTTTGCGATCATCGACATTGATCGCGGTCGACGGCTCTCGCCACCGGGCTGAGGGCACGGCCGGGCGGTCGTGCAGCGTGGACACCGGGGGAGATGGGTTTGGCCGGCCAGAGCAGGGGGCGGCCGGGCTGGCTCCACGTGGGTGCGCTCGAGCGCCGCCTGACCCGGGCCTGGCAACCCGGCACCTTCCCGCCCGCCGAGTCGCTCCTGGCCGTCATGACGTTGTCCGCCGTGCCGCGGGCCCTGGGGGTCCGGCTGGCCGCACACCTCGACGGCGGCATCGTGGTCGGGCCGGGCGCCGTGCCCGACCTGCCCGGGTTCGAGGCCCTTCGCGGTGTCGCGCTGCCGTTCCAGCAGGGCCGCTGGGAGCGCAGTGCCGGCGTCTACGACCCCGGCCGGCGCCGCGTCGGCGTCGGCAGCGTGCCGTCCCCGTCGGTCAGCGTGGCCGGGCACGAACTGGGGCACGCCACCGACCACCTGGAAGGCCTGCCGTCGCGCGGGGCGTTCTGGGCCCACCTGCACGCGTCGCGCGCGCCGCAGTTGCCGCCGCCCTTCCGGGAGGACCCTGCCGAGCTCTACGCCGAAGCCTTCGCCTGCGTGCTCACCGGACGAGCCCGCCGCCTGATCCGCTTATTCGGGGACGAGCACGCCGCTCAGCGCGCCTACCTGTGGATTTCCGGCCGGTACGGGCTGGGCTGAGCGGATTTCCTTGCCCTGCTGAACGCGCGCGCTATTCTGAGGGGAGGATCGGTGACCGGTGAGACGGGAGGGACGCGCTCATGACCGCCATCATGCTGGCCGGCGGAGTCCTGCGCGTACCCGAGTCGAGCGTGTTGCCGGACGGCACCCGGGTGGACGGCACGCGCGACATCGCGCCCGACGCTCCCGACTACGCGACCTGGCTCCCGTACGTGATTCCCGAGGGAGCCGCCTGGCACGGCAGCACCGACGACGAGAGCATCCTGGCCCGCTGGCGCGCGGCCGCCAGCGCCTGAACCTGCCGCCGAGTTCCCGCGCGGACCCGGGACGCGTCCGGCGGGTGTCCGGTCGCTGTCCGGCGCACGCCCTGGCGATTCCCTCCAGGCGAGACAAGACTGCACCGTACCCGCCGGTTCGGCCACCTGTGGCGCGGCCGGATGTCGAAGCAGTGACAAAGGAGCTCGCCTGTCATGCGCATTCTGAAGGTCGTCGCGATTTCCGGGACCCTGGCCGCACTCGCGATGGGCACGTCCGCCCTGCCGGCGCAGGCGGCCGCCGGGTCGGTCTCGCCGGGCGTCCAGCGAGTCGTGCAGCAGTCGCCGGACGACTGCCTCGCCTACCTCAACGAGAACGGCTACGCGTCGACGCCGGCCAGGGTCAGCGCCTGCAACTCGCTCGTCGAGGCCTTCTGCATCGAGATCCTGGAGGACTCGCAGGTGCTCGCGCCGCACGCGGTGAACGCCTGCCGGCTCTCGTGAACGGCGGCATGTAACGCGGGACGCACGGCCTCCAGTCGGTGGGGGCCTATTTCTTCCTGGCGACGGGATGGGGAAGCCTGGGCTACTGGCTGGCCGCGCTGCTCGGCTCGGCGGCGATGGCTGATTACGCCGCCCTGGGGATCGGCGTCCTCATCGTGGCCGGGTTCGTCGCGATTCCTGCTGGTCGGGGGCACCGTTCTGGTGTTCCTGCCGCACCTCATGGTCAGGTGGGTCATCGGGCTCGACCACGTCGGCACCTTGACAGGTGTTCTCCGGCACACCCAGAATCGTCCGTAATGCTGAACTAGTGTCCATCATTATGGACGGTGTGCCATGAAAAGACGGGTGGTCGTCGCCAGCACCATCGGCACGGCCCTGGAGTGGTATGACTTCGGGCTGTACGGGCTGGCCTCGGCGTTGGTCTTCAACAAGGTCTTCTTCTCCGACGGCATGGGTACGACCGCGACCCTCGCGTCGTTCGCGACTTTCGCGGTCGGGTTCTTCTTCCGGCCGGTGGGCGGCGTGGTCATCGGCCACTTCGGCGACCGGATCGGGCGCCGTACCATGATGTTCGTCACGCTGGGGCTGATGGGCACGGCGAGCACGCTGATCGGCCTGCTGCCGACCTACGAGAGCATCGGCATGGCGGCGCCCATCCTGCTCGTGCTGCTCAGGATCCTGCAAGGGGTCGGTTCCGGGGCGGAATACGCGGGCGCCGCGCTGATGACGACCGAATACGCGGGCCGCCACAACCGCGGCTTCTGGGGCAGCTTTCCGGTGGCGGGCAACGCGGCGGGAGTTCTCCTCGCCTCCGGGAGCTTCACCGCCGTGTCCTCGATGCCGGACGACGTCTTCCTGTCCTGGGGGTGGCGGATCCCGTTCCTGGCCAGCTTCCTGGTCGCCGGCGTGGGCATCTACATCCGGACGAGAATCGCCGAGACCCCCGCCTTCCAGCGGGTACGCGAGGCCAACGAGGTCACGCGCGCCCCGCTCGCCGAGGCCCTGCGCGGGTCGCGGCGCACGCTCTTTCTGGCCTTCGTGGCGAACTTCGCCCCCAACATCGCCGGTTACGTGCCCGCGGTGTTCGTGCTCTCGTACGTCGCCGACACCGTCGGCGCACCGGAGAGTTCGGCGCTGATGGCGGTCACCGCCGCCACGTGCGTGCGGATGGTGACGCCCGCGCTGTTCGGGGCGCTGTCGGACCGGGTGGGCCGCAAGCCGGTCTACGTCGGCGGCGCGCTGTTCTGCGCGGCCATCTCCTTCCCCTTCTTCCTCCTTCTCGACACCGGCTCCGCGCTGCTCATCGCGGTCGCGGTGATCGCGATGCTGGGCATCGGCGACGGCGCGCTGCTGGGCCCGCAGCCCGCCTTCTACGCGGAGTTGTTCCGTCCCCAGGTGCGCTACAGCTCCATCGCCCTGTCGCGGGAGTTCTCCGCCGCGCTCATCGGCGGCACCGCGCCGTTCGTGGCCAGCGCGCTGGTGGCGGCGGCAGGAGGAGAGCCGTGGCTGGTGGCGGCGTACATCACCGTGGTCTACGCGGTGTCGGCGTGGGCCGCCCACCTGCTGCCGGAAACCCGCCATGCCGCTGAGGGCGCGGCCTTGGCATACGTACGAGGACGAGAGGAACACCCATGACCTTCGACGTGATCGTGGTCGGCGCGGGCGCGGCCGGAGTCGCCGCGGCGCTCGCGGCGGCGAGCAACGGCGCGCGCACAGCGCTGGTGGAGGCCTCGCCGTACCCCGGTGGGGAGCTGGTCGGCGGGCTGCCGCTGCTCGGCACTCGCAACAGCCTGGGCGAGCGCATCGTCGGCGGCCCGCTGGATTCTCTGCTGGACAGCTGCGCGTCCCTCGACGGCTATGTCGGCGACCTGTTCGACTGGCGCACCACGTGGGGCACCTGCGTCGACCCGGAGGCGATGCGCATCGCCGTGGTCGAGCAGCTCGCCGTCCGTTCGGTGACCTTCCTGCCCTCCAGCCTGGTGATCGCCGTCGAGACGGCCGACGGCGGCCCCGCGGCGGTGAGCGTGCTCGACCGGGCCGGGACGCGGTCAACGCTGACGGCGCACGTCGTGGTGGACGCTTCGGGGGACGGCTCGGTGTCCGAGCTGGCGGGCGCGCGGCTGGAGCGCGGCGACGTGCACGGCGGGTTCCAGCCGGTCAGCCTGACGTTCCGCATGGGCGGCGTCGACTTCGGGCCGCTGTTGCAGTTCGTACGCGACAATCCCGAGCAGTTCATGCTCGGTCAGAACCCCGTGATCGGCAAGACACCGGCGGAGTGCGCCGAGCGGGTGCACGCGTCCGGCCTGCCGTTCGTCGCGATGAGCGCCGAGGACCCCGGCTCCCTCATGGGCACCGCGATCGAGCAGGGCAGCCTGTACCCCACCACCGGCATGTGGATGTGGCCGACCTCGCTGGCGCGGCGCGAGCTCGGGCTGAACACGACGAGGGTGTCGGGCATCGACGCGATGGACGCCCGGGCGATGGGCGAGGCGCTGGCCACGCTCACCGGGCAGGTCCGCGCCGCCATCGGCTTCGTACGCAAGCACCTGCCCGGCTTCGCCGGCGCCCACCTGGCCGGGGCGGGACCGAAGGTCGGGATCAGGGAGACCAGGCGGGTGGCCGGGGAGCACACGCTGAGCGGCGCCGACGCGCTGCGCGGCCGCAAACACGCGGACGGCGTCGCCAAGGGCGGCCACCACGTCGACATCCACGGCAGCGGCACCTACCAGAAGCGGGTCCCCATCGAGGGCGGGCGCTCCTACGACATCCCCTATGCCGCACTCGTCCCGCGTCACGTGCGCAACCTGCTGGTCTGCGGGCGGGCGTTGTCGTCGGACCGGGAGGCGAACGGGTCCGCGCGGGTCATCGGCACCTGCATGGCGACGGGCCAGGCGGCGGGGACCGCGGCCGCGCTCGCCGCCCGTGCGGGACTCGGTGACGTACGGGAGGTGCCGGTCGGTGAGGTGCGCGACGTCATCCGCGCCCAGGGCGGCGTGGTGGACGGCACCGCGTGACGGGCGGCATCGGCGTGGAGCGTGACTAGACTGCGGCTAGGAAAACCGATCACCGCAGATCACCGCAGATCACCGCAGGAAAGGCCGGTGAGCACGTGCCGCCGAGACCGCATCCCACCGTGTCCCGCGTGGTCGTCATCCTGGAAACCGTCGCCGCCCGTCCGGAGGGCGTCACCCTGTCCGCGCTGGCGCGTATGGTCGGCATCCCGAAGTCCACGGTCCACACGCTGACCCAGGGACTGCTGGCCACCGACTACCTGTACGAGCGGGCAGGTCTGCTCTTCCTCGGGCCGGGCATCGAGCTGCTGACCATGCCGCTGGGCGACCACCCGCTCGAACGGCTGGCCCACGACGAGCTCGAACGGCTGGCGGCCGACACCGGCGAGACGGCGCAGCTCGCGGTGCGCTCCGGGGACAACCTCGTGGTGATCGACCAGGTGGAGTCGGCGCAGGAGATCCGCTACGCCGTCCCGTTGCGCTCGCGCCGTCCCCTGCTGACGACGTCGATGGGCAAGTTGTTCCTCGCCGACCTCGGCGCCGACGAGCTCACGTCGTTCCTGAAGGAGCGCGGCGAGCTCGCCACTCCCTCGGGGAAGACGATCCTCGCCGAGCGGGACACCATCAGGGAGAGCGGCGTCGCCTTCAACCTGGAGGAGTCGGTCGCAGGGGTGTGCGCGGCGGGCGCGGCGGTGCGCGGGGCCTCGGGGAAGGTGGTCGCCGCCCTGGTCGTCGCCGGTCCGGCCGCACGGATACGCCCGCAGGCGGAGGCCATCGCGGCGCGACTGCGCAAGACGGCGGAGCGGCTGTCCGACCGCCTCGCGCGCGGGTAGCCGCCCGGCCCGTCGTCCCGCCCCCGCGGTTGGAGCCGGAGCCGCGTGGGTAGCAGCGGTGCCAGTGATCGGGGAGGTGCGGGAACACGAGCGCCGAGGACGGAACGCATCAGGACGCGCAGCCGGTGCGGGTGACGTGGGGAACTGCGGCGTCGGCGACGCTGCACTGCCTCACCGGCTGCGCCATCGGCGAGGTGCTCGGCATGGTGATCGCCACCGCGCTGGGCTGGCACACCCTGCCCAGCATCCTGCTGGCCGTCGTCCTGGCGTTCGTCTTCGGCTACGCGCTCACCATGCGCGGCCTGATCCGGGCACGCCTGACGTGGCGCAGCGCGCTGCGGCTCGCGCTGGCCGCCGACACCGTGTCGATCCTGATCATGGAGATCGTCGACAACGGCGTCATGCTGATCATCCCCGGCGCCATGGACGCCGGGCTCGCCACGCTGCTGTTCTGGGGTGCGCTGGCGTTCTCGCTGCTGGTCGCGTTCGTCGTCACGACGCCGATCAACAAGTGGATCATCGGGCGCGGCAGGGGGCACGCGGTGATCCATGCCTACCACCACTAGCACGGACCGCGGGCCCGGCACGGCGGAACGGCCGGGCGCTCTGCCGCGCCCGGCTGTTCCGTAGGGCCGTACCGCCGGCTCGGTGGTGGTCAGCGGTTGGCGGCCAGGCTGGTGATCGGGTGTTCGCCGTCGGTCTGCAGCCGGTATTCGTGGCCGGAGACGGCGCGGTTGTCTTCGATGACGCGTTCGGAGGGTGCTTTCTCGCCGCCCATGAGGGCTTGTTGC
>NZ_SMJZ01000283.1 GCF_004348345.1 Nonomuraea longispora
GGCACCGGCCAGTCACCCCCGACCATCCCGCAACCCACCGACCTCCAACTCCATCTCCTGGATCTCCTCGACATCGATCCACGAGACCTCCGCTGAAGATCACTCATGTGCGGAAAACGGGGCTAGCCGAGCGAGCGCAGCCCGGCCAGCGCGACGTCGGTGGCCCGGCGCACGGTGTCCCAGATCTGCTCCAGGGACCGGTTGCTCTCCAGGTTGGCGATCACCGCCAGCTTCACCGACCCGAACAGCGCGCCCACCGCGGCGGACGCCTCGATCAGGCTCAGCTCGTCGGCGTATGCCTCGTGCAGCGCCTGCGCCGCTGTGAGCTGGGTGTCGAAGAGCACCGTCAGCGCCCGCGCCTGCAGCGTCGGCTCCGTCAGGATGAGCCGCAGCCGCAGCTCGGCGTCCTCGAAGGTGAGCTCCTCCTGCGCGCTCGACCAGGCGAGTGAGCTTTCGACGACACGGATCAGCAGGTCGGCGGGTGACATCCCGGGATCCGCGCGGACCAGCAACGACCGCACGAGCTCCATGCGCTCGTGCGTGTCGTAGAAGACCACGTCCTCCTTGCTCGCGAAGTAGCTGAAGAAAGTGCGCGTCGACACGTCGGCCCCCGCGGCGATCTCCGCCAGCGTGGTCTCCTCGAAGCCCTTCTCGTCGAACAACCGAAGCGCGGACTCGATCAGCGCCCGGCGCGTGCGCTGCTTCTTGCGCTCCCGCAGTCCCACCATGCCGGAACTATACTGCATGCCATTACAGTTTTCACTTGTTGCAGATTTGCATTGGATGATGTTTTCTGGAGGAGTCGCTCGGAAAGGAGCAGAGACATGTCCGACCTCACCCTGCCCATGACGAGGCAGCGCCCGTTCGACCCGCCGGACGAGGCCGCGGAGCTGCGGCAACGGGCCTCGATGCACCGTCTGACGTACGCCGACGGCCATGTCGGCTGGCTGGTGACCGGCTACGCGGAGGCCCGCGCGGTGCTGGCCCACCCTGGCTTCAGCAACCTGGCGGAGAAGATGCACCCGCCGATCCCCTCCAGGCTCGACCTGGTCGAGGAGCGCAGCAGGCGGGGGGTGCCGCGGGGCTTCTTCCTTCGTACGGACCCGCCCGAGCACACGCGCTACCGCAAGCTGCTGACCGGCCAGTTCACCGTGCGCAGGATGAAGGCCCTGGAGCCGAGGATCCACGAGATCACCAACTCCTGCCTCGACGACATGGAGGCCGCCGGCGGGCCCGCGGACCTCGTCGAGGCGTTCGCGCTGCCGATCCCGTCGCTGGTGATCTGCGAACTGCTCGGGGTGCCGTACGAGGACCGCGGCCAGTTCCAGGAGGACTCCAAGCTCCTGGTCAACCTGGAGACCAAGGCCGACGACGTGATAGCGGCGCTCGGCCGGGTCACGGCCTACCTGCACGGGCTCATCCAGCGCAAGCGCAAGGAGCCGGCCGACGACCTGCTGAGCGGGCTCATCGAGGGCGGGGAGCTGGACGACGAGGAGCTGACGGGGGTCGGGTTCCTGCTGCTGGTCGCAGGTCACGAGACGACCGCCAACATGCTGGGGCTGGGGACGTACGCACTGCTCACCAACCCCGATCAGCTCGCCGCCATGCGCGACGACCCGTCGGTGGTGGACAACGGCGTCGAGGAACTGCTGCGCTACCTGTCCATCATCCACCTCGGTCCGTTCAGGGTCGCGACGGAGGACGTCGAGATCGCGGGCAACCTCATCAAGGAGGGGGAGATGGTCGGCGTGCACGTGCCCGTCGCCAACCGCGACCCCTCCCGCTTCCCCGACGGCGACCGCCTCGACCTCGCCCGGCCGACCGGGGGCCACCTGGCTTTCGGCCACGGCATCCACCAGTGCCTCGGCCAGCAGCTCGCCCGGGCGGAGATGCGCATCGCCTACCCTGCGCTGCTGCGGCGCCTGCCTGGCCTACGCTTGGCGGTAACGCCCGAGGAGGTGCCGATGCGCTCGGACATGACCATCTATGGAGTGCACCGCCTCCCTGTCACTTGGTAGGTCATCATGAAGATCAAGGCAGACACCACGGTGTGCATCGGTGCCGGCATGTGCGCGCTGACGTTGCCGGAGGTGTTCGACCAGAGCGAGGACGAGGGCACGGTGGTGCTGTTGCGTGAGACGGCGCCCGAAGGCCAGGAGGAGGCCGTGCGCCGCGCCGTGACCCTCTGCCCGTCAGGAGCGATCTCCGCCTCCTGACGGCCTTCTGACGGCCTGCTGGCCGTCTTGACGTCCTTTCCGGCCCTGAGCCGCCGCCGCGCCCGTCCGTGGCGGCGGCGGCCTTGCGTGTACGGGCCTTTTCTGACGAGATCCTTCCGGCGGGTCCTTCTGTGTGGATCCTTTGTTGGGTTCTGTGTGCGTCCGGCGCCGCGGGGCCTTTCCGTCCATGGTCCCATCCATGGTCATCGAACCTGTGTTCGTGGATTCGGTTGACACCGAAGGTGATCGAAATTATGTTCGATCCAGTGGCGGTGAGGCTCGCGGCTCAGCGTCACCTGGGCCTGGTCGCGGGTGGTTCGCTTTCCCGAGCGATCCCTGCGGCCAGGCTCCACGGGCGAAGGGCGCGTCCTCGTCGTCGGCGGAGACGAGCGGGCGTGTCCTGGCCGGACGGGGAGAGGGGAAGCTCCTCGTCCGGCCAGCCCGGCGGAAATGTCGGTGGCGTCTGCGAATGTTGACTCCACCGGCGGAACGCCGGCCGCCTGCCCACGACTCCGAAGGAGGCGCGCAAGATGGCACCACGGCCTAGAGAAACGCCCGGGCCCCGGCTGTCGGCTGCGGTTCGGGCACACCTGA
Source organism: Nonomuraea longispora (assembly GCF_004348345.1). Lineage (GTDB taxonomy): Bacteria > Actinomycetota > Actinomycetes > Streptosporangiales > Streptosporangiaceae > Nonomuraea > Nonomuraea longispora. The sequence goes on from NZ_SMJZ01000283.1 coordinate 2,811, forward strand.
CCGATTCACGTTCCTGCCTGGCGGAGGCGAGCGGCGCCCGCACCCCGGCATCCCGCTATGTGGCCGCCCACCTCGCCGCTCTCAGGGCCGCAGCGGCGATCCTGGCCGCCCGTCCACGGCCCACGGAGGGCCGCAGGCGGCGCCTGCGCAGCGCATGGGAGCTGCTCCCCGAGGTTGAGCCCCACCTGGCCGAGTGGGCCGCCTACTTCGCGGCCAGCGCCGCCAAGCGGGCCGCCGCCGAGGCCGGCATGGTCCGCAAGATCAGCGCGGCCGACGCCGACGAGATCCTGGCCGAGGCGGAGACCTTCGTCTGCACCGTCGAAGACCTGCTCGGCCTCCCCGGCCAGCCGCAGCTTCCCGCGGACGTCCCGCTGGCAGGCTGACACCTCACTCGGGGCTCACGGCTTCCCGGTCGCGGCGTCGACCGGTCCCTCCGGGTGCCGCACCGTGCTGGTTCACGCCCGCGTCCGCACGACCTCCGCCCGGTTCTCCGGCTTCTTCGCCCGGCCTCACAGCCGGGCTTCTCCGGAGCTCAGCCGGCATTGGAGAGGCGTGGACGCGTCTTACCGGCTGGTACGACTCTGCCGGGCCTCCCGCTCCCGCCGGGCGCATCCGCGGGCGGATGCCGCATACCGGGGCCACATTCGTTGCACGTCCGCGCTGTCGTGGCGCGGTCGCCCATGGTCGGCACTGCCGTTGCCGGCCGGGGTGCGGCCGGGTGGAGCGGGGGTCCGAGGGAAGGCCGATGGGCTCGCCGGTGTGCGGCGAGCCCACATGCCTCGGACGGGTGACCTCGAAACGAGCAATCCCTGAGGAATCGATCTCAGAACGACTCGACGGCCCGGCGAGCCTCGGCGTCGAGAACGCCCCAGCTGATGAGTTCCTCGGTCAGCTCACTGGGCGACTTGTCGTAGATCACGGCCAGGGAGCGCAGGTCCTCCTGGCGGATCGACAGCACCTTGCCGTTGTAGTCGCCACGCTGGCTCTGGATCGTCGCGGCGTAACGGGCCAGCGCGCCCGCCTTCTCCTTCGGCAGAGTCGCCAGGCGCTCCAGGTCGATCACAAGCTTGGGTGTCGGCCCGAGCGGGCTGGGGGCGGCGCCGCCCGGCAGCAACTCGGAGACGGGCACCCCGTAGAAATCGGCAAGTTCGGCAAGTTTCTGCACGGTCACAGCCCGGTCGCCGCGCTCATAAGAGCCCACGACTACGGCTTTCCACCTGCCACGCGACTTCTCTTCGACTCCATGCAGGGACAGGCCCTGCTGGGTGCGGATGGCGCGGAGTCGTGCACCCAGCGACTTTGCGTATTCAGACGGCATCGTGTGGCCCCCCGGCTCTCGTATGTATCGCTCTCAGTAGATTGTGCTCCCTTGCGGCGTATGGCCCGGCCACCGGGGGGTCTGGTGCCATGCTCGGCACCATCGGTAGCCACGGCCGGGGTTTACCCCGGTAACGCCGCGCAGTGCGGTTACGCACAGTGACGGTAAAGGGGTGGACGCCCCAGGTCAAGCTGATTGGAAAAAAGATGCCGAATCCGGTCCGTTAGGAATCGCCACAAACGTCCCTGATGTCACAGTAATGTCGGTACTTCGTCATAGTTTGACGAGGGAGCGTGCCCACTCACGTCTGGCGGGTGAGCACCATGACGGGACATGTCGAGGCCTTGACGATCTTTATGGACGTGTCGCCGAGGAAGACCCGTCTGAGTGGCCCGGTGGCACTGGAAGCGCATATGATCATCTCGCCGGCGAGCCACGAGGTCGCGCCGAGCGCCTGGGCCACACTCCGGCCCTCCAGCACCTCGGCCTCCACGGACAACCTCCGCCGAGGCCCCCGCGCAGCCGTCCGCAGGTCGGTCGCGGCCTGGTCGCGCATGCGTGCGAGCATCTCCTTCTCGACCCGCGCCCGCCTGCCGCTGCTGACCACCAGCGTGACCAGCCGCAGGGCGACGCCGAGCTTCGCGGCCGCCCTGGCCGCGTCTTTGACCGCCGCGTCGCCGCCGGGGCCGCGGCGGTAGGCGACGGTGAGGCGCGCGAAGGCCGCGGGCGGCCGTTCGCCGTAACCGCGGGGAGCGAGCAGGACGGGAACGGAGGATGAGTGCAGCAACTGGTCGGCCGTGCTGCCCAGGGAGATGCGGCCCCTGCCGCCGCCCGGGGCCGAGCCGATCACCACGACGTTCACGCCACGCCTGCGGGCCAGTTCCACCAGGCCGCGCCCGCTGCCCCTGTGCGTGTGCTTGATGTACTCGGCGTCCTCTCCCGCCAGCTCGCGGGCCTGCGCGAGCGTCGCGGACGCCTGCTCGGCGAGGTAGGCGCGCCAGGCGGTCTCCTCGGCCCTGGCGGGTCCGGGCGGCGACCAGACGGGGGGCAGCACGGTCGCCACCGTCAGGCGCCCGCCCGCCTGATTCTTGAGCAGGACGGCCAGCGCGAGCCCGTCCCTGGCCCGCGACCCGGACGTGTATCCGGCCAGCACGTTCTCCAGCTTCATTCAGCCCACCTCGGCATTCAGCCGCGAATGGCGATAGCCGTACAGGAAGTAGCAGGCCAGGCCGACCAGCATCCACAGGGCGAACGCCAGCCAGGTGACCCCCGCGAGCCCCGCCATGACGAGCAGGCAGAAGATCGCTCCGAGCACCGGCGTGACAGGGAAGAACGGCACGCGGAAGCTGCGCGGTATCTCGGGGCTGCGGTAGCGGAGCACGAGCACGCCGACGTTCACGATGGCGAAGGCGAACAGCGTGCCGATGCTGGTCGCCTCCGCGAGCTGCCCCAGCGGTACGAGCCCGGCCAGCACCGAGATGAACAGGGCGACGATGAAGGTGTTGGCGACGGGCACCTGGCGGCGCGGGTCGACCTTCTGGAACACGCGCGGGATGAGCCCGTCGCGCGACATCGCGAACAGGATGCGGGTCTGGCCGTACATGACGGTGAGCACGACGCTGGCGATGGCGATGACCGCGCCGAAGGAGACGATCAGGCCGGGCCAGGTGGCGCCCATGGCCAGGTCGGCGATGTAGGCCAGGCTGGCCTCGGTGCTGTCGGGGTCGAACTCCGTCCACGGCATCGCGCCGACGGCGGCCAGGGCCACGAGCACGTAGACGAGCGTGACGATGGCCAGCGAGAAGACGATGGCGAGGGGCAGGTCGCGCCTGGGGTTCTTGGCCTCCTCACCGGCGGTCGAGGCGGCGTCGAAGCCGATGTACGAGAAGAACACCTGGGAGGCGGCTGCGGTGATGCCGGCCACCCCCATCGGGGCGAGGGGCGCGAGGTTGCCCGACCTGAACGCGGTGAACGCCACCGCGCAGAAGAACAGCAGCACCGCGATCTTGATCAGCACGAACACGGCGTTGGCCCTGGCGCTCTCCGACGCCCCGTGGAGCAGCAGCCAGGTGGCCAGCAGCACGATGAGGATCGCGGTGACGTTGACCACGCCGCCGTCCTGGCCGGGGGAGCGGGTGATCGCGTCGGGCAGGGTGAAGCCGGCCAGCGACCGCAGGAACGAGTTGAGATATTCGCCCCAGCCCACGGACACCGCCGCCACGGACACGGCGTACTCCAGCATCAGGCACCAGCCGCAGACCCAGGCCACCAGCTCGCCCAGCGTCGCGTACGCGTACGAGTAGGACGAGCCGGAAACCGGGATCGTCCCGGCCAGCTCGGCGTAGGACAGGGCGGAGAGCAGCGCGGTGAAGGCGGCCAGCACGAACGACACCACCACCGCGGGCCCCGCCTTGGGCACCGCCTGCCCGAGGATCACGAAGATGCCGGTCCCGAGCGTGGCGCCCACGCTGAACAGGGTGAGCTGCCACAGCGACATCGTGCGCCGCAGCTCACCGCCCTCGCCCCGTCCACCCTCGGCAACGATGCGTTCGGTCGGCTTGGTACGCAGGAGCCGTTGGGCCAGTGCCATCCGACACCCCCTACAGCGTGCTCGTCAGCGGCCACCTGCCGTTGGGTGTGACGATCGTGCCCGCTGAGCCGTCGAGTATGCGTTCGGCCTGGTCAAGCTTCCCGACGGCGGCCATGTCGCCGGTGTTCTCGACGAAGCGGCACACGGCGTCCACCTTCGGCCCCATCGATCCGGCGGGAAACTCCATGGTCCGCAGCTCGTGCGGCGTGGTGTGGGCGATCTCCGTCTCCTGCGGCGTGCCGAAGCCGCGCAGCACGCGGGGCACGTCGGTGAGGATCAGGAACGCGTCGCATTCGAGCGACTCGGCCAGCAGCGCGGCGGTGAGGTCCTTGTCCACGACCGCCTCGACGCCGATCAGCCGGCCGGACTCGTCGCGGACGACGGGGATGCCGCCGCCGCCCGCGCAGATGACGACCACGCCCTCGCGGATCATCTTGCGGATCAGCCGGGTCTCGACGATGCGCCGCGGCGTGGGGGAGGGCACGACGCGACGCCAGTGCGGGCCGTCCTGCGCGACGGTCCAGCCGTACTCGGCGGCCAGCTTCTCGGCCTCCTCCTGGTCGTAGACCTGGCCGACGAACTTGGCCGGCTGATCGAAGGCGGGGTCGACGGCCGTCACCAGCGTCTGCGTGACCATGGAGAGGACCTGCCGCCCAGGCAGCGCGTTCTGCAGGGTCTGCTGCATCCAGTAGCCGATCATGCCCTGCGTCTGCGCGACGAGCGTGTCGAACGGGTACGGCCTGCTCAGGCCGGGGTCCGAGGCGCTCTCCAGCGCCAGCATGCCGACCTGCGGCCCGTTCCCGTGGGTGATGACCAGTTCATGATCGACGGCCAGCCGGGCGAGCGTCTTGACGGCCGTGCGCACGTTGGCGAGTTGTACGTCGGCGTCGGCCTTCTGGCCGCGTTCGAGCACGGCGTTGCCGCCCAGAGCGACGATGACCCGCATCAGGCCCTCCTAGACCGAGTCCCGCTCGAGCGGGCAGCTCATGCAGCGGGGCCCGCCCCGGCCCCGGCCGAGCTCGCTGCCCCTGATGGTGATCACTTCGATGCCGTTGTCGCGCAGGAAGTTGTTCGTGGTGGTGTTGCGCTCGTAGGCGACGACCACGCCGGGCTCCAGCGCCAGCCCGTTGCAGCCGTCGTCCCACTGCTCCCGCTCGGCGGCGTACACGTCCTGGGTGGGGGTCAGGACCTTGATGTCGTCCAGGTCGAGGGCGCGGGCGATGGCCCGGTGCATGTCCTCCGGCGGGTGGTCGGTGACCTTCAGCTCCTTGGGGGTGTCGCCGGGCTCGATCGTGTACGAGCGCAACATCCCGAGCCCCGCGTACTTGCTGAACACCCCCACGTCCAGCATCGTCATCACCGTGTCGAGGTGCATGACCGCCCGAGCCTTGGGCATGTCGAGCGCCACGATCCTGCGCGCCGAGCCGGCTCTGAACAGCCGCTGCGCCAGCATCTCGACCGCTTGCGCCCGGGTGCGCTCGCTGATGCCGATCAGCACCGCGCCGTTGCCGATCACGAGGACGTCGCCGCCTTCGAGGGTGGCGGGCGCCACCGCCTGGCCGGGCATCCAGCAGTGGTAGCCGCCCTGGCCGGGCCGGTCGAAGCCGCCGGCGAACGTCGGGTGGAACATGTAGACGGCCTCCATGTTGACCGTCTCGCGCATGCGGGCCTTCTTGCGCATGGCGTTGATCGACACGCCGTCGTAGATCCAGCAGGACGTGTCGCGGGTGAAGAGGTGGTTGGGCAGCGGCGGCAGGATGAAGCCGTCGCCGGGCGTGGTGTGGAAGGTGACCGACTTGGGGTCGCAGCCCATGGCGATCAGCTCGTCCTTGGTGATGCCGCCCGTCAGGTAGAGCTGCAGCGTGGCCGCGTCCATGCCGTCGAGGGTGTTGCGGATGTCGTCGATGGCGGCCGGGCCGAGCCAGCGTTCGTCGATGACCGCGTCGAGGATGTGCTTGCGCGCCTCGGGGATGTCGACGGTCTCGCGCAGCAGGTCGGCCAGCTCGTACACCTTGATGCCGCGGCCGGTGAGCACCTGCCGGAACTCCTCGTGCTCCTCCATCGCGCGCTGGACCCACAGCACGTCGTCGAAGAGGAACGCGTCCTTGGTGGTGGGGGTCAGCCTCTTGAGCGCCAGGTCGGGCTTGTGGAGGAGGACCTGGCGCAGCCGCCCGACCTCCGAATCGACATGAAAGGTCATCTTCGCTCTATCCCCCCAAAAGCCGGACATGAACGGTCGCCCGGCAAGCCCTCCCTGACCTGCCCGAGCGGGAACGGGCGACACGGCGGAAGGCGGGAGATCTACC
>NZ_SMJZ01000284.1 GCF_004348345.1 Nonomuraea longispora
GGGTGGCCGGGCAGGTAGGGGGCCAGGTGGCCGCGGACCGCGACCGGGCCGACGCCGGGCCCGCCGCCGCCGTGCGGGATGCAGAACGTCTTGTGCAGGTTGAGGTGGGACACGTCGGCCCCGAACTCGCCGGGCTTGGCGAGCCCGACCAGCGCGTTGAGGTTGGCCCCGTCGACGTAGACCTGGCCGCCGGCCTCGTGCACCTTGGCGCAGATCTCGGTGATGGTCTCCTCGTAGACGCCGTGCGTGGACGGGTAGGTCACCATGATCGCGGCCAGCGCGTCGCGGTGCTTGGCGATCTTGGCGTCGAGGTCGTCCAGGTCGACGTTCCCGCCGGAGTCGCAGGCCACGACCACGACCCTCATGCCGGCCATGACGGCGCTGGCGGCGTTGGTGCCGTGCGCCGAGGAGGGGATGAGGCAGACGTCCCGCCGGCTCTCACCGCCCGCGCGGTGGTAGGCGCGGATGGCCAGCAGCCCGGCGAACTCGCCCTGGGAGCCGGCGTTGGGCTGGATGGAGACGGCGTCGTAGCCGGTCACCTCGGCCAGCCAGCGCTCCAGCGTGCCGATCAGCTCGAGGTAGCCCTCGACCTGGGCGGCGGGCGCGTAGGGGTGCACGGCGGCGAACTCCGGCCAGGTGATCGGCTCCATCTCGGTGGTCGCGTTGAGCTTCATCGTGCAGGAGCCGAGCGGGATCATCGACCGGTCGAGCGCGATGTCCTTGTCCTGCAGCCTGCGCAGGTAGCGCAGCATCGCGGTCTCGGAGCGGTGGCTGTGGAAGACCGGGTGGGTCAGGTAGCCGGACTCGCGCAGCAGCGAGGAGGGCAGCGCGTCGGCGGTGCCCTCGGCGTCGGTGCAGGGGGTGGTGACCCCGAAGGCGGCCTGCACCGTGGCCAACTCGGCGGCCCCGGTCTTCTCGTCGCAGGCGACCGAGACGTGGTCGGCGTCCACCTGCCAGAGGTTGACGCCCCGCTCGGCCGCGGCGGCGACCACGGCGGACGCCCGCCCCGGCACGCGTACGAGCACGGTGTCGAAGAACTCGGCGTGCACGACCTCCAGGCCCCGCCCGCGCAGCCCCTCTGCCAGGGCGGCGGCGTGGCGGTGCACCCGGCGGGCGATGCGGCGAAGGCCCTCCGGCCCGTGGTAGACGGCGTACATGCCGGCGATGACGGCCAGGAGGACCTGCGCGGTGCAGATGTTGCTGGTGGCCTTCTCGCGGCGGATGTGCTGCTCACGGGTCTGCAGGGCCAGGCGGTAGGCGGGGTCGCCGTCGGCGTCGACGGACACGCCGACCAGGCGGCCGGGCAGCTGCCGCTGCAGGCCCTCGCGTACGGACATGTAGGCGGCGTGCGGCCCGCCGAACCCCAAGGGAACCCCGAACCGCTGCGAGGAGCCCACGGCGATGTCGGCGCCCAGCTCGCCGGGTGCGGCCACGAGCGTCAGCGCCAGCAGGTCGGCGGCGGCCACGACGAGGGCGCCCGCCTCGCGCGCGGCGGCGGCCACGGCGCGGAAGTCGCGCAGCCGCCCCGACGCGCCGGGGTACTGTACGAGCACGCCGAAGCACTCGGGCAGCTCGCCGTGGAGGGAGTGCTCGACGAGCGTGATGCCGAGCGGCTCGGCCCTGGTGGCGAGCACGGCCTTGGTCTGGGGCAGCGCGTCGGCGTCGACCACGAAGACGGCGCTCTTCGACTTGCCCGCCCTGCGGGCCAGCGTCATGGCCTCGGCCGCGGCGGTGGCCTCGTCGAGGAGCGAGGCGCCGGAGACGGGCAGGCCGGTGAGGTCGGAGACGACGGTCTGGAAGTTGAGCAGCGCCTCGAGGCGGCCCTGCGAGATCTCCGGCTGGTAGGGGGTGTAGGCGGTGTACCAGCCCGGGTTCTCCAGCAGGTTGCGGCGGATGACGGCGGGCGTGACCGTGTCGTGGTAGCCCAGCCCGATCATCGAGGTGACCACCTGGTTGCGATCGGCCAGGCCGCGCAGCTCGGCGATGGCCTCGGCCTCGCCTGCGGGGGCGGGCAGCGTGAGCCGGTCTTTCGCCCTGATGGACTCGGGCACGGCGACCGCGACCAGGTCGGCCACGGACTCGAAGCCCACGGCCTCGAGCATGCGCTGCTGCTCGGACTCCGAGGGGCCGATGTGCCGGGACGAGAACGGCGGAGCGGACAGATCGGTCATGGGGATGCCTCCCGAGGCTGTGGAGACCGGCGCCAGGGCGCGGGCGTGTGCCGGATCTCCCCCTCTGTCAGCGCGGACCCCGGACAAGCGCGGGGGTCGCGACCTGAGAGCTTCACCCCCGGTGGGGCTTGCACCGTCGGTGAGGCGCGCCTGGCGGGTGCGCCTGCTTTCCAGAGTTGCCTCGCCCGAGCGGTACGGGATGCCTGAGAGATTCCGGGGAGGGTTGCTCCTTCGGCGCCCCGGAGCCCAGGGGCCCGGGGACTCTCCCGCACGGGGTCGTCGGCCTTTCTGCCCTCAGGTTACTACGCCCGGTTCGTACGGATGTCAGGAGCCGTGCTCACCGGGTGCGGCGGGCACGGCGGCGCCGGGCGAGTTCGTCAGCGGGGTGGTCGGCCGGGACGGTGTCCTCGGCCGCCGCGCGTTCCCCCGGCAGCTCCGCGAGGGAGCCCTCGACCTCGCGCCAGACCCGGCCGAGCGCGATGCCGAACACGCCCTGGCCGCCCTGGAGCAGGTCGATCACCTCGTCGGCAGAGGTGCACTCGTAAACACTGACGCCGTCGCTCATGAGCGTGATCTGTGCGAGGTCGGCCACCCCGCGGTCACGCAGGTGTTGCACGGCCGTGCGGATCTGCTGCAGCGACACCCCGGTGTCGAGGAGCCGCTTGACGACCTTGAGGACCAGGATGTCGCGGAAGCTGTAGAGACGCTGGGAGCCGGAGCCCTGCGCGGCTCTTATCGTGGGCTCGACCAGGCCCGTGCGCGCCCAGTAGTCGAGCTGCCGATAGGTGATGCCGGCCGCCGAGCACGCCGTCGGCCCGCGGTATCCGATGTCACCCGGCAGCGCCGCGGGCTGTTCGTCGAAGAGCAGGCCCTGCTCCCCGGCACGCTGCCGCGCGCTCTCGCGCCGCACCGGATCTTCCTGGCCGGCCGTCTTTCCCTCGCCGCTGCTGACCGCCACGCGGACCTCCGGCTTTCTCTCATCCCGTGGCCTGATCTGGGGGTATGTGAAGCGCAGCCACGGGTTTCACTTGCACCGTAGGACCGCGACCATGCTCAGTCAACGATCCGGCTCGGCGCGTCGTGAAGCGTAAATGCACTGAAATACCTACCCCGCCCGGCCGAAGTCCTCGGGAGTGATCGTGTCAAGAAACTCCCTGAACTTCTCCACCTCGTCTTCCTGGTCGTCCGGGATGATCACCCCAGCTTCCTGGACGACCTCTTCGCTGGCGAAGATGCGCGCCCCCGTGCGCAGGGCGAGCGCGATCGAGTCGGACGGCCGCGCGCTCACCTCCACGCCGTTGGAGAACACCAGGTCGGCGAAGAAGATGCCGTCACGCAAAGCGACGATGTTGACCGCCCGCAGGCCTACGCCCAGAGCACTCAGCACGTCTCGGAAGAGGTCGTGGGTGAGCGGCCGCGGGGGAGGCTCCTCTGCCTGGGCCAGGGCGATGGCCGTGGCTTCCGTCATGCCAATCCATATAGGAAGGAACCGCTCCCCGTGTGCCTCCTTCAGCAAGACGATCGGCTGATTTGTGGGCATTTCAACCCGAACGCCCACAACCTCCATCTGCAACACGGGCTGCTCCGTATTCCTGACCGGTGTCCCGGCACAGCTATTTGGTCGTTGCTTCTGCTGACTGGCTTCTGCAATTCAACGTAACACCCGGCGGGCCTGGAATGTGCCCCCGCCTCCCAGCTCGCTGCGGTCTCAACGCCCCAGGACGGACCGGACGCCCGTGCGCACAAGGGATGCGTGCAGGTCGAGCAGGAGCGAGGAAAGCTCCCTGGCCGCCTCGTCGGCCTCACCGATGGCGCCGGGAGCGCGGCGCTTGAGTATCGGCGCGACGGTCTGCTCCACCAGGCCGCACTCTCGCTCGGCCGCCGCCTTGACCGCGCGCAGGTGCCGGGCGCGCAGGCCGAAGCGGGCCAGGGCGCCGACGGTGCGCGCCACCGTGAGCGCCTCCTCGTCGTAGCGGCGCGCCACCGGGGCGAGCAGGCCGTAGTCCTCCAGCTCGTCGAGGGTCTCCTCGTCGATGCCCGCGGCCTCGATCAGCTCGGCTCTGCTGAGCCTGATCTCCTGCTGGTCGTTGTCCTGGACGGCTCGCGGGCGGCCGAAGCCCTCCGCCATCTTGTCCTTGATCACCCGCAGCGGCAGGTAGTGGTCACGCTGCTCGGTGAGGATGAAACGCAGCTGCTCCACGTGCAGGTGCGTGAACTTACGGTAGCCGGACGGGCTGCGCTCGGGCTCGATCAGCCCTTCCCCCTCCAAGAACCGGATCTTGGAGATGGTGACATCGGGAAACTCGCCCTGCAGCAGCGCGAGCACCTCCCCGATGCTCATGTGCGAGCGTGCCGCCTGTGACGTCATGCGCGCTCCTCCCCTTGCCGCATGGCCAGGCACGAGACGGCGTACGCCGGTCGCCCGCTTCGCCCCCTCATGCCCCGGAGTTGCCCCGCATCAGGAAGACAAGGCGGAACTTACCGATCTGCACCTCGTCACCGGAGTGCAGGGGAACCTCCTCGATCCGCTCCCTGTTGACGTAGGTGCCGTTGAGGCTCCCCACGTCGCGCACGGAGAACTGGCCGCCGCGGTGGCGGTAGAACTCGACGTGGCGGCGGGAGACCGTGATGTCGTCGAGGAAGATGTCACTCTCCGGATGGCGCCCGGTCGTGGTCAGGTCTTTGTCGAGCCGGAAGCGGCTGCCCTGGTTGGGCCCCCTGGTCACCGTGAGCAGAGCCGCGCCGGGCGGCAGCTGCTCGACCAGCGCCCGCTCGGCCAGGAGCATGTCGCCTGTCTCAGCCTCATACGCCTCGATTCCCGCCACCGAGATCGTCGACGTGGTGTCCCCGGAGACCTCGAGTCTGGTCAGCGGTGACCCACAGCGGGAACAGAAACGGGCATCCTCGGGGTTGGCGTGCCCGCACTGCGTGCAGTAGACGCTCGGCATCGATCGGCTCGGCCTCCTACCGCGAAGACGCGGCGACGGTGCTCTGGAGCGCGCCTCGCTTCGCTTTTTCAAGTTTGCGAATGCCGCAACTTACGCTGATCAGCGGCAAAGGTCAAGACGGCGGCGCTGGACTGTGGTCAGGACGCAGACAAAGTTACCGCCGCCCCCGCCCTGCGGTCCATGCCGCCGCGCGTTTCTACATTACGATCTTGCGGGACCTTCTGCGCACATCGCGCTCCGCCCGTTTTCCCGGTGCCCAGCCACGGCGTGCCGGCGGTCATGTGGCGGCCTGCTCCACGATGCGGGCCCAGCGTTCGAGCAGGGCCTGTGCGCCGTCCATGTCGGACGCCTCCGCCCACAGGTCGGTCACGGGCTCGGCGGCGGCCGGCAGCACCAGCACCCAGCTGCCGTCGTCGCGGGCCACCCGCACCCCGTCGGTGGTGTCGATGCGGCGGCCCTCGGGCTCGGCCTCGGCCGCCTCGATGACCGAGCGCATGACGGCGCCCTTGGCCGCCCACGGTGTCGGCACCGTCCGCCTGAGAAGCTTGACCTCGGGAATCCTGGCGTCGATCTGGCTGAGCGACAGGCGGGTGCGGGCGACCAGGCCGAGCAGGCGCAGGAACGCGGCCAGCCCGTCGATCGCGGGGCTGAACTCCGGCACCACGAAGCCGCCGCGCCCGTCCGCCGCGAAGATCATGTCGGGACCGGCGGCGGCCGAGGTGAGGGCGTCGAGCGCGGTCGACGTCCACTGCACCTGCACGCCGTGGAAGCGGCACACCTGTTCGGCCACCCTGGTCGTGGTGACGGGCAGAGCCACCCGGCCGCTCCTGCGTTCGGCGGCGACCAGGTCGAGCACGACGAGCAGGGCGCGCTCCTCGCTGATGAGCTGGCCCATCTCGTCCACCAGGGCGATGCGCTCGCCGACCGGGTCGAACCTGACGCCGAAGGCCGCCCGCGACGAGCCGACCAGCTCGGACAGGCGCTGCAGGTCACGCCGCCGACCCGCGAGCGTCTCGGTGGGCGAGATGTCGTCGAGGCGGGCGTTGACGGTGAGCACCTCGACGCCGACCCGGCCGAGCAGCGTGGGCAGCACCAGCGAGGACGTGCCGCCCGCGCAGTCGACGACGACCTTCATGTCCTTGACCCCGGTCACGCCCGCGTGGCGCAGCAGCTCGTGGGTGTAGTCCTCGACGGCCCTGGCGGGGTAGGCGAGCTCCGCGATCTCGCCGGGGAAGGCACGGCGGAACTCCTGGCGGGAGAAGACCCGCTCCAGCTTGCGTTGCGCCGCCGGAGGCAGGTCGGCGCCGCGGTCGTCCATGATGACGATGTCCACGCTCTGCGGGTCTCCCGGCGTGGTGCGCAGCGCGATCCCGCCGGCCGCCGAACCCCTGGCGGTGTGGAAGCGGGCCACCGGGAGCGGGGCCGCCTCCAGGTCCAGCACGTTGATCGCGCCCGCGGTGAGCGCGCCGATGACGGCTCGCTTGAGCGCCCTGGCGGCCAGCGAGCAGTCGCGCGAGGTGACGACGTGCTCGCCCTTCTTGAGGGTGGTGGCGTACGCGCTGGCCAGGCGGACGCAGAGCTCGGCGGTGATCTCGACGTTGACCAGGCCGCTGACGCCCCGTGTGCCGAAGAGGTTGCGCTGGCCGCGCGACTCCCAGATCACGCTGGTGTTGACGACCGCTCCGGCCTCGATGGTCTTGAACGGGTAGACCCTGACGCCGCTGGAGACGTACGCCTCCGCCTCGATGACGCATTCGTCGCCGATGACGGAGTTCTCCTCGATGCGGGCGCCGGCCATCACGTCGGTGCTCTTGCCGATGACGCAGCCCCGCAGGTGGGCCCCCGGCCCGAGGTAGACGTTGTCGTGGACGACCGCGCGGTGCAGGAAGGCGCCCTCGCGGACGACCACGTTGTTGCCGAGCACGGTGTACTCGCGCAGCTCGGCCCCTGCCTCGACCTTGGCGTAGTCGCCGATGAGCAGCGGACCTTTGAGCACGGCGTCGGGGTCGACCGCGGCGGAGTCGGCGACCCAGACCCCGGGCGAGAGCTCGAAGCCGCCGATGTCCACCGCGACCTTGCCGGACAGGGCGTCGGCCTGGGCCTTCAGATAGCTCTCGTGGGTGCCGACGTCCTCCCAGTAGCCGTCGGCCACGTAGCCGTAGATGGCCGCGCCGCGGGCGAGCAGGGCGGGGAAGACGTCGGAGGACCAGTCGACGGGCTCTCCGGTGGCCACCGCGTCGAGGACCTCGGGCTCCATGACGTAGACGCCGGTGTTCACGGTGTCGGAGAAGACCTGTCCCCAGGTGGGCTTCTCCAGGAACCGCTGCACCCTGCCCTCGTCGTCGACGATGATGATCCCGAACTCGAGCGGATTCGGTACGCGTTTCAGCCCGATCGTCACGAGAGCCGCATTCTCGCGGTGAAACCGGATCATGTCCGTTAAATCAAAATCGGTCAGGGCATCGCCGGAGATGACCAGGAAACGATCGTCGCGGAGGCGGTCGGCGGCGTTCTTGACGCTGCCGGCGGTGCCGAGGGGCAGGTCCTCGGTGGCGTACTGGAGGTTCATGCCGAGTTCGTCGCCGTCGCCGAAATAGGCGCGCACGAGCGCGGCCAGGAACTGGACGGTGACCACGGTGTCGGTGATGCCGTGCCGCCTGAGCAGGCGCAGGACGTGCTCCATGATCGGGCGGTTGGCCACGGGGAGCAGGGGCTTGGGCTGGTTGGCGGTCATCGGACGCAGCCGAGTGCCCTCCCCGCCTGCCATGACGACCGCCTTCACCCGATCACTCCTTCTTGGCCGAGGTTACGAGCCTGCGCACCTGTACCACATACAGCACCCCCGCCCACCAGTACAGGCCCGTTCCCCATAGTGCGAACGCCCACCCGACAATTCGGGCTATATCGGCATACCACCCAGTGTGGGAGGCAAGGAAGAGGAGAGGGAAGGCGTACATGAGATTGAACATGGCGGCCTTGCCCAGAAAATGCACCTGTAGTGCCTTATAGCCGTGTTTGCGCAGTACGGGGAAGGAACACGCGACGAAGAGTTCGCGTCCGACGATGACCGCGACCAGCCACCACGGGATGACGTCGCGCAGCAACAGGGCGAAGATGGTGGCGAAGACATAGAGCTTGTCGGCCGCCGGATCGATGATCCTGCCGAGCCTGCTCGTCTGGTTGAAGGCCCTGGCGATCTTCCCGTCGAGCCAGTCCGTGAACCCGGCGACCGCGAGGATCCCGATCGCCCACCCGTCCGCCTTGGGCCCCAGAACCAGCCAGAGGAACACGGGGACGCCCAGGAGGCGCAGGAAGCTCAGCAGGTTAGGAACCGTCCAGATCCGGTCCTCGGCGGAAGTATCGCTCACGCAGCAGACCCTACTGCGTGGAACTCCAGCACAGCGCTCCCGTCCGAACCCCTTCCGGCCCGCCCCTCCGGCGATCCGGAAGC